>JANXWY010000237.1 GCA_025350905.1 Verrucomicrobiota bacterium
GTCCGGGTGGGTTTGGTCCAGGCATGTTTTTGGCCCCGCAAATCCTCGCTCAGGCCGACAAGGACCACGACCAGAAACTTTCCAAGGATGAGTTCACGGCGTTGGCGAACGTGTGGTATGACAAGCTCGATGCCGATAAATCCGGAGTGTTAAGTCAGGAACGATTCATCAGGAATCTGGATCAAGTGCTGCCACCGCCCGAGTTTGGTCCTCCCGGCGGAGGGCCACCGGCGGACCGCCAACGGCCTGGCGGTGGTCGAGGAAGGTTCGGCCCAGCAATGTTTCTTGGCCCGGCGCTTTTTACTCTCACCGATACGGATAAGGACGGCTCCCTGACTCGGGCTGAACTGGCCGACACCTTTGCGAAATGGTTTGCCGATTGGGATATAGAGAAACGTGGTGAACTGAATGAAGAAAACCTTCGCCACGGTCTAAACACCACTTTGCCGCGCCCCAACTTCGGCGGTCCGGGGGGTGGGCCCGGTGGGCCGGGCGGCCCGGGCGGCGGAAGGAGCCCGCGTGGTCCGGGCGGTGTTGGGGTCGAACTCGATCCTCTGGTCGCGGTCAACGATGAGAGCAAGCCGATGCTTTCAAAAATTCTTGCCGTGTCTTCACTGCGGACGCGCTACCTGGGTTACGTCCAGGAGATCGCCGGGAAATGGCTGGATTGGAACCGACTCGGCCCGTTGGCGCAGCAGTATCAAGCGCTCATCGCCGACGCCGTGAAAGCTGATACGCGCAAGCTGGATTCCACCGAGGATTTTTTGAATGGCATCGCTGGTGAGAGCCCGGCTTCCACCGGTCCCGGTGCTCCTAGTCGCGGCCAGCCAATAAATCTAAAGGTCTTCGCGGAGAAGCGGCGAGCGTTTCTGTTGAAATACCAGGCGTCGCCCTAGCTTCGAACGGAACCGTTGCTCAACCTCCAATCGGATAGTTTGGATTCAGCCCATGGAATTCGCGAGGCATTCACACGCCGAGACTACAAAATATTCCGGTTTTGAAAACTAAGCGACAGAGGATCAGTCGAGGACTTGACCCTGACCGAAAAAATCTTCACTCTCGCCGCTCAATTGAAAACCGCCACCCTGCCCGTCCATGTTTGCCCGCTATTACTCGGGTTTTTCTGGGTCGCCGCGCTTTCCAGTGCGGCCCAAGTTCCCGCCCGGCTACCGAGCCTGGATGAATACCGCAAACAGGCGCTGACCCACGAGGGCGATGTCGCGCGCGGGGCCCAGCTGTTCGCGGACGAACAGAAGCTCGCCTGCGCGAAATGCCATTCGGTGGATGGCCGCGCCAGCAAAGCCGGGCCGGACCTTTTTGCGGTGGGGGACAAGTTCGGACGCCGCGATCTCGTGGACGCCGTGCTGATGCCGTCAGCCACCATTTCCCCGGGCTATGGCACCATGGTCGTGAAAACGAAAACCGGCGTGGAATACCAAGGCGTCCTCAAACAGGTCACGGACGCCAGCATGCAACTCATGGGCGCGGACGGCAAACTGGTGGTCATCCCGGCAGCTGACATCCAGGAGCAACGAGGCAGCACCGTCTCGCTCATGCCAGAAGGATTGCAGGCTGGCCTGTCGCTGCAGGAATTCACCGATCTCGTGGAATTTCTGACGACGCTGCGGCAGCCCGAGTCCACGCTCGTTAGCAACCACGGCATGCCCGACCTCATCCCCCAGCTCGCGCAACCAGTCGCCGTCCGGCCCTTTTTCTCCCAGGACCTCAAACTGCCGCGCTCCCGGGTGCAAACCGGGCTGACGGCCTTCCACCAAGTGCCCGGTTGGAGCAATGTGTTCCTGGTACTGCATCAGAAGGGGATGATCTGGCGGATGGAGAAAACCGCCCTCGGCGAGGAAAAAAACGTATTCAGCGATCTCACGGGGGAAGTGTTTAGCGAGCGGGGACCGAACGGTTTGCTCGACCTGGCTTTCCATCCCAAGTTTCGCGAAAATCGAAAGTATTACCTCAAGTATCAGGTGTTCGAGCAAGGCAAAGTGGCCACGCTCATCGTTGAGAAACAATTCGCGGCGAATTTCAAAGACGACTCGGGCCAACCGCCGCGCCGGGTGTTGAAAATCGTGAGCGTGGCCGAGGATCACAGCGGCGGCTGCCTGCGATTTGGGCCGGATGGCTTTCTCTATATTGTCATGGGTGACACCGGCCCGCATAACGATCCCAATGGCCACGCCCAGAATCTCCAACTATTACTCGGCAAGTTGCTGCGCATCGACGTTGACCGCACGGAAGGCGACCTGGCGTACGCGATTCCCGCCGACAATCCGTTCCGGGGCCGGACCGACGCCCGGCCGGAAATTTGGGCCTACGGATTCCGCAATCCCTGGCGCTTCAGTTTTGATCCCGTCACGGGCGATCTCTGGCTCGCGGATGTGGGGCAGGATCGGGTGGAGGAGGTGGACATCGTGCATCGCGGCGAGAACTATGGGTGGAATGTGTTCGAGGGGTTTGAACCTTTCTCGAACCAGTATCGTAAGGAAGGAAGGATATTCACGCCGCCCGTTTTTGCTTACAAACGGAAATACGGTATCTCGGTGACGGGCGGCCTGGTCTATCGCGGCGACAAACAATCCAGTTTCTATGGTGTGTACCTCTTTGGTGATTACGGTTCCAAACGCATCTTTGGTTTGACTCAGGAAAACGGCACGCTGACCACGGTTCATCAGATCGGCAGCCTTCCACAAGGACTCGTCTCCTTCGGGACCGATGAAGCGGGCCACATCTATGCGGTGGGTTACGAAGGCATGGTTTACCAATTGGATCTCACTCATGCCCGCTTCGACGAAATCAAAACGGACTAGCCACCGTGGCCTTCCCAAAAGACTAAATCTCGCGCCAGAGACCGATCAACAGCCCAAGAACAATGGCGCAACTGCCCCAGAGATGCCCCCAGTGTAGTTGCTCGCCGAGCCATACCCGCGCCATCAGCACGCCGAAAACAGGTTGGGCGTAGATCGTCAAGGCCGCCACGTTCACCTCGCCCTCCCGGATGACCAAGAACCAAAACACGTAACCAAACGCAGTGCACACCAACGCCAGGACCAGGACCAGTATCCATTGCCACCCCGGCAGCGCCACTGCCGCCCCAAGTGTTTGACGGCCATCGATCAAAAGATTGGCCGCCGTGCCCACCCACAAACTCAGCGCCACCACCTTCGCCGGACCGGCGCGGGCGATCAGGGGCTTGCCAATGATCGAAAACGCGGCTTCGCAAATGAATGAGGACACAAAGATCAGGCTCGCTCCCAGGCCCACCCACTGAAAATCATTTCGCCAGACGCCATTCAACAACAATACCCCGAGCAACCCAAACGCAAAGCCTACCCTCCGACGGAGCCCGATGTGTTCGCGCAGAAACAGCGCGGCGGCAATTCCCGCCACGAGCGGCTCCATCGCCGTCAGCACTGCGGTATTCGACGCCAGACTCCGGCTGTTGCCGAACACTTGCAATCGATGGCCCAGCGTAAAGACGATCAGCCCCATGCCACCCGTCACGAGCAGAGCTCGGCCCCGGGGTGCTTTTCCCGGCAGCCACGGCCAGAGCAACAGCAGCGTTAGGCCGGCGATCCCGAAGCGCAACGTGACGATACCACCGACGCTAAGCGATTCGCCCAGCACCTTGTAGGCGGACAAGGTGGCCGCCCAGAAGAAATTCAAGACCAGCAAGATAATCAAAGCGGAGGGTTTCATTGCGCATCCAACTCCCGGCCCATGGGCCGCCACGGGGCGCAAAGCTTGCGCGATTCCCTGCTGGATGGCGATAGAAACCGTGCGGCGGCGGCGCAGGAGAGGACCCGAACAGAGGATGAATGCATCAACACTAGTTGGCGAAATCCGCAGCGGAGCCGACGGAGAAAGTTTGCAAGGGTCGGTGCTTAAGCGGCAATCGCCGAGCCAAGGCATGCACCTGAGGTAAAAGCGCATCACTACCCGGCGCGCGCCAATTCAGGGCTGGAGCAGTTTTGGCGCGCTGGTCGGCTCTCCCGTTGAGTCATGGATTTGGTTGCCGGCGGAATCGATCAGCGTGGGAGTAACCAACATTACAAAATGCTGGTCACCCGATTTCTTGAACACCGCGATAGTTTGGCCGTCCCACACCACCGCGCTCGTGGCCTGGTTGGTGTCAGCCATGAACGGTAGGCGCAACGTGCCGTCATCCTTCACTCGGTACGTATCTTCAAGGCGCCCGATCAAGGTAAGTTGAATAGTTCGACCGTCCGCTCCCACCAATGGTAGCACATCGAGGACTGGGCCAACCGCTTTGATGCCGTTGCTATTGGTCACCGGTTCCGCGGAACTGATTTGAGCCGCCCGCCCGGAAAGCGTCGTGACACTCATCTCACTGAGCAACTGGAGCGATTGCGATTCCTCAATTTTTCTCGCCAGTACCTTCATTTGATTCGCGTCCAAGAGGCTGGTCTCCCCTTCGCCGGATACACCCAAGACCGCCAAGTCAGCTGTCGAACCACTGACAAAACGCGCCTTGATATTGATTTGCGCCGCTGGCTGCTCCTCGGTCGAATTCTCGGAAGCCTCCTTGCGCACGGCGCTGGAAGTTTTCGCTCTTGCATCTGCGATCTCCCGCCGCAAGCGGCCCACTTCGCCGCGCAGCCGGAGCAATTCCAGATGTTCGCGTCGCAACCGCCCCAACTCTTCCAGGTCAGACGGGGATAGCGGCGATAATTCCGGAGGGGACCCGCCACTGGTTGGTCGCATTGAATGCAAAGCGGCGTTTTCCACTCCTAACTGATTTAGCTTTTGGTGCTGCAAGAACAACGCCACCACCGCCCCTAACACGCAGGCCAGCGAAATCGCCACCTTCAGGTTGGCCGTTGCCATTCCACTCCCCACCGCCGCAGTTCCGCCCGTGGTTGCCGCCGCCGCCAACGAAGCTCCCACCACCGTGGCCAGCAGTGCGGCGGGCGCGACCAAAACTGTTTGCGCACCCAACACCGTCGCCAGCGCGGAATTCGTGGAAGCGACGCCGCGCGTAGCCAGCCGGGTTCGCAACTTTTCCAATGCCCGCTCCACCCGCATCCGTGCCGCATTCTCGGTCAGGCCAAATTTCGCCCCGATTTGCTGAAACGGCTTCCCCTCGAAGTACCGTTGCAGGATGGCCTCCCGGTCCCGCTCCGGAAGTTCATGCATCACGGCGTCGAGCACCGGACGTAGTTGCTCCCATTGAAGCTCCGTCCCAAGACTGGCGTTGGATTGTCGCATGAGCTGAGCCTCCTGTTCCCGGACGCGCCGCCGCTGTTCACCGCGGACGGCCTTGGCCGCCGCATAATAAGCGCTGGTGTAAAGCCAACCCGATAAAACCGGTCGCTCCAAAAGTGAATCGGCCTTGCGCGCCAGATCGATGAACACGCTTTGCGTCACCTCCTCGGCCAAGTGATGATCGCCGCCCACCTGGCGCACCGCCGCGGAATGGACCAAGTTCAGATACCGCCGCACGAGTTCGGCAAAAACAGCATCGGCACGCGACTTGGCAAAGCGACGAAGCAGTTCAGCATCCTCGATCATGTTCATTTCAAGTTGTAGCACCCACCGAAGCGAAAACCGCACAAAAAATCTTTTCGCCGCGCGCCGCCACCTTACCATGGTGGCCAATGCGAATCGGATTTACCACGGAGGCGGACGTCGAATTGCTCGACTGGGCGAAACAAAACCGCTTCGGCTCGATCGAATGGCTGCGCTTCGACCAAAGCTTTGCCGCTCCCGGGCAGGAGCGTTGGCGCGAGGATTCTGAGCGGTTTGGCGCGGAAGCCCAAAGGCGCGAAGTGCGAATCTCCGCCATCGGGGCCTATTACCGTAATCCGCTCGATCCGGCGCAGCTCGAGTCCGCCCGCACCGTGCTGTATCGGGCGATTGACGTTGCCGCCCTGCTCGACATCAAGACGGTAGCGAGCTTTCCCGGGGCCGTCATCCAGACCACGATCCATTCGCGCGGGGGCAATCCCGTGTATGAGCCGTTGGAGAATTTTCTGCCCCAAATTGTGGCCTTCTGGGAGCCGATCGCGCACTACGCCGCTGATCACGGCGTGCGCCTGGCCTTTGAACATTGTCCGCAGGGCCCGTTTCATCTCCCGGTGATGCACTACAACATTTTCGGCCAGCCCGCGATGTGGGAACGATTTTTCAACGCGACCCAATGCGCGAACATCGGCCTCGAATGGGATCCCGCCCATTTGCTGTGTCAATTCATTGATCCGGTGGATAACTTGCGCAAATTCGGCGCCAAAGTCTTTCACGTCCACGCCAAAGACGCCTTCCTCCATCGCGAGTTGCTGGCCACCTATGGCCTGTGTCATCCAGGGGTGGCGGAACATCGGCTACCCGGTTTCGGTCAGGCGAACTGGTCGGAGATCATTCATGAATTGATCCGCGCCGGTTACGATTCGGACCTGAACATCGAAAGCTATCATGATCCGGTCTTTAAGGATCATCCCGCCGATGCGAAAGCACCGCTGGCGGGCAAAAAGCTCGAACGCGAAGGTTGGCGGCGGGCGCAGCAACACCTGCAGCAATACCTCCCTACTCCCAGCTGAAGGAAGTTACGGCGATTGGATACGATAGAACCGGGCGTTGGGCCCAACGGGCGTCGTGAAGCGATAGGAACTCCCCGCAAGGTTGGTCGTCAGGGTCGCCGTTGTGTTGGTCGTCCACGCCCCTGTTATTTGGTCGGCTTGCAGGAGTTTAAAACTGGCAAAGCCGGTGGTGGCAAAGTCGAGCCGAACCTGGCCGCCGCTCACCACGGGTTGGCTCATCGTGAGCACCAGCGGTGGCGAGACGGCCGCAACCTGCTTGACCGGCCCCCAACTTAAAGGGAACTCGGTGAAAATGTAGGCGCGGACATCCAGGTTGTAATTGGTCGCTTGTGACGGAGTGAAGGTAAAGTTGGTTGCCATCACCGAATTGGTGCTGAGAACGGTCCACACTTCGGCATTGGTGATGGCGATATCATCCAGGTACCAACCGACCCCGGCCGAGGTTTGCGAATAATAAGAGCCAACGCCGATTTCGTATTTGAAACGAAGGCGGATTTCCTTGTCTACATAAGTGCCCAAGGAGAAAGTTCGCAGCGTGAATGCAGCCTCGCCCGCTCCGCCGGAGCCAACCTGGCTATAAATATCCGTCCAACTCGATCCGCTGTCAGTGGAAACCTGAACCCGAGCCACCTGCGCCCCTCCAGCATAGCCGAGCCGGCTTTTGATCGAAAGGATCGCGTTCGTTGCGGGAACAAATGGCTGATTCAGACGCAGGAACTGATCGGTTGGCGGCGAAGGATGCGCGAGGTGAAAGGAATAGCTCCCATTTGCATGAACGCTGGCGTCCTGCACCGCATACCCGGCGGTCGTGTCCGCCGTGCAATTGATCAACCCATTCTCCGCTCCGTCATTCAGAAAATAGGCGCTAGGCTGGGAAACGCGCCACTCGTAGCTGCTCGCATTGGTGATCGGGGTGAAGGTGTAAGCGTTAGCCTGCCCCACGGCCGGGGTCAAGGATCCTGAAATAGTCGGCGGCGAGTAATCCGCTCCCGGCTGGAAGGGATCGAACAGCGTCACCGAATAAGTGAACCCGGTCGTGATGGTGCTGTATTGAATATTGGTCACGGTAATCGTGTAAACCGTGTCCGTACCGCTGAAAGGAAAGGCCGTACCTTCGCTGGTGAAGTCGAGTCCCATGGGTACCCAAACCAAAGTGTTTTCGCCATAATTTATCACGTACGGTTGTAAACTCACGGCCACAGCGACGCCGTTGCTTTTCATGGTCACCGTGGCAGCGCTGAGATTGGCATTCGTCAGGGCAAACGACCACTGCGGATAGGCCAGTGAATAGGGCAGGAAACCTGCCGGGGGCCACGCCACATAAGGCGTGCGCGTCGCCGGACGCGGGCCGCCATAATTTCCGTCAAACACCCACGTTGCATTGGCGGAATTAAAGCCAAGGGTGTCCGGCACGTCGCCCGTCCCCATGACTTGCGTTTGCGGATAGAGCAGCCAGCGACGATGGCCAACCACGTTATTGTTCGCGCCAAAGTCCCAGATATAGGCCGTAATCGCGTCCGCCCCGGCGTTGCCAATCGCAATGTTGGAATTGGAGGAGGCATTATCGCCGTTGCCCGTATAGCACGACCAGGACGAGGGCGGATGATGGCTCAGCGCGTTATTGGCCGACATGATCACGGCGGATTCCTGGGCCTTGGCACTTTCGGCGGCATTGAAGGTCACGGCCGCGGGAATCCCAGCCATCGCGCGAAACCAATTGATCCGCCGCAGCACGGCTTCCTGGTAGGCGGTGGCGTTTGTGCCCGGTGTGCAAGTGGCGACATCGGCCGTGGTCTGCATCGGAACGCGGTCCGAAGCAGTGTAAACCGCGTTGTAAAAGGAACGGACTTGTTCGCGGGAATTGGCGTTGACGGTGAATCCGCCAGTCACACTCTGGCGGGAAATTTTTATCGGCAACCCCGAGGCATCAGCGGGGGCCGTGGGAGGCTCGCCGAGGATTACTTCCGCCCCAACTTGAAGCGGCGAAGAAAGGAAACCGATCAGGCCGGAACCGATCAACAGCGACAGAGCAATGGGGCGCATAATCATTTTGTAGTACGCTGTCAGGTTAACCCGCAACCAAAGGAATTTGAGCCATCAACGGGCTTTAGTTTACAACCTCATGGCGCAAATGCGAGTGGTGAAATCATTGGGCCCAGCGCACCACGACCCGTGTCGCGGTCGCCCCCGCCCGGGATCCAATCGGTTTCACTTACGATTAAAGGCCACCGCATCCGCGTAACGTACCCCGCGGCCGCCAAAAATATCCAACGCCGAACCGATAGTCAGGTCAATTTTCCCCTGCCCTAGTCGCGTCACAGTCTCAAGATCGGCCAGCGAGTTCGCCCCGCCCGCGTAAGTGACTGGGAGCGGGGACCAGCGTGCCAGTTGCTCGACCAATTCGCCGTCGATGCCACGGCACAAGCCTTCCACATCTACGGCGTGAATCAGGAACTCCGCACACAAGTCCCCGAAGGATTCCAGCGTGGAAACGGACAGCGTCACGTCGGTGAAGTGTTGCCAGCGGTCGGTGACCACAAAATATTTTCCGTCGCGCTTGCGACAACTCAGGTCGAGGACCAGTTGCTGACGGCCGACGATTTTCACCAATTCAGACAAACGCGCCCGGTCCACTTGGCCCTCGCGAAACACCCAGCTGGTAACGATGACATGCGAGGCGCCAGCGTCCAGCCAGCCACGTGCATTCGTCGCGTTAACGCCACCACCGAGCTGCAATCCACCCGGGTACGCGGCCAGCGCAGAACGGGCCGCCGGGTCATTACCCGCCCCGAGCAGGATGATATGACCACCCGTCAGGGCGTCCTTCCGATAAAGTTCCGCATACCAGGCCGCACTGTGGTCCGAGACAAAGTTGGTCATCAGCCCGCGAGCCGGAGATTCCAGCGTGCCGCCGACGATTTGTTTGACCCGGCCTTCATGCAGGTCAATACACGGACGAAACATCAACGCAAACTAGAGTTCCGGGTTTCAAGTTCCAAGTGCCAAGTTACCAGAAGCTCAACACCAGCAAGTTAGTCAGCCCAGAATAACCTCACCCGGCTGGCCGGCACCCGCGTGGTCAGTGGCCCTTCCAAGCCCGCGCCCGTCCTGCCGGACCGGATCATCAAAAGCCAACCACCGCCGGGTCGCCGTAGAGCGTAAAGGAACCGGTCCGGGTTATTTTTACATCCATGAGTTGCCCCCGATGCCGTTCGGCCCCGTCGAAGAGTACGATCTTGTTGCAACGAGTGCGTCCGGTCATGCGGGCGGAATTTTTCTTGCTCGGCCCCTCGACCAGGATCTGGGTTTGGCGCCCCACAAAAGCGTCGTACTTGCGCTTGCCGATGTCGTTAATGGTTTCCAGCAAGCGCGCGTGCCGTTCCTCGATGACTGTTTCGGGGATTTGATCCGGCATGGCCGCGGCCGGGGTGTCTTTGCGGGGCGAATACTTGAAGAGATAGGCGTTGTCGAATTCGACTTCGCAACACAACGAAAGCGTTTCGCCGAAATCCGACTCCGTCTCGCCGGGAAAGCCCACGATGATGTCGCTCGTAATCCCCATGCCGGGTCGGGCCCCGCGGAGCTTCCGGATGATCTCGAGAAACCGTTCCCGCGTGTAGCCGCGGTGCATCAATTTGAGCACGCGGTCGCTGCCGCTTTGCACGGGAAGATGTGCACTCTCGACCAGCTTCGGCAATCGCGCGTAAGCCTCGACCAAATCGTCGCCATAGCCTTTCGGATGCGGCGAGGTGAAGCGGATACGTTCGAGCCCTTCGATTTCGTGAACGGCTTCGATGAGCTGGACGAAGGGGGATTTCGCGGTCAAGAGTCGAGAGCCGAGAGTCGAGGGCTGCGGGATTTCCGGCTCTCGACCCTCGACCTTCGACTCTCGACTGTTCGATCGCCGCCTTCCATAACTCGTCACAATCTGACCGAGCAAGGTGATTTCCTTCACCCCGTGCGCCACCAACTGGCGGCACTCCGCCACAATATCGGCAATACTTCGGCTGCGTTCCTCGCCGCGTGTGTACGGCACAATGCAGAAGGTGCAATATTGATTGCACCCTTGCATGATGCTCACAAATGCCGTGACGGCCTTCGCCTTGTCCTTGGTGCTGCCGTTCAGTAGATGTTCTCGAATCGTGCCCTCACTCCCCTGCTCTGCCGCAGTGTCCACAATCTTGGTGCTCCGGCCCGCGAAGATGTCGTCGAGATAATCCGCGGTGCGATGGAATTTCTGGGTACCAATGACCAGGTCCACGTCCGGCAGCCGATCGATCAAATCCTGGCCCCGGCTTTGCGCCATGCAACCCAGGAAGCCAAGCACGACGTTGGGCCGATGCTTGCGAATGTCGCCGGCGATATTCTCCATCTTGTTGATGGCCTTTTGCTCGGCGTTATCCCGCACGCTGCAAGTGTTGAGCAGCACGACATCCGCGACGTGCTCGGACGCGGCGAGGGTGTAGCCCTTGGCGACTAGCTGCGAAGCGACCGCTTCGCTGTCGCGCTCGTTCATCTGACAACCGTAAGTTTTGATATAGACGCTCGGCATGATGCTGAGAATGCGCGCAAGTTACGCGGAACGTGACGACAAGAAAAGGCGGATTGTGCCGCCAGCACAATCCGCCACGAATTCCCGACTCCATTTCTTCCCCAACTGCAGACTTTGAAGTGGAGTCCGTACGCCTGCCCTGCGGGAATTATTTCACCCGCAGATGATAGGTCGTGTTAATGGGCAGATCCAACGGATCCGGACCGAACTCCGGCACCTCTCCTGCGTCGAAGTGGATCCAGCCTTCGAAATGAATCGTATGCAGACCCCGGGACAAGGGTTCGAGCAACACGTAATAACCATCGCCCACGGACGTGCCACTCCCACCGATGTCGCCAAAAAGCCATGGCGTGGGCGCCATGAATTCAAACTGCGGCGACGCGACGCGATACCGCTCCAGGTGCCGGATCGGCGTCCCATCCACGGTGAAGACCAGACTGGCCGGCACGATGTGGTCGGCAAAGAATTTTGCCTGCGCTCGCCGATCCGCTTCCGTAGCGCCGTAGAAGGGCGGCGCCTCCAGACTCGAGGCCTCGGCGTTGGCGATCGTTATGAATAGAGCCTTGTCACTCGGAATAGTCCCGGTACGCTCCACGGTCCCAAAGGGCCCAGCCAGGAACCACACCTTCCCACTTTGGCCGGTACTCACATCGAAGTCCGGACTGTCAATGGCCGGATGCCCAGCCAGCGGCAGTTCCATCGACCATTGCATCGTGGCGGCACTCCATTCGGCGTAGGTCAGACCGCGATAGGTCTCCTGCGGGCGAACGACCTCCGCTTTCTCTCCCGAACCACGGTCGCCTCCGCCGGCCCAGACGGGCGCGGTGACGGAGAGCGTGAGCGCAATGGCGATGAGCAGCGCGGGTTTCAGGCTCGCGAGCCTTGGTGTTGGTGATTTTGTGGTCTTCATGGTTTGTCTTTCATTTCAGGCGACTCGCGCCTGGATTTTGTTTGTTTATGTTTTCGTGTTTCTTAAGAACGGAATTCACTTCCTTGGACATTTCCGAACTTAAAATCTTTATCGTTCTCTTGACGGCCCGCTGCCGCACTCGACCAGCCCCAGCCTCCGAATGCGCTCAAGCCTCAGCCCATCGCCGCTCATTCTTCCCTGCCATCATGGTCAGCTTCTGGCCGGGGATGATGATTCCGCACCACGGTGAGATCGATTGTCACATCGTGGGGCAAGTCCACCGCCTCGGCGGCGAGTTCCCCCGGCTCAAAGTGGTAAGTACCGCCGTAGTGAATGGTGTGTTTCCCTTTGGAAAACGAATCCACCATCACGAAATATCCGTCGCCCACGGATGTACCCGTTCCGCCAACGTTGGGGTCGGTTGGCTCCGGGCCACCAAAAATCCAAGGCGTGGGGGCGGTGAACTCAAACTGTGGCGTCGAGAAACGAAAGGCTTGCAGATCCTGGACCGGCACCCCGTCGATAATACAAAACACGTCCACAATGTGGTCGGCAAACCATTTGGAATTTGCGCGCTGCTCGGCCTCGGTCTCGCCGTGAAAGCCCGAATTTACGGTTTCCAGCGAAGAAGTTTCAACGTCTCGAATCGTCAGGAACAGCGCCTTGTCCTCGGGCATCGTGACGATGCGCGTCAGCGGACCATCAGGCGAGGACCAGAACCAAATCTTTCCCGATTGGTTCGCACTGAAGTCAAAATATGGGTCGCTGGGACTATCGAGGAACGGATGTCCTTCGAGGGGTAAGGCGAACGACCACTGCCAGAACGCGGCCGCCCACTCGCCATAACTCTTGCCGTAAGGATGGGAGTGCGGTGGGAATATTCGCGGCTTTCCGCCGTTGCCTTTGCCGTCAGCCCAAGCCGTCGAGGCCCCGCCCAGCGACAGAATTGCCATCACCAGCAGCGCGGACATCAGACCTCGGATGAGGAACGGTTTGATTTGGTTTGGTTGTATACTTTTCATTTTTGTTTTTCCTTGGCTCAGGCGACGGGGCGCCTGGATTGGTTTTGTTTCTTGCCTTGAACGAAAACGACCCTCTGGCCCTCACGTTTTCCGGCTTACAACTCCTTGCTACAACAAAACTGGGGCGGGGTTACAAACAATCTGCAGTCGAGCCGACATACGATTCGAACCACGAAATACACGAATCACACGAAAGCAAATGGCCAAGGGTATCGTGAAGCCTCGTAGCGACCTTTAGCCGGTACAATTCGGTCGGAATTCAACGCCCAGGCGCAAAGTAACCAACCGAGCTCTGCGCGTGGACGCCAAGAGATTTGGGAATCACCGAACGGCGACGCCCAAGAGGGCGAGCAAAGGTTTTCAAAACCTCGCCGCTGTGCGACCGCTCGAGGAACGGGGGGAGGTGAGTGTTGCCATGCTCGGTCTCAATCTTCCCATTGCTTAATGCACGCTTGTAGGCGAAGCCAGTCGGACATTTCGACCGGAGCGACGGGTTGAAATGGTGTGGTATAGATTTTCGGCACCCTCCACTTCCAATGCTCCACGTGGCCATCTGCAAAGGAAAGATTGGCTCCCTGATTGTGTCGGTCGGCGGGCATGTCCCACCAAATGGGGATGGTTTGACCCTGTACGGTCATAGAATATGTGCTCGACATCCCGAATACCGAGTCGGTGAGGGTGGACTCATTTTCGTCAATGAAGACAAGGCACTTGTCGGTGTTGGGGGCATTGATTGAAGTAAACTTCTTGGACATCGGGATGTTGGTGGGCACCCACGGGTTGAAATCCGGATAGCCGTTGACCGACAGGCTCAAGTTGTAACTTCGTGCCCGCAGAGGACCAGTGCCGCCATTCGCGCCAGCGACGGGGTCAAAATTGCCACCAGCATCGTAAGCCAGTGTGGAGCGATCCGCCGGACAGCGATAGATACCGACGGAGGTATTATACTTCCATAACAATCCATCCTTGACGTTAGTCTCGGTTGGGTCGGCCAAGGCCCACGCGGCGCCGGCGGAAAATGCCCCCCAAATATTCACCGAGTTGTTTGGCACCAACACGTCATTGTTGTCATGGGCATACATTTGCCAGCAAAGTTCGAGCTGTTTCAAATTGCTGAGGCAGCCCGCCGTCTGTGCCTTGGTCTTGGCCTTGGCCAAGGAAGGCAACAACATCGCCGCGAGAATGGCGATGATCGCGATGACCACCAGCAGTTCGATCAAGGTGAACCCCATCTTTTTCATCGCGAATGTTTTCATAGTGAACGTGGTTTCATGTTGCAAGTGGCAGATATAGGTTACGGCGGCGACTCAGTCACAGTAATGGAGTAGGTCATATCAATCTTTTCATGCACTTCGACCGGGTCTTGCGGTTTGGTAAGACGCAGACTGCCGCCGTAATGAAGCGTGTGCTGGCCTGGAGCAAGTGGCGCCAAGAAGACGAAGTAGCCATCTCCGGATGAAGTCCCTTTTCCGCCAGCCTCACCCAATATCCACGGAGCGGGGACATTGATGCTTATCTGCGGGCTTTGGACACGATGGGCGGTTAGATTGGAGAGTGGGATGCCATCAACCTCACAGAACATTTCAACCATGTGGTCCACCCAGTATTGGGCAATCGCGGCTTGATCATTCGCCGTGTCGCCGTGATAGGGCACGGCCTCAAGGCTGGAGCTCTCCATACAGATCAACGCGAAAAACAGTGCTTTTCCTGAAGGCATCATACAACTACGCCGATTCGTGCCAAAAGGCGCGGCCAGGAACCAGACGGCGGCGGCCGGAGAATTAGCGAGGTCGAATCGAGGATAGTCATCCCAAGGATGGGTTCCGCCCGCAGAATTTGTTTTCGGCAGTTCCATTCCCCACTTCCACCAAGCGGCTGCCCATTGGGCGTAGGTCTTGCCCTTCAGGCGAGAGTCACCCGGCAGCACCAAAAAAAGCATGTTGTTGGATGAACCGGCTGAGGCGGCATTAAACTCCTTGGGAGCGACGGTTCGAGTTATCTGCGTTGTTCTAAAAAAGTTCATCATCTTTCGCATTTCGGCTTCCGATGCCACTGCTTTGTCGCGCGCCTCCCGCGCTGCGAGCCACTGCCACGTTGAAAGCCCCAGCCCCACGAGCAGCGAGGTCGCGACGGCGCAGACCGCAACCACGGCCAGTTTGTTCCGTCGGACCAATTTCTGGAAGCGGTAGGCTGCGCTTGGTGGACAGGCCACCACGGGTTCGTTGTTCAAGTGGCGTCGGAGGTCCATGGCCAGCCCATTGGCCGTCTCGTAGCGGCGCGTCCGGTCCTTCTCCAGACACTTCATCACGATCCAATCCAGATCGCCCCGGATGAAGCGGGGCAGTTTCGCCGGTTCGGATCGGCGTTGCTGGGCGACCTCCGTCAGATCGGCGTCCACCATCGTGCTCAACCGCGTGCTGGGTCGCACGGGTTCTTCCTCGCGGATTCGCCGGCGCATTTCATCCAGTCCCGCCTGCAACAATTCCTTCGCGTCAAACGGAGTCTTGCCGGTGAGCAGTTCGTAAAGCAGCACGCCCAGCGCGTAGATGTCGCTGCGCGTGTCAATGTCCAACCCGCTCAATTCCGCCTGTTCCGGGCTCATGTAGGCCGGCGTGCCCATAAACTGGCCGAACGCCGTGAACACTGTCTTTGTGGTCAAGGGCTGTTCAGTTGCCTTGGCGATGCCAAAGTCAATCACCTTGGGAACGGGCACCCCGTCGCGCAAGGTCACCAGGATATTCGAGGGCTTGATGTCGCGATGGATAATCCCCTTCTGGTGCGCGTGCTGGATGGCCTGACATACCTGCGTAAACAGGCCCAACCGTTCGGGGGTCGTGAGATGTTGCTGGTCACAATAATCAGTGATCCGGATGCCCTTCACCAACTCCATCACAAAATACGGCCGGCCCGCCTCGGTCGCCCCTGCATCCAACACCTTGGCGATATTCGGATGGTCCATCAGCGCCAGCGCCTGGCGTTCTGCCTCAAACCGGGCAATGACCTGCTTGGTGTCCATCCCCAGTTTGATGACCTTGAGCGCAACCTTGCGGCGCACCGGTTCCGTCTGCTCGGCCATGTACACCACGCCACAGCCGCCTTCGCCGAGCTTTTGGAGAATCTTGTAGCGGCCAATGCGCTGGCTCGGCTCGAGTTCCTCGGCCGGTTCAACCCGGATCGTAGGCTGACCGGCGGCGACGTTTGTCGGCGCCAGCGCCGCCGTCATCAGACACCGCGGGCAGAGCCCCTCGGGGGCATCCACGGGCAGGACCGCTCCGCACTTCAGACATTGAGGCTCAGTGGGCATATCAGACTGGTTGCATTAGCATCACCACCTTTCGTTACAACGAAAACGGGAAAAGGTTACAACCTTTCGCGATCAATTGCTGAGGGCAGCGATGAGTTCCCGGATTTCTTCATCAATGTTTCCCGGGTCCGCCACCGTCAGGGCGATTTCTTTTCGCAACAGTTCGCGGTACCGGCGGCGCAGGCGGTGGACCGTCACTTTCAGGTTGCCTTCGGTCATCCCCAAGCGCCGACCGATCTCGGCGTAGGAACATTCGCTTTCCTCACCGGTCAGCGATGTCTTTAGGCTTTCGAACACGGGCGTCTGACCGGCCGTCGCAAACTCAGTCCTGAGTTGATCCAAAACCCGGTCCAAAACGACCATCGCCCACCGCCGTTCGAATGCCTTGTCCGGCGTCCGGTCGTCCGCGGGTTCTGCTCGGAACCGGGTCTCGGTCTTTTCGGCGTCCAGTGAAATGAGCGTGCAGCCACCGCCGCGTTTCTGACGCGTGGCTTTGTTCCATTCGTTGATGAGAAAGTGTTTGATGGATGTGAGCAAGAAAGTGCGGAAGCGCCCCCGTTTGCGGTCCGCCAATCGGAGATCCTTGCGCTCCAGCAATCGGGCGAAAAATTCCTGCGTCAGGTCCTGTGCGTCCGCAAAATCATGGCCCTGGCGCCGGACGTAGGCATAAAGCGGATACCAATACGCGCGGCACAGCGACGCGAGGGCGGCGGCCGCCTCCGGCGAATCGCTCTCCCCCGCCCGCAACACGACACTCCAGTGCGTGGTGTCGAACACTTCCGCGTGGCTCCCATTTTCCGAGTCTGCAGGTTGATCCGTGGCCATGCTGTGCCTTTGGGTTTGCGCATTGATTAGCCCATGGGGCGCTGGCTGACAATCAAATTCGCCCATCTCGTCCAGCGAGCCCGCCTGCGCAATCGTCGGAGCGGGTGACCGAATCCCCCCGCCGGCAAGGTGGCCGACAGGGGGACTGATTTTCTATAATCCTAAGTTCTTGAGGTGTTGCACTGCGGGTTCAGTCTTCGCCCCGAGCACCGGCTTCATCCAGATCATGACTGGTTCGAGTGACGGTAATGTGGTGAAGGACATCGAACTCAATCAAGCCGCAGATCGTGTCCGGGGCGCGCACATGAATGCGAATCTCGTGCGGGCCTTTCGCCAAGGACGCGAGCAGCAACAAGTAGCCGTCCGTGACTTCGGGGAAATAGTTACCAGCCGGCTCCCTGAGCAGCGAGTTCTCCGGATAAACGATTCTGAACGGGCCCGGGGAGTGGACGCGATACCGGCGCAGGTGCTTCAGCGCCACGCCGTCAAGGTACACCTCCAAATCCTCGGCCGTCTCGGTGTTCGTCGCGCCCAGAGCCGGCAAGTCGCAGAAGACAAAGGGCACGCTTGGCACGGTGGGCTCAAAATCGTACACCGCGGCTCCGAAGATCCAGGTGTAAACGGGTACGAATATGGCCTTGCCCGCCGGGACGGCGTACGAGCGCTCGGCCGAACCGCCCAAGGTGCCTGGCGCGAACCGCACTGGGCCATGTTGGCTTTCGCCGGCGAATGCGCCGTGTTGTGTCGGTCAACTGATTGCGGTCGGCGGAGACGCTCAATGCCCACTGCACCCAGGTCGCCGCCCACTCGCCGTCGCTCTTGCCAAAAGCTTTCGCTTGCGGCGGGAACACCCCGGCGTTACCGCGGTTTTCCTAGCCATCAGCCCGCGCCGACGCTGCCGCGCCAAGCGCCAGGATGGCGAGGGGCAGCAGCGCCGGCATCAGCGTGCCGGTGCCGAACGATTTAATCAGGATTAATGTTGGTTTTTTCATTTTGTCTTTCTTTCGGTTTCGGGGACGCGCGCCCGGGTTGGTTTGTTTTTTGGCTACCTGCTTTTCTTGAGCGCGGAATTCACTTATCCGGCAATCCCCGAACTTAAAATTCATTTCCGATTACGATTTCATGGATCGAGGTCTTCTGGACAGTGCGGCATTCCCACCCGGCAGGAGAACGAGTTGGTGCGCGGAGCGAATTCGTGGTAACGCGCATATCAGGAGAAAGCTTTCGCCCTGCCGGTTCAGTTTTCCGGAACAAATGCTCACGGCACGATCACGCGATAAATACGGGCCGCATAATTAGCAGCCTCGGAATCGAGCACGCTTTGCAGTTCTTCGGTTTGGGTAAAGTCGAGCAGATCCGTCCACGCCGGGGCGACCGGATTTGCTGCCCCCTGGAGCCGATAGGCTTGGTTCATTTCACCGGTGACCGGTATTTCAACCCGGCCATCACTCAAAATCCGCGGTGTAGATAACCGCGGTGACCCGCGGTAACTGGATTGCAAAATGGTGCCCGAGTTGCCCACGACCATAAAGTTGCCGTCAGCACCGGCGACGTTGAACAAACCGCTGGCCGTTCCCGAATTGCGCGGCGTCCAATTGACCCCATCCGGGGAAGTGAGAATGCTGCTCTGCTGCGCGCCGACCACCACGAACATGCCGTTGCCGTAGGCCACATTTATGAGCAAATCGGTGGTGCCGGAAGTTTGCGGGGTCCAGCTCGCCCCGTCGGTTGAGGTGAGGATTGTTCCCGCTTCGCCCACCGCGACAAACCGGCCGCTGCCAAACGCGAGATCACTCAAATAAACACCCGGCCCCGGATTGACTTGCGTCCAGTTCACAGCATTGACAGAGGTGTATGCGATGCTGGAGTTGAAGCACCAAACGAAACAAGTGGGGTAACCTCCGACTGCTACGAATTTACCGTTGCCATAGGCGACGCCATACACGCTTAGCGTGCCAGCGCTCCGAGCAGTCCAAGTGACCCCATTGGCGGAAATCACGACCGTTCCGGTATCGCTCACGGCCACAAATTTGCCCGCGCCGTAACTCACGTCATAAAGAAAGTCTGTGGTTCCAGAAGTGCGCCGGATCCAACTAGTACCGTTGGTCGAGGTCAAGATGGTGCCCAGATCACCCACCACGACAAAAAGGTTACCCGCGAAGACCATGCTGTTCAGGACGGCGGTAGTCCCGGAACTGCGCGGCGTCCAGCTAACCCCATTATTCGTGGAAGATAGAATTACGCCGTCGTTCCCCACCACCACGCAGATGCCGTTGCCGCAGGCATTCGCATTCAGCGGAACGGTTGTGCCGGAGTTGCGTGAATACCACAAATCCAGCGGGTCGGCCTGAGCGGTTGCCTGCGACAAGGAGAACGAGAGACTAACGGCGGTGGCGAGCAGGAGTAGGTGTAACGTTTTCATAAGTTTCATTTCGATTTACGGGACGGGTCGCGTCCTCTGGTTTTGTTCAGTTCAGTTCCGGATTCGCCCGGTGGCCTGGCTGGCCACCGGGGCCGATTCCTCACCGACAATTCTTCTCGTCTGCGGGAACCGTTGACGAATGGTTAGCGATCCTCGCCCCCGCGTTCGGTCGCCTCAGTCTTCTCCCGGATGATCGCCATCGCGCCCCGGGCGATGATCCCGCAGCACTTGCAGGTGGTAGGTAACATTGACACGGAAGGAACCGTCGGCGTTCGCGCCGGTAAAGTGAATCGTGTGGCGACCAGCGGAGAGCGGCGCGAGCATCAAATAGTAACCCGTATCGACGCACGGGTGGTAGAGTCCGGCCGGGTAAGCATAAACATTAGCCTCGACCAAATTGAGCGGGTACCAGGCGGATGATTCCGGGCGGTAACTGGACAAGTGCTGGACTGGGACGCCGTCGATTTCGCAAGCCAGCGCGGCCCCATCCATCGAGGGAGTAACGAAGGAAAGTAACGTAGCGACGTCATTTGCTTCTTCAAGCGCTTGATCCCCCTCGCAACCCGGCAGGTTGCGGTCATCGCAGGGGAAACCCAGATAAGCGGTGTTGAGAATGGGAAAGAACAACGCCTTGCCGGGCGGCACGGTGACGGAGCGATCCGAGGTCCCGCCAATGTTGCCAGCCAAAAACCAGACGTTGCCGGATTGATTGGCTCCGGCGTTTTGGCCGGTCGAATCCAACATCGGATGGTTAGCCGCGGGAATTGAAAACGCCCATTGCCACCACGCCGCCGACCATTGGTTGTACGCTTTGCCGTACGGGTGTGATTGCGCCGGCCAGATCTTCGGCGCGTCATTGTCGCGTCCGTCGGCCAGAGCGGACACAGCCGTGCCGAGCAACAGGAGTGCGGCGACCAGCATCGTTGGCTTGAGACCGTTGGTGAGGATTGATTTGGTCTGAGTGATGATTGAACTTTTCATGGTTTCTGGTTTTCTTTCGGCGATAACGCCTGGATTGGTTTGTTGTTTGTTTGTTTGCGGACGTTTTCCAAGACCGGGATTCACTGCCTCAGTGATCTCCGGACTCGAAATCCTGATTCCCCCGGATCTATTGCGGTATGCCGTTTGGCATCCATTGCGGGGGCTGCCGCTTTCTCGACCCTTGAGCTTTAGGGAAAGTTCACAGCGTCGTGGCAACGACCTGGTTGCTGAGCGTCCGCCTTGGAATTTTCTATTCACACTTCCCTGCTACCGGAAAGCAATGAAATGGTTACAAACAAATTGGAGATTCTTTCTGCGGTAGAAAAACTGGAACGCGGCAATTGCGGCAAGGCCGAAGCATCTTTCTTCCCGTTCGCCGGAAACCCACCCGCTTGACCCCTCATTCCAGCGCGGTCCCAATCAATGAAAAATCACTTTTCCGCTGCGCTTGCTTGGTCGAACTCGGTCAGCTTCTGCTTCCAATCGGCGGCTTTGCCTGAGTCACCGGTTGCCGCGTAGAGTTTTATCAGGCTTTGGACGGCTTCCTTGCGATACATTTTACTGTCAAGGGGCACGGTACCCTGAAGTCGTTCCATGCCCGCACAGCCCGAGAGCAATAGGGGCTCCGCCTCCGCGTAGTTTGTCAGTCCCACCAGGCACCGGCCCAGCACGGCTTGGGCACGGTACGCACCCCATTTTGCTGGTTGTTGGCCTTCGAGGATAGCGACGCCTTTACGGGCAAAGGTTACCGCTTCTGCCGGCCGATCCCGGTCACACAAGAGGCGTGCGAGCAAAATGAGCGGCCCCACCAGCCTCGGGTTGTCCTCGCCAAAGGTTGCGAAGGAGTGAGCCAGCGCCTCGCGATTGGCTCTTTCCGCGGCGTCCATTTTGCCCTGCTCGGAACAAAGGGCAGCCAAGTTCAGGAGCATCTGCACGGTGTCCTTATTCGTCGCGCCCTGCAGCTCGCGGTGAAGCGCCAGCGCCTCCCGGATCAAGGACTCGGCTTCGGGCAATTTGTGCTGACTGCGCAGCACCCACGCGAGGTTGTTTTTTGAGGTTACCACGTTGAAATGTTTGGCGGTGAGTAATTCGATCGTCAGCTCAAGTTGCTCGCGTTGCAGCTTCTCGGCTTCATCCAGCAGGCCTTCACGCTGCAGCACGACCGCCAGCATGTTAAGTGACTCGGCAACGTCCTTGTGCTTGTTGCCCAAGACGCGCCGCCGGATCTCGAGCGAGCGCCGCGCCATCGTTTCGGCTTCCAGCAGCTTACCTTGCTGGCAGATCAGCCACGCCAGATTGTTTAGAACTTGGGCTTCGGGCGCACTTCCGTCACCCAACATCTGCCGCCAAAGCTCGATCGCTGCGCGCATGGTGGCTTCCGCTTCGGCCTCTTTGCCTTCCGCCTGGTACACTGTGCTGAGATTGCTGAGACAAAACGCCACGTCCGGATGTTTGTCGCCAAAAGCTTTTTTCCGGATCGCCAATGCCTCCAGATTCATGGCTTCGGCTTGAGGCAGATCCTTGTGTTGGCTCCACAACACGGAGGCCAGACACAGAAGCGATTCAGCCACTTCCAGATGCTCATTACCATGCAGCTTGCGACGCATCTCCAAGGCTTGACGTGCGAAGGCCTCAGCAACCGGATACTTCTTCTGATAAAGGTACAAGACGCCGAGATTGGCGATCGAAAGAGCTACGGCGGGATCTTCCTGGCCCAGGAGTTTCTTGCGTGTCGTCAGGGCTTGGTTGAGCAGAGTCTCCGCCTCGGGCAGCTTGGTTTCCTCGAGCAGAACCACTCCCAGATGATCCTTCGAGGTGGCCACTGCCACATTGAGTTCGCCCCATATTCGGGTCCGGATGGCCAGCGCCTGGCGGTGCATGTCCTCGGCCTTATCCAGAACGGTCAGCGCGCGATAAACCTCGCCGACGGTGTCGAGCAATTCCGCGGCTACTTCCGGTTGAGCTTTCAATTCCTTCGGAACGCGCTCGGCCGTCTTGTCCAAAATCTCCTGCAGCATCTTTGTGTCGCGGCCCAAGGCAACCGAAGGCGCTACGCCTTCAAGCATGGAGGAGAGGAACTGGGCCACTTGCTTGCTTTTGGCCGCCTCCCGCGATGCGCGATAGAACAGAAACGTCGATAGCCCCAGCCCGATGAGGAACGCCGCCGCGACCGCGCTGGTCGCAGCAACCGCGAGCTTGTTCCGCCGAATCAGTTTCTGAAAACGGTAGGCGGCACTCGGCGGACACGCCACGACCGGCTCGTCGTTGAGGTGGCGCTTCAGGTCGGCCGCCAGTCCATTGGCTGTCTCGTATCGCCGGTTGCGATCCTTCTCCAGACACTTCATCACGATCCAATCCAGGTCACCCCGAATGAAGCGCGTCAGTTTGCCCGGTTCGGACTGGCGTTGCGCGGCGACCTCCGTCAGATCGGCGTCCAACATGGTGCTTAACCGCGTGCTGGGCCGCACGGGCTCCTCCTCGCGGATGCGCCGGCGCATTTCATCCAAACCCGCCTGCAAAAGCTCCTTCGCGTCAAAGGGGGTCCGGCCCGTGAGCAGCTCGTAAAGCAAGACGCCCAGTGCGTAAATGTCGCTGCGCGTGTCGATGTCCAGTCCGCTCAATTCCGCCTGCTCTGGACTCATGTACGCCGGTGTGCCCATGAACAGGCCGAACGCCGTGAACACCGTCTTTGTGGTCAGGGGCTGTTCAGTTGCCTTGGCGATACCGAAATCGATCACCTTGGGCACCGGCACGCCGTCGTGCAACGTCACCAGGATGTTCGAGGGCTTGATGTCGCGATGAATAATCCCC
>JANXWY010000271.1 GCA_025350905.1 Verrucomicrobiota bacterium
GCACTTTGCCCAAAGGGAAAGGCTGCGTTGCCCAGGTCCGTCTCCGTGAGCCGGGACAGGATTGTGCGCGAAGCAGGTCCCATGATCGACACCACTCCCAGCTCCGAGGTAACATCGGTGAGGGTCACATCCGCCCCGGCGGGCACGTGTTGCAAAATCCAATCGGCATCATGCGCAGCCTGTTGGGTGGAGGTGATGACGTAAAATCGGTCGGTAGCCACCCGAACCACGGTGAGATCACTCGCGAACGTTCCCCGCTCATTGAACATCGCGGTGTACACGATACGCCCAATCGCCACATCCACGTTATTGCCACACAGCTTTTGCAACGTCGGCAATGCGTCGGCGCCACTTAGTTCGAACTTGGCGAAAGTGGATTGATCGAACAGTGTGGCACTCCCGCGACAAGCCTTCACCTCCGCCGCGACGTGGGGCGCCCAGTTTTGCTTTTTGAAGGAATACTGGATCTCCGGTTTAATCCCAGCCGGCGCATACCAGAGCGGCCGTTCCCAACCTGCGCTTTGACCGTAGCAGGCGCCGAGCGCGGAAGTTTTCTCATGCAACGGTGAGCGGCGGGCATTGCGAGACGTCTCCATCTCGCGATTCGGCCACGCCATCTGGTAATGCAGCCCCAGCACTTCGGCGGCCCGGGTCATGAGATAGCCACGTTCATTCTGGAGCGGCGCGAAGCGGCGCACGTCCACGCTCCACAAATCCATCGGCATCTCGCCGCCTTCCAGCCAGTCCACGGTGTATTTGCCTACGCCACCGGCGCTCGCAATGCCCACGCTGTTGAAGCCCGCCAGCACAAAGAGGCCTTCGGTCCGAGCCGGCGGGCCCATCAGGAAATTGTTGTCCGGCGTGAAGCTTTCGGGCCCGTTCACAAACTTCGGAAACTTCGCTATGCGGAGGGCGGGGATGCGATGTTTGCCTGCCGCCAAAGGTTCGGCAAATTTTTCCCAATCATCGTTGAGCAGGGCAAACTTAAAATCTCCGGGCACGGTATCGCCCACCGGCCACGGCTTCGAACGCCACTGGAACGCGCCGAGTTTGATGGACCCATCATCCAGCGTGCGAAAGTAGATCGCCGCGTCGGGGTCCCGCGCACAGGGGAGATCGCGGATTGCTCCCGCAATCGGTTCGCTCAACACATAGTGATGCTCCACAGGATAGAGCGGAAGATCCACGCCGATACTCAGGCCGAGTTGCCGGGTCCACATTCCACCGGTGAGAATTACCCAATCGGCGTCGATCTGTCCCGGCGTTCCATTTCCCGCCCGATACTCGATGCCCGTGATCCGCTTGAAATCCTGTTTACCGTGCGGCGCGGGTTTGGTTTTCAGTTGCGTGACACTGATCTGATCAAACAACTGCGCCCCGTTTTGGAGCGCACCCTTCGCCAGCGCCACCGTGCATTCGCCGGGAATGACCCGGCCATCGCCGGGCAGGTAGACCGCGCCCAACACGTCCTCCACCTGGATTAAAGGCCACAACTCCTGCGCTTCGCGCGGCCCGACCAGGTGGGCTTCCACCCCAAAAACCTCGGCCATCGCGGCGGTGCGACGCAGTTGAATCATGCGCTCGGCATTCGTCCCTAGCGTGAGGCCGCGCGTGCGCACCCAGCCGACATCATGCCCCGTCTCCGCCTGTAACTGCGGGTACAGCCAGGCCGAATACTTGTTGATTTGCGTCATGCTATTGCTGGCGCGCAATTGCCCGACCATCCCGGCGGCATGCCAAGTCGTGCCGCTGCTGAGGCGGCCCTGTTCCAGGAGCACCACATCTTTCCAGCCCGCTTTGGCCAGATGATAGGCGACCGAACAGCCTACGATCCCGCCGCCGACGATCACAACGCGTGCTTGGCGCGGTGGCAATCTAGGCGGCAACTCGAATGAGGATTGAACCGGAGTGTTGGTGATGAGTGTCGCTGGCATAAACAGTGGCGGGAGGCTAACAACTCGGGGAAATTCTGGCCAGCGGATTGAAGAAATTTGCTGACTCCACGGCGAGCGGTTGGGCGCGGGTAAAGGATTGGGTGGCGGCTGGTGGGGGCCGCCTGGGAGCGCTGGCATCCTTGCCGGCGAGTTTTAAGTTCACACGCCGCTGGGTACTCAAGCAACTCGCCGGCAAGGATGCCGGCGCTCCCAGGATGGATTGCCACTCGCGCCCGAGCTGACGGCCGCGCTCGCCGCTCGCGTGGTTTGACACGGCTTTGAACTGGTCCATTGTTTCGACGGTGATTGATTGGCCTCCCTCGAATAATTTGTTTCGCAACGTGCATTACCTTCGTGGCACCATTCCCGTTGGCGGGTTCGCTGGGCGACTCGCGTGGTCGATAGCGACCTTGCTGACGTGGTCCGCCGCCACTGTCGCCCAATCCTCCCGCCCGGGCATGGGTTCGACGCCGTACGCCGATGCGTTGGGCACGGGGGTAACTTTCCGCGTCTGGGCGCCGAACGCAACTTCCGTGGCCGTGCCGGGTATTTTCAATGGTTGGAGCACCAACGCGAATTTTCTCGTGAAAGAAGCCGGCACCGAAAATTGGTCGGGCGACATCGCCACCGCACGCGCCGGCCATGAATACAAGTACCATATCAACGGCTCGGTTTGGAAACGCGACCCGCGCGGACGCAAGGTGGTTAACTCCGTTGGCAACTCCATCGTCTATGACCCGAACACCTTCAGCTGGGCGGGCGACACCCGGCTGGCAGTGAATCAATCCGACCTGGTCATCTACGAATTGCACCTCGGCGCGTTTTACGATCCAGCGCCAGCCATCGGCGGTCCCGGAAAATTTTCCGACGCCATGGCCAAGCTCGATCATCTGGTCAGCCTGGGCATCAACGCCGTGGAGCTGCTGCCGCTCGCCGAGTTCGCGGGCGATTATAGTTGGGGTTACAACCTGGCGGATCCTTATGCGGTGGAGAACAGCGGTTACGGCGGGCCGGACGGATTAAAAAGCTTTGTAAAAGCGGCCCATGCGCGTGGCATTCAAGTCCTGCTCGACGTCGTTCACAATCATTACGGCCCAAGTGATCTCGACCTCTGGGGTTTTGACAACGGTACCACGCCGGGCATTTATTTCTACTCCGCCGCCAACATCTGCTGCACGCCGTGGGGTCAGCGACCCAACTATGCTTCCGATGGGGTGCGCTCCTATATCATCGATAATTTCAAAATGTGGATGGACGAGTACCACATTGACGGCTTTCGCTGGGATTCTGTCGGCGGCATGCGCTATTACGATCCGGGGCACGTGAACATTCCCGAGGCTGACTCCCTCATTCAATACATCAACAATGTCGAGATTCGTGCGAATCGTCCCGGCGTCATCAGCATCGCCGAGGACGAATCGTTTGGGCAGGGTTTCCACGCCGAATGGGATCGCGGCTTCGGCGATTTGTTGATCGGCCAAGTGGTCGAGAGCATCGACGCCAACCGGAACATGAACACGCTCTGGAACGCGATGAACGGAAGCGGATTCTTTCGCGTGGCCTACACCGAGACGCACGATCTCGTCGGCAATCTCAACGGTCCGAGTAACCAGCGACTTCCCACCCGCATCCAGCCGGCCGACCCGACCAGTTATTACGCGCGCAAACGCTCCATGCTGGCCGCCGCCGTGACGCTAACGATGCCCGCCACACCCATGCTGTTCATGGGGCAGGAGCTGCTGGCTGTTGCGCAGTTCGCCGATAATAGTCCACTCGATTGGTCACGCACTGTCACCTACTCGAACGTCGTCAATTTCTATCGTGACCTCATTCATCTGCGCCGCAATCTCGACGGAGTGAGCCTGGGCCTTATGGGGCCCAATGTTACGAGTCATGTCGTCCGGGATGATTATCCCTGGAAATTGCTGGCGTTTCATCGGTGGGGTGCGGGCGCCAATGACCAGGTGATGGTGATCATGAACTTCACCGCGAGCTCCATTCCCAATTACGTCATCAGTGGCTGGCCTGCGGATGGCAACTGGTATGTGAACCTCAACTCCGACTGGACCACGTATGGTGCTGATTTCGGCAATAGCGGTAGCTCAATGGTCAACGTCGTCGGCGGCAGCGGCGCAGTGGCCGTCGGCCCCTACAGTGTGCTGGTGCTGTCGCGCCAGGCGCTGCCGAATCTCGACGCCGATGGTGATGGCCTGCGCAACGGCTGGGAGCAACAACATTTCGGCGACCCCATCAGTGCTGTTGCCACCGCCGACGACGATCACGACGGGGCCAATAATTTGCAGGAGCAAACCGCCGACACCGATCCGAATTCGGCGTCGTCGGTGCTCCGGTTCATAAACATTGAACCGAGCGTCACGAACGTGACCCTGCGCTGGACCGGCGGACAATCCGTCCGGCAAGTGGTGCAGCAAGCGAACGACGTGGCGGGCACCTGGACCGCGATCTTCACGAACCTTCCCCCTACGAGCATTACGAATTCACTAACGCTGCCGCGGTCGTCGGCTCGTACGGCTTTCTTTCGCATTGGGATCTATCCCTAGCCGGAACGGTGTCTTTGAAAACTGAGCGAGTCACCGCCGTGACTCGTAGGACAGGCGTCGCGCCTGTCTCCATCTTCAAAAAGCTACCCACCATTTGGGGACTCAAACCCGCCCACCGAAAAATAACGCCTCAAGGCGGAGCCGGTTAGTTTGAGACAGGCGCGACGCCTGTCCTACTGCATCATTCCGGCTAAGTCGCCGCCTAGGGGCCGGCCCGGATGCCCTGGTCCTGCCTTCTGAGTTCGAGTTGCAACTCCGCCCGCGAATTCAGCCGCTGGTTCAGGGTTGGAGGCGGAAATCCGGATTGAGCAGGAATTCAAGCGGGAGATGGACGCGCTTCTGCCACGCCCGTTCCGAATGCTCCTCTCCGGGGAATACCATTGTGACCCAATTCTTGCCTGCCTCGTAGCCGGCGGCTCTTAGTTGTGAATCCACATGTTTTTGCAGCGCTTCGTAACCGTCTTCTTTGGTTTCGTTGCCGTAGTCGAAATAGATCCGGTGCGTTTTGGGATCAGGCAATGCGGGCTGCAAGTCGCGAGCCGTGATGCCGCCGGCCACGGTCCACGCCGTGGAAAGACACGCCGCACCCCCAAACACCTCCGGGTATTCGCAGAGGGCGTAGAGCGAAATCAGTCCGCCCATGCTCGAACCGAGGATGCTGGTGGACGCGCGACCGGGAATCGTCCGATAGCGCGCATCAATCGCCGGTTTCAATTCGCGCACCAGATAGCGCAGGTAGGCGTCGCCGAGCGGTTGCCGCCGCGCCGATTTGAACATGTCGGGCAGGTCCGCTTCCTTCAGCCGTTCGAACGGCTTCTGCGGCATGTATTCGGAAAGTCGCTTCGACGTATTCCAGATGGCGACGACGATGGTCTCGGGAACTTTTTGCTCGGCGATCAGGCGCGTCATGGTTTCGTCAATGCCCCAATCCACGCCGATGAAGGAGGTGGCCGGATCGAAAATATTTTGGCCATCCTGGCAATAGACCACGGGATAACGCCGCGCCGTTGCCGAATTGGAGAAATAACTTGGGGGCAACCAGACGTCCACGTTGCGGCGATCGACAAACTGGGAATCCATCGGCGCGAGATGTTCGACCGCTCCGGTGACCCGGAGCCGGAGCACGGACGGCTGATGGTTGGTTTGGCCGCGCACCGAATTTACAGTCATCAACAGGCCCGCAAGGATAATGGTTGAAGGGGCAGTGAAGTTCATCACGTTTCGGATGGTAGTCCGGTCGCCGGCGTCCAGGCAATCCTTGCGAGCTAAACTGCCTCGCCAACGGCGCATCCTGACACTGAACCTGTGGAACCGCCAACCAAGGAATTGAAACGCCGCGTGCACGCGGCAGCAGCGTCGTTGGAATTGTGGCTGCCGCCTGAAGGCGGCGTTCCATGGGCACACCGACCGCAAGCTGCGGCCTATCGCACAAAGCGGCAACCGCACGGGGCAGGGCGGGTCGGCTGGCTCTCTCATTCGACACATGTCTCGCTCATCGTGGCTGCGGCCCGTCACACGGTACCGCAATTTGTCTTGCCTCGGTCAGCGGCGAAATGCTGAATGTCGGCGAACTCGGCCATCCAAGCCACAAACCACTCATGCAAAAACCGCGCTTAAGCTTCTGGCAAATTTGGAACATGAGTTTTGGCTTCCTCGGCATCCAGTTCGGTTGGGGCTTGCAGATGGCCAACATGAGTCCGATCTACAAATATCTCGGCGCTTCGGATTCGCAAATCCCGCTGCTCTGGCTCGCCGCGCCACTCACGGGCTTTATTGTGCAGCCGATCATCGGGGCAATGAGTGATCGCACCTGGGGTCCACTGGGTCGGCGGCGGCCGTATTTTCTGGTGGGGGCGATCTTAAGTTCGCTGGCGCTGATCGCGATGCCGAATTGCAGCACGCTGTGGATGGCGGCGGGGTTGTTGTGGATTCTCGACGCCTCGATCAACGTGAGCATGGAGCCGTTTCGCGCGTTTGTGGCGGACAAGTTGCCGGAGGAACAACGCGGGACGGGTTTCGCGATGCAAAGTTTTTTCATCGGCGTCGGTGCCGTGATCGCGGGCATGCTGCCGTATATTTTGAAGAACTGGTTTCACGTCAGCAGCGAGACGAGCAGCGCAAATGCGATTCCACCGAACGTCAAAATCTCCTTCTACCTGGGCGCGGCGGCGTTTCTCAGCGCCGTGCTTTGGACGGTGTTCACGACCAAGGAATACCCGCCGAAAGACTTGGAAGCCTTTCGGCGTCGCAAGGCGGCCAGTGGCGGCCCGGCGTATTTCGCGCGGGAAATTTTCGACGCGCTGGTCCGGATGCCCGGCACCATGAAACGCCTCGCGCTGGTGCAATTCTTCACCTGGCTCGGCCTGTTTTGCATGTGGTTGCATTTCTCGAATGCCGTGCCCGTTGTGTTCGGCAGCAGTGACCCGAACTCGCCCGTGTTCAAAGCCGGGGCGGAGTGGGCGGGGGTTTGTTACGCGGTAAAGGACGCCGTTACCTTTATTGCCGCATTCGGGTTGATGGCCGCGGCGCGGAAGTTTGACCGGCGACGCATCCATGGCATATGTCTGGCGCTGGGCGGCCTCGGCCTGCTCGCGATCGGATTCATTCATGGGGAATCGCAAAAGAGCCTGCTGCTGGTTGCGCTCGCGCTCGGCGGCGTGGCGTGGGCGAGCATTCTTTCCATGCCATACGCCATTCTCGCCGGCGCGTTGCCGGCGGAACGCATGGGGGTCTATATGGGCATCTTCAATTTTTTCATCGTGCTGCCGGAAATCCTGGCGGCGCTCACCTTTGGCCGGATCGTGAAAAACTATCTGCACGGCAATCTCGTCTATGCGGTGATGGCCGGGGGCGTCTTCATGCTCATCGCCGCGTTGCTGGCGCAATGGGTGAAGCTGCCGAACGAATCGCGGGCATGAAAGTTTGGGGTTCCCCGCACAGGTAACGACTGGCAGGTTCTGATTAAAATCCACCCGCCAGCGGCACGGTAGATCGCCGCGACGCGACCAATTGGGACAGTGTCTGCCAAATCCAAAATTATTCGGCTAAGCGGAGGGACGGGGGCATGGAGAGCCGCGTAGCTCAGGGAGGCAAACTTGCCGGCGCCGCGCCAGAGCTTTGGCCGCTTCGGGGCATCGGCACTGGCGGCGATGCTCGAGCTGGGAGGGAAGTCCAAGAACACTTCCTTGGACGGCGTGTAGATGTTTATGCAGCATCAAGTGCCTCGTGCGGATCTGCGCCCAGAGGACCGTGGAGCGGAATTTTGAAGCGAGCTTGAGCGATTTCGTTTCGCTGGGCTGGATTCCATCGCCGAGGTGATTCTCAACACGATGTCGGTGAACCGGAAGAATTATCCGCCGTTCACTTCGCTCGGGAGCAGCAGTCGGTCATCGGCTGAACCAGCACCGCTCCCGAGGCTATACGCCGAAGGGCGCGGGCGCGAGAAAGCCGTCAACCATCAGGCGGCGCAGGGTTTCAAGACGGCGGCGAATTTGCATGAGGCCATCCAACGCTTCGAAGCGGCACGGCAACTCGCGCCCCAAAACCGCGTGGCCGCAGAATACCTGCGGCGGGTCACCGCTGCGTCGGAATCAGCCGGAGATGATTTTGCGGAAATCGGAAAGCAAGGCGACAGCTACCAGTTCGAACGCAAACGGTAAAAGCGCTGAGTGCTCGAGTCCGGCGGTAGCGTCAGCCGGTAGGCGCCGCCGGCGGTTTGTGCATCGGCGACCACCGGTAACCAAACGGTCGGCGGCTTCAGATCAGTGGTCGTCATTAGCGACAACCCGGCGCCACTCAACGGCCAGGTGAACAACAGGCCGTTGGTGGTTGAACGGATGTCCAGCACCAAGGGCGCCGCTAATTGGCCGAACCCGTCCGCCGCTGGCAGCAGGTTACCCCCGACGTCAAAGAAGGAGGTCGTATCGAAGCCGGCTTCGTTCACCCCGGTTACGCCTTGGTATTCGGCACCCCACCAGAAGATTCCCAACCCTAGCCCGAAGGGCACTCCACGGACAATCGGAGCGAGCGCGACAACATATTGAACCTGGCCGGTCAGGCTGGGGTTGAGGCCATTGATGGCCGTCGTCCAATGTGAGTTGGTCCACGGAAATGCGGTTTCAGCCACGATCACGGGCTTGAGGTAACGGTTCGCTGCGTTGCTCAAGCAGTTGCTGAGGCTGGCCAACGGACCATGCCAGAAGGGATAATAGCTCTCGCCGATAATGTCGAACGGGACTTCCTGAGCGTTCAAATTATCGAAGAACCACTGAGTGGTGGCCCAATCTCCACCGCGGTCGAGGTGCACAATAATCTTGGGCGCGAGGGTGCCCGGCGCGGCATCCCGGATGCCTTGGATGGCGGCTTTCATCAACTGTCCAAGCTGCGACCACTGGGTGGCGTTCTCGTAGCTGCCGCCGACGCGGCCGTACGGCCACAATAATCCGCTCGTGATCTCATTACCGATCGACACGTAATCGGGCATCGCGCCGACCGCCCGGAACGAGGCAATCGTGTTGCTGTTGTACGAGTACAGCTGCTGTACGAGCGCGGGGAACGTCAGATTCGTCCACGCCGAAGGTACCGCTTGATGGCCCGGGTCCGCCCAGGTGTCGGAGTAATGCAGATCAAGATCGAGCTGCAGTCCGGCCTGCTTGACCCGTACGGCCAGGGGCACCGTGTAATCAAGGTTATTGATGGCGTTGTACGGATCCGCGCTCGCCTGCGTCGCGCTGCTGGTGAACAGCCGAAGCCGCACACAAGTCAGGCCGTGCTGCCGCAAGAGCGCCAAGGCATCCTGCGGCTGGCCGGCGTCGCGGTAGCTTATTCCCTTGGACTCGAAAAACTGCAAATGTGACAGGTCGGCGCCGACCAGAAAATCTTCTGTCGCCCCGCCGGCCGACGATCCGATTAGGAGGGCGAGCATCAGATACGGGAGGGGCGGGCACATTTTCTTCGGCGACGGTGTCACGCCGGGCGCCGCGAAGCCAATCGAATTCATTTCGAGGCTGCGCGCGGGGCGTTTTCCCGTTTCTGCCGTTGGCGAAGGGCCGATGAATGACCGGGCAAAGGAGTGGCTCACCCCTGATTCCCTGACTTTCGCTACCTGTTCCAATGGCGGTATCATTCCGCGAATAGACGAAAGAATCGGACGTCGCCGTCGGTCGAAAACAAGACCGACCATATTCCGCCCTGCTGGATCGCTGCGTTCGTAACGGGCGACCATACGATGGGCGGGCCGAGATTGGTTGTGCTGTTGAGAACCAGGGGGCTGGCTGAGGCCGGCCAGGACAACACGACGTTGGCAAAAAAGTTGGTCGCCGAGAGTTTCGGAAACGGGATCGCCACCGAGGTTTGGTCCGAGTAAGCCCCGGCCCCGTACGAATTTACGGCCGTGATGACATAGTAGTAAGTTGCACCGTTGATGACCGCCGAGTCGGTATAGCTGGTGGGGGCGACGCCGGTCGCGATCGTCGTGTACGGCCCGCCATTTGTGGTCGAGCGTAGGATGTTGTAGCTGGCCGCCCCGGAGGCGGCAATCCAGTTGAGCGAGGCCCGGGCATTGGTTGCCGTCGCGGTCGGGCCACTCGGGGCGGTGGGGACCATGCTGTCAAAGCGAAGCCAGTTTACGTTGAATCCGCCGGTGACGATCCCCAGTTTGAACGCGGTCACCGGCAGCGTATTGCTGAAGACCGGCGTGAGCACTGTCGTCCACGTTTGCCAGCCGCCGGTCGCCGGTACACTGATAGTTCCGGTGACATTGCTGCCCGCTACGTCCAAATAAAAGCTGCCCCCGGCGGCGCCGGCTGCGACTCGCACCGAAACCGCGTACGGTCCGGGCGCCACCGGTGCGACGGTATATTTCATCCAGTCGCCGGGATCGAGCCAGCCGACGTCATAGCCGATCGTCGGCGGAACATCACTGCACGTTTCGATATCCACGGAATCGTTTCGGTAAGCGCCGCCGCTGTTGTAGGGGCTATTCGTGGTTTGGTCGTAATAGGCCTCGCCGAATCGGCCCAGATCATATTGGGCGGCAAATACCACCCCGGGAACCGGATGGTTGGTGAACGGAAACGTCATGCCTTGGGTGTCCGGTCGCAAGAGCGCGTCAAAAACATCCGGGTGCCGCACGCAGTTCTCAAACCGGGCAGCTTGCGCCAGGGCCAGCAGACCGTTGAACGCGGCGTTCGTGGAAGGTCGCGCCGCGGCGTTGTTCCAATAGTTCAGGATGGCCTGATAGCCCGCCGGTTTCTGAATCGTCACCGGCCCGGAGATCGCACCGATTTTTTTCCACGGCCACCACGCCCAACCAATGTTGGCCTGCTCCGCAAAATGAACGACATCGCGAAACCATTCATTCGAGTTCTCGCCGGATTCCCCCAGCCACAGCGGAACATTCCACTGGTCCCGCAAAGCCACCCGATCCAGCAACGACGCGGCGGTGGGGGCATCCCAATACTTGTGGAAACTGACGACCAGGTTGGGATCCCAAGGGGGAAGAATGCCGTTGTAATTTCCGCCCCAACAGTTGCCCTCGATGATGATGATATGATTCGGGTCCACCTGCCGGATGGCGGCGGTGAGATCCATCAGCAGTTGCCGGAGCGGCGCATTGGTTTGATCAGAACAACCGTTGAGGTTCGCATTATTCTCAAAGGTCCAATTCGGTTCGTTGATGAGATCGTAGCCGCCGATCCACGGGTTATTTGCGTAACGCCCCGCGAGCTCGCGCCAGAGGGCGATCAATTTGTCGCGGTTCGCCGCACTTTCCCACAAGGAAGGCGCAGGTGGATTGTAATCCGAGATGGGTTTGTCATAGCCCTGGCCTCCCGGACCAGCGTGCAGGTCGAGGATCAGGTACAGGTGATTTGATTCACACCAACGCAGCAGGTCGTCCACCAGTTTGAAACCGTTCGGCAACCAGGTGTTCTGACCCGGCACCGGCTCTTGCTCGATCGGCAGCGTGAACAAGTTGTAATGCAGCGGCAGGCGGATGGAATTGAACCCGCCCGCTGCCAAAGCCGCCACGTCCGCTTCCCGTACATAATTCGTCAGCCAGGAGTCGTAGAATACGGCCATGTTGTTCGTGCCCACCAACTCTGCGATTTTGATCTTCAACTTCTGCTGGTTATCCACGATCCCGGACGCGTCCATCATGTACGGCTCTTGCAGCATCCAGTTACCCAAACCCATGCCTCGGAGGAGGACGTTCTGTCCTTGTCCATCCACGATCTGTTTGCCGGAGGCGCGCAGAAAACCGCCGGTCAAATCCCGCTGTTGGGTAACTTGGATGTAATTGAGATTCTGACCTCCAATTCGAAAATCCAGACGCAGCTGTCGTTGTCCTCCGCCAATGACCAGGTTGCTGATGGTCACCGTCTGCCAGGTCTGCCAGCCACCGGTCAAGGGGGTCGCCACGGTGCACAGCGGCCGTCCGTCCAGGGCGACCTGAATATTGCCGGGTCCGTTGGCGGAAGCGACGCGAAAGGCCAGTTGGTAAACGGCCGTCGTTTGGACGTTGAGCGTGTAATTCAACCACTCCCCCGAATCAATCCAGCCGACATTGTATCCGCCGCCCGTGTCAGAGGAGGCTTCGATATCCACAGCGTCGCTGCGATAGACGCCACCGTTGTTGCCCGCGGTATCGTCGAAGTAGGAAACCATTGGTCCCTGGGTATCGTAATCTTCGGCCTCGATCCGCCCCGGCACCGGCAACGGCCTTGTGACCTGAGCGGATGCTTCCGGGAAAGCAATCAAACTTGCGTAGCACCAGGCGAGCATATGCAAACAGCAAAGCTGAAGTCGCCGGGCCCCCCAGAAGTTCACGCGCGGCTCACGGAGTCGCTTGTGGCTCAACTGGCCGTCCGGGTCCAAAGGCCAAGCCACCCACCAACATCCGCTCATCCCTTGCTCATTAAGCACAGCTCACCTTGTCTACGATTATGGGTGGAACGCAGCACCGCGACGCCACCTTGGTCAGGGCATGATCGGTTGTCTCTCCGCCGGGCTCAATTCTGAAATGGATGTTCGCACCGTCCATCTGATGCGAATAGAGCAGCTCACGCCCGGAAACGCAACTCACCGTCACCGCCGGGCTCCCGATGACAGGATTCCAGGATAGCCGTCCGCGCTCCCTGAAGTGGTTTCGCGCGGCAACTGGCCTGGTCAAGAAATGGTAGGTAATTGTCAAAATCCGGGTGGCGCGTTCCGCGCCTGGGGAGTTAGATCGGACCTTGAGCGAAAGCCGTCATGCGGCGAGGTCGCCGTGAACGAATCGCGAGAAGCAACAAAAACAAACGTAATAATATGACCATACCAAAGATCCTACGAAGTCTGCTCGGTGTGGGCTTGCTCTGCGGAGCCGGCCTCGCCGCCCGGGCGGACGAAGATATCACCTTTCAGGTGGACCTGAGCAGCTACACGAACAGTGCCGGCCAACAAGCGGCCGTCCTGGTTGATGTTCGGGGCGCTATGAATAGCTGGAGTGGCGGCTCGACCCTCGTGAACAACGGCGCCAATGTTTATACGAATACCTTTACCGTTGTCGGCGCCGCGGCCGACAAGTTTCAATACAAATTCACTTTTTCCACCCCGGCGGGCGTCACTTGGGAGGATAACAATCCACCGCCTGGTGCCGGACAACCCCCGGATGAGGGTAACAACCGGGTGCTCCTGTTGGTTGGCGGGGCGCAGACCTTGCCCGTGATTCCGTTTTTTGCGCCGAGCGTATCGCTCCCCATAAACCTGCCCATGAATCTGGTTACATATCGGGTGGACATGTCCGAGCAAATCCAACTGGGGAACTTCTTCCCCGAGGCGCTCGACTCGGTCGCGCTTACGGGCGGTCTGCTGGCCTGGAATTGGGGCGCGGGCACGGTCCTGACGAATGATCCGGCGTTGCTCGGCGCCGCGAGTAATATTTACTCGGCGGTCATTGAAGTTCCTGGTTACCCGGGGGCCGCCGGCGGCGACTACAAATTCCGGATGAACGGGGGTTGGGAAGAAACGGCGTTCGGGACCAATCGCAACTACACGATCGTCGGAGGTCCTCAGGTGTTGCCCGTCAGTTTATATTATGACCAAACGCCCGGCGCAATCACCAATGCCAATGTCACGTTCCAAGTGGACCTGACGCCGCAGGTAATCACCGGCGGATTCACCAACGGTGTGAGCACGGTGGGGGTGGCTGGCCACATGATTTCAACTTCCTGGCCCACGGAGCCGATGACGAACGACCCGTCGCTCTCGGGCAATGCGAGCAACGTCTATTCAACGACGATTGCGATATCCGTCCCTTCGGGCTCGGTGCCCACCACGACGGTCGGCCTGCCCTTCCGCTACAAGTTTCGGGCGGACGGCGGCTGGGAATCTGCCGCCATCTACGGCGTCAACGCTAACAAGGATCGCCGATTCCTGGTCACGGGCGGCGACCAGGTGCTGCCTTTGGTGACGTACCAGGATGCGTCGCTGTGCGATCTGGTGCAGCACGCCACCGAGGTCACGGTTTTGCTCCACCTGACCAACGGCACTCCCGACAGCGCGGGCGTTCCTTTCGACAAGGCCAACGACGTGATCTACCTCAACGGTGAGTTCATCAACTGGAATGCCCCTTCTTATTGGAATACGGAATTGCCGCAAATGACCAACAATCCGGTGGGCAGCGATTATTACCAACAGACTTATGTCCTTCCGGCCGGGAGAAGTGTGGCCCAAGTGTTCAAGTTTGGCGTCTCCGGTCCGGCCCACGGCGGGATTGACAATGAGGCCGCAAACGGCGCGAACCATAAGTCCTATATCCGCAACACAAGTTCAGCCTATACCTTGCCGATGGCCGAGTTTGGCAGCCTCTTCGCCGCGACGCGGGAGGAGCCGGCCTTCGGCAATCTGGCGGCGGGCAGGTCTTCCGGTGGTACGGTACCGATCACTTGGCTCGGCGCTCCGTGCGTCACGTTGCAGAGCCGGTCGAGTCCGTCGGCTGGACCTTGGATTGATCATCCGACGACCGACGCCAAGGGGTCGACCAACTGGCCGAATGCGGGCGGCACGCAGTACTTCCGCCTGCAGAAGCGCCAACTCCCATAAAGCTGACGCAAGCCATGCCCACCCCGACCCTCCGTCGGGGTGGGCGAATTGTAACTGATCACCTCGTTCCACCCCGCCAAACTGATCTGAGATAAGCCGAGTCCGCCTTTACGCAGATTGAATTCCTCGACAGCAATCCCACAGTTGCCACCCGTCCGACCAGGCTGCCGGTCTCGAGCCAGCTCGAGTTAAAAGTGACCCTTTGCTGAGACCCAAGTTATTGCCATCCGAAAGTTGGAATCGGCCAAGACTTGTTGTTGGGATTCTTTCGGATAGCCTTTCAGTGAATTAAACCTCAAGCACGCCGATCACATGCAAATAAACCCATGACCAACTGGTTTTGTTCGAATGCCGCGACGGCTTGGCTGGCTCTTCTGGTGGTGCGGGCCGACGGCGCCGCCCCCGAGGTCTCCCGGGTGGAACCGCCGAACTGGTGGCCTGGCCATTCGCTCAATCCGGTGCGCTTGCTTCTCTCCGGTACGAACCTCACCGGCGCGCAGGTCGAGCCGGCCGCCGGTTTTGCGGCCAGGAATTTGCGCGTCAGCGATGACGGCAACTTTCTGTTCCTGGACCTCCACGTTCCTAGTAACGCGGTGGCCGGGACGTTCCCGCTCCGCATCCTTACGGCGGACGGCGCCACAACGGCGCCTTTTTCCCTGCTCAATCCGTTGCCGCGCGCGGGTCGCTTTGGCGGGTTCTCGCCGGACGATGTGATCTACCTCCTGATGCCCGATCGTTTCGCCAATGGCGACCGATTCAATGACGACCCGCCGGCGTCACACGGATTATACGACCGCACGAAGCCGCGCAGTTATCACGGCGGCGATCTGGCCGGGGTTCGGGCGCACTTGGCCTACTTGCGCGAGCTCGGCGTCACGGCGCTTTGGACCACGCCGTGGTATGACAACGTCAACCACTTTAATCGGCTCGAGAAATACACCGCCGACAATCGTCGCGGAGCGGAGGGCGAGCCGTCCACCGACTATCACGGCTACGGCGCGGTGGATTTCTATGCCGTGGAGGAACACTTCGGCGATTTGCCTGAATTGCGCGGGCTGGTGAACGCCGCCCATGCCGCCGGCCTCAAGGTGATTCAGGACCAGGTAGCCAATCACACTGGCCCGTATCATTCCTGGGTGACGAATCCACCCACACCCACCTGGTTCAACGGCACCGTGGCCAACCACCTCAATAACACTTGGCAGACTTGGACCATCGCTGCCACCAATCCGCCGGCCGATAAACTCCGCTCCACGCTGGACGGCTGGTTCATCAACCTGCTCCCGGACCTGAATCAGGACGACCCGGAAACCGCAGCGTATCTGATTCAAAACTCGCTTTGGTGGATCGGCATGACCGGTCTCGACGCCGTGCGGCAGGATACGCTGCCCTATGTGCCGCGTACTTACTGGGCGCGCTGGACGGCCGTCCTCAAACGCGAGTATCCGCACCTGACCATTCTCGGCGAGATGTTCGATGGCAATCCGCAACTGGTTTCGTTTTTTCAGGGCGGCCGGGTGCGCTTCGACGGCGTGGATTCCGGCGTGGAGACGCTGTTCGATTTTCCGCTTTATTACGCGGTGCGCGACGTGTTCGCCAAGGGGCAGCCGATGACGCGCCTCGCCCAGACGCTGGCCGCCGACACCAACTATGTGAACCCGCGTGTGCTCGTCACCTTTTTGGGCCTGCACGACACGGCGCGCTTCATGAGCGAGCCGGGGGCAACGACCGACGGCTTGCGGAACGCCTTCACTTTTCTCCTCACCACGCGCGGCACGCCGATGATTTATTACGGGGACGAAATCGCCCTGCGCGGCGGCGGTGACCCGGACAACCGTCGCGATTTTCCGGGCGGCTGGCCGGAAGACCCGCGCAACGCCTTCGAAAAATCTGGCCGCAGCGGAGAGGAGGAGGCCGTGCATGCCCATGTCCAAAAGTTGCTGCAGTTGCGCCGGCAGTTGGCGCCGTTACGGCGTGGAGAATTCGTGGAACTGGCTGTGGACGCGAAGAGTTATGTTTTTGCCCGCGTCATGTCGCAAGCGTCGGTCGTGGTCGCGTTCAACCACTCCCCTGAACCGTTGACACTCGAAGTGCCGCTCGCCCCTGTGCCTCTCGCGGCGGCCAAATCGCTGCACGACCGACTGGGAAATCTCGGGCGGATTGGAGTCACCGACGGACAAGTGAAATTCACCTTGGCCGCCCACAGCGCCGCCATCCTGACGCCGTAGTCCGAGGGGTGCCGAACGGCGCTCGGAGCGGTTTAGCGGCACACCGAGCCCGCAAATTCTTTCGGCTGATGCGACCGGTGGCCGGGTTGGCATTGGGACCCGGCGCGCCCCGTTCAGAGCCAGCGGAGCGCGCAATAGTTGCAAACCAGATGCAGCGTATTGTCGCAGACGATCATGAGCCAGGTGGCCAGCCAGACGGGCACGTTCTTGTGGTAACCGGTATCGGAACAGTCCGCCCACGGATAATAGCCGGGGGAAATCCAGTTCTTCACCCAGACCAGATAGCGAACCAGTCGGAAGCGGTCGATGACGAAATGGGTCAGAAAAATTACCCCCACCGCGGGCGCGGAGCCGATCAAGAAAAAAGGCCCGCTGTAAACCACCGTATGACACAAGGCCGGCCAAGTGCGCCGGGTCTTGTTGCTGGCCATCCAATCACTCTGCGTGATGTAATCGCCGATGAGATGCAGTATCAGTTGTTCCATGCGTGCTTGGCCGCGAGCTCAGGGTTTCCGGATGACGCGATAGACTCGTAGCGTTGTGGGGTCGGCGACCTCGTCCATCGTGCTGACGGTGAGGCTGACAGCCTTGATGGGTGCTCCCAGGTCCGTCCAGCCGGGGCTGTCCAACGAGTCTTTGTACTGCACTTGATAATTCCTGTCGATCGCACAATCCCAGAAAAGTTCGACGCGGCCGCTCGCATTGGTTTTCGCGATCGTGAGGGCGAAAGGCAGGAGCACCACGCGCAGCAATTCATTGTAGGCATCGGCCACGATCAACGAACCGTCCGGAGCGACAGCCAAGCCATAGGGATTGAAAAATCTCGCTGTCCCGTTGTTTCCGTCGGCAGCGCCGCTGGCGCCTGCCCGCCCGGTGACGGTGCTGACCCTGCCGGTGTTGGAGATTTTACGGATGACGTGATTGCCCGAGTCGGCGACGAACAAATTGTCGCTGCGATCCATGGCTAATTCCGCTGGTTTGCAAAACGTCGCCGACGTCGCCGCCCCGTCCGCTTGTCCATCCACTCCGGGCCGCCCGGCCCACGTGCTTACGATTCCCTCCGGCGTGATTTTACGAATGGTGTGGTTCCACGAATCACTTACCAACAAGTTGCCTTGGTGGTCCAACGCCACGCCTACTGGTCCATTGAATCGCGCCGCCGATCCCATCCCGTCGTCGCGACCCCAATTTTCCGGGCTGCCCGCCAAAGTCGTCACCGTGCCCGCGGCTGAAATCTCCCGGATCAATTGATTCCCGCTGTCCGCCACGTAGACGGTACCGTTCGCACCGACGGCGATGCCCAGCGGCGAATTAAACCGGGCCGCCCCACCGGTGCCATTAGTGAAGCCGCTTTCGCCCGGCCTGCCTGCCATCGTAGTCACGACCCCCGTCGGGGTAATTTTGCGGAGGGTGTGGTTTCCAGTGTCGGAAATATAGAAATCACCACCCGGGCCAATGGCAATGCCGCAGGGCGTATCAAATTGCGCCTGGAGTCCGCTGCCATCCTGGCTGCCCGGCGTGGCCATCTGGCCCACAAAAGTGCTGACGATGCCGTTGGTGCCGATTTTTCGAATGACGTGATTTTGACTGTCCGCGATGTAAAAGTTGCCCGCGGCGTCGGCCACCAGCGCGGCGGGATCGTTGAAAGTCGCGGTGGCTGCCGGGCCATTCGTATTGCCGTTGACCAACACCTGGCCGGCGAGTGTGGTAACGCTATCCTGGGCGCACAAGCTCCCGACTGGCACCATGAGCGCAAAGAGAATAGTCACCGCCGGATGGTATTTCATTGGCCCCTCCGTGTCAGGCGTTCGCGGTTTGCGCGCGAAACGATGGGTGCTTCCATCGGTGACTTAAATTCATGGTCGGGCTTCAACTCGGTGCCGGATTTGGTCTGCAACACCCCGTCCCTCAAAACCACATCTTCAACGGCATAGACAGAATTGCTGCGCGCATAGAGCCTGTGCATTTCCTCCAGGTTGAAAGGCCGGGAGCCGCGCCTCCCGAACACGACGGTTTGATTGCCGGTTTCATCCACCACGCGGTCGCGATCGAGCCCGCGCGACACGGCAACGGCCGGACCTTCCGTCGGGTAGGTGGCGATCAATTTTGGATTGGGCGTCGGGCTGAAGCCCATGTGGCCGGGCACGTTTTCCGGTGAAATCATTTGCAGCACGCGCAGGCCGTTCTTGCCGTCGGCGACGAGTGCGAACATGGAGGCGTTGATCGAGCCAATCTGCACGGCGCGGGTGTCGGTGAGCGCGCCGCCCGCATTATACATTTGCTCCAGCCGCGGCCGCTCCGGGTTTTCGATGTTGATGAACGCCAGCCCTTCCGGGCCATTGGCCACGTAGGCGTAGGTGCGGGCGAGGTAAAACCGTTGCGCCTGCTTCAACGGCACGAACGCGCCGGGAATCAATTTCGGTTGCGTGGGGTGGGTGAGGTCAATGACCTTGAAACCTTCGTCGTCCGTCACAAAGCAGTAACGGAATTGCACGCCCACGGCGCGCGGGTTTTTCAACCCTCGGGTCAATTCGCCCACCAAGTTAGGGGCGGCGAGCGCATCGTTGCGCAAACCGACGACGAACAAACCATTCTGGCCAACCACATAAAGATTCGTCCCGGCCATGAAACTGTGCATCGCCCCGGTGAGTTTGCCGTCGGGGTTGAAGCGGATGACTTTTTCCTTATCCAGAAAATTGTTGCTCGGATCGCCGTCCACCAGCGTGCCGACCGTACACAGGACCAATCCTTCCTCGCGATCGGTGACAAAGACCCAGGCGTAAATCGGGCTGACGGGCTGCTCCTGGTTTTCCGGCTGGCGGGTGCGCAGCGGGTCAATGCCCAGCGTGCTCGGGAGCGTGACGCTGGTGGCGTACTTGGTGCGGACATAGGTGCGCTGGCCAAGGGGCGAAACCGGCGCGGTGACGATGCGCTCGGAGAATCCTTTTTGATCAATGTTCGCCACGTCGAATACTTCAAAGCCGTCCGCCCCGTTGGCCGTGTAGAGGTATTCACCGCGCAACGTCAAATCCAGAATCTCCCTTGCGTGGTGATGGTGTGCCGCTTTCAACTCGGCATGGTTTTCCGCGACGTGCCGTTTGAAATTATCCGGGTAAGCCAGTTGGTGCAGATGGCTACCCAAAGCGGCTTGCGGTTCCTCTTGTTCCGTCCACACCACGGCGGCAAAACCGTCCTTGCCTTCGCCGACATACGCGTAGCGCCCGAAGAAATTCACTGTGCCGGTGCCGAAGCCGAGCAGCTGCGTCAGCCACGCATTGTTGTCGCTGTCCTTGGCTACATGGCAGTCCGTGCAATTCTTGGTCGTGCCCACGCCGCTCGTCGTGTGGGGAAAGTGCGGATTAAAGGCCTGGCCGCTGTAGCCCTCGGCGCTGACGGTCTGCTGCTGGGAATAAATCCATTCGCGGTTGGCGTTCTGCGAACCGACGATGACGGCGGATGAGGAACGCAACACCGCCAGCCGGTTGCTCTTCACCGTGCTGTCAATGCCCAGTTGGAAGACGTCATCGCGCACGACCTGCGGGTTGTAGGACGTGAAATTGCGCGTGGTCAAGCCCGCGAACTTGTTCAGCGCGACCCGCTGGTTGGCCTTCATCGGCAGATGACAGCCGAAGCACGAGGTGGCCCACGACGAGTGACAGATTTGGCAGGAGATCGAGGAGTTGTCGTGTGCGAGTTCGCGTTTGCAGTCCGGTGCGCTGGCGACCGGCCCCTCGCCCTGACGCTCTCCCCTTCCGAAGGGGCGAGGGGATAGCAATGGTCCGTCGCTTGGTGTTTGGTCAGTCGCCCGTCTGTCGTCAGCCGTAGCTTTGACATGAGACGGTTGATGATTCTCCCTCTCCCCTTCCGAAGGGGCGAGGGCCGGGGTGAGGGGTGCGGCAGCAACGTGACCCCAAGTAGTGCCATCCCGCCGCAGCGTCTTGGCATAGGCGGACTTCGCGTTGTAATGCGAAGACTGGGGGTCAATCGTGTCCACGGTTTGCGGAATTTCCCAGCGCAGGTCTGGTGTCATGGTCGACCGTTGGAACAACTTGTTTCCGTCCCAATAAAACCGTGGTCCCTGCGGCGTGTTGCTCGCGCGCAAATCGATCTGGCCGCCATTGCCCGACGTCACCAGCGTGGGCCGTGTCGTAATCGTGCCGTGGCAGTCAATGCACTCGATGGTGGTGGCGGCGCGCGGCTCTCCGTACAGCAACCCGTTTCCATGCACGTCGGTTTTGAAATGACAATCGGCGCACTGCATGCCCTTCGCGAGATGGACGTCCTTGAGATGAATCGCCTTCGCGAACTTCATCGGGTCGTCGTGGGAAATTTTATGGTCGTCGAGATCGAGCAAGTTGCCGTGGCGATCCTTCTTGAACACGGCGCGAAACACCCAGCCGTGACCGTGATAATCCGCAAACTGAGTTTGCTTCAGCTGGGGATTCAACTCCGCGACTTTTTCCAGAAACTCCAGGTTACCCCACAACCCGCGCGCGGCCGCCGCCTCGGGATTGTCCTGGACCGCACTGACCATCTCCGCCGCGGTCGGATTTTTCTGCTCCTTGGGATACATGAATTCGCCATCGCTCTCCTGATCCCACCAGATGTAACCCAGGTACGGATTCACGAAGAGGTTGCCCTGGTGCATGTGGCAGTTCATGCATTGGGCGGTCGGGATGGCGCGCGTGAACTGGTGTTTGATCGGGTGACCGCGCTCGTCTTTGCGGATCGCCTTGTCGTCGCTGAAGCTCAAACCTTGATGACCGTATTTGGAATACCAACCGGAATGCGTCGGGGAACGGTCGTTGGCATAAACCACATGACACGCCGTGCAACCGCTGGAGCGGTAATCACCCGGATGATTGTTCGAGCCCATGAAGTCGAGCAACGGATCGTGCAGCCGCGTCTTCTGCAAATTGAGGAAAACCGGATCAATGCGATTGAGCGTGCCCAGACCGCGGTCGGAAAGACGACGGGCGGGTTTGCCTGGCGGCTCGAAGGGATTCGGGTTGCCGAGTTGATTGGGTTTCTCCCCGCCGCGCTCGAAGATGCGGAGCAGGTTGCCGGGTTGGCTGAGCGCGAAGCGCGGCAACGGATCCAGGAACGGCAGAATCCCGTGTTGCTCCGTCATCTCCGGGGTTACGGGAATCGGACTGTCCAGACGCAACGGCACGCCGTCCAGTCCGTACGCCTGCCCGAAGCGATAATTTTTGGCGGGATACGCGCCGTTGTTGTAGAGCGCCGCGCCCCAGAGCATCGCGCCGTGGCGCATCATGCTGTGACCCACATTGCGCACGATCTCGGCGTGACACAGCCCACAGGCCTGGTCCGCGACGCGCAGGTCGCCGGGGTTCACAAACTGGATGAACTCGGCGGACTCGTGATTGAGCAGCACCGAGGAATCATTCGGGTTGGCGGAGCTTTGCCAGAAAACCGGGTTGCGCGGCGCGACGTGTGCCTGCCGCTGCATCAGCCCCGGCGTGGCATTGCCGCCATGACAATCCGTGCAGCCGAGCACCACGTTGGGCGAGGTGTGCATCGGCTCGCTGCCGGTGTGGCATTCGAGACAACCCCGGCTCTTGAGGTCGGCATCCGCCTTGGACTGGTCAATCAGGTTTGGTTCGGGCAACTCGTGGGTGGCTGCTTGCGGCAACTCCTTCGGTACCGAAATCTCCGGGCCGGAGCCGACCGGGTCGGCGAAGGCGAGTTGAGAAGACACAAGGAATGCGCAAACCGCAACTGCGATACTGAAATTTGGTTGGTGAAGCGAAATTAGATGCACGCCCGCCCTCACCCGCGCCCTCTCCCCCGCGGAGAGGGAGAGCAAAGGTGCGTTTATTGAATGTTCGATCGCTAATTTGGCGGTCTTCGCGTTTTCCGCGATTTTGTAATACCGAGTCCAACCAACGTGCGCACCCACAATGCAAAAGGACTGGCGGTAATTCTCCCTCTCCCGGGGGAGAGGGTCGGGGTGAGGGTGGGCGTTTATTCCGACGTTTCGTCGCCAATCAAAACGAACTACTGCAGGTTGGCTGCTGCAAAGGAGTTTTGGACGGCGCATTCGCATGGTTCAATAGGTAAGTGTGATGGCGATCAATCCGCTGTAAAGAAAATCATCCACCTGACCGCGTTGATCCGTGCGGTCGAACCCCGCCACCAGATCAGTGTTGGACTGGTAAATATCCTTGAAACCCCGGCTGGGCAGCAGCACGCCAAAGCCCGTCGAGATAATGATATTATCCGTCAGCAACGGACGGTATTGAAAGCCGATGCTCAAGTCCCAGCCGATTTGATTGGCCGCGGTGTCCGTCATCAAGGCGGTCTTGATCGTGGCCGTATCCGCGAGGCTGATATAGTTGGCGTTGACGAATGAGCGCAACCGGGGAGTGAGTTCGACTTCCGCGCCGAGGCCGAGGATGTAAACGCCCGGATTGACGAAGTTGGATTGACCTTCGGTTTTGCTCGAGCGCAGATTCGGCACGAGACTGTTGCGCTGTTTCAAATTCACCGAGGTGCCGCCCAGATTGAAGCCTTGGCGCGCCCAGTAACTGAACGGACCGCCGGTGAAATTGGGATTGTCGAGAATCGTGTCGAATCCGGTGCCCCGACTGTCTTCGGAGTTGTGATCGCCCGAGGCGTAAAAGAAAGACGTCTTGTAGCGGATCCAATCGCGGTCGTACGAAACCTCGAGCGCGGCCATCTGCGCGTTGATGTCCACCGGTTGACCGGCGAGGCCGTTGAAATCGTCATGGCCGAACACCTCGTAAAACGCGTGAGAGACATTGACGCGGCCGATGTGGCCGTCGCCCGCCCACCCGAGATAATAGGCATTCACATCGTGGGGGCGGACCGTGCCGATGGGCTCGGGCCGGACGAGGTTGCCGTTCTCGTCATAGTGTACGCCGCCGTGGTCCAGGCTCGCCTGGAAGCTCCATTCCGCCGTGTATCCCTCCCACAGAAAATCCTGCCAGTAGAAATTGGCGATCACCACTTCCTGGTCCCGCGCATCGAACGTATTTAATTCGGAGTTGGTGTCCTTCTCGCGCATGTCAAACCCGGCGACATTGTATTGGAAACGGTTGTTGTCCCAGTTGCCGAAAAGCCGCGCGCCAAGATTAATGTCGTTGAAGATAAATCCGCGGAAGTCGGAGTTGAACGGCTGCAAGCCGACGCGCGCGGCCAGGAAATCATAATTGTCCGAGAGATCGCTCAGGTGGATTTCACCGAACGCCTGTTGCAAAGCAAAAAAAGTATCAGTGCGCACGGTGTTCTTCTGGCCGCGAAAGCTGCCCGCTGTACCGACCTGACCATTGAGCAGGGTGTCGATATCGCCGGGATTTAGCACGTAACCGTTTCCGGGTGGTGGCGTGTTATTATTGCCACCCAACGGGCCGCGTGGGTCGGGGGAAACCACGCCGGTTTCTTTCGAATTCAGGTAGTTGACATTGAACACCGGCTGCAGCTTGATTGCCCAGCCCACCGGCTTGAACGCCGTTTCGCCTTCGAACAATTCCGCGGAAAATGCCAGGTAATTCTGGATGCCAATCTGTTCGCTCTCGCCGTAAAATTGATACTCGCCCGGCACCGCGGTGCTCACGCCACTGGCGGTCGGGACGCGGCGGAACTCGACCACGGTTTCCGTCGAGGCCGTCAGGTTCAAAAAAATGTCCTGGCCGATCAATGGCACGTCGCCCTTGAGCACACTTTGCCGATACGGCCGCCAGAGCATCGGTTCGGGCGTTTCGTACGGCTGCTCGATTACGCCGCTCGTGTATCGCTTCCACGGCACGAAACCGATGCGCCAACGGTCGGGGCGCGGTTGAGTGTTGGTCGGATAATCCTCCGGCCACGGCAACGAGGTATACTCCGGCAGCTGGAAGTTTGGTTGGATTTTCAAATTGCCCCGTATGTCTTCGCGCGGCAGTGCCTGATCCGGCGGCAGCGGCTCTAAACCGAAACTGCCCGGCGCCGTTGATTGTGGCGAAAGGATCTCGCCTTGGCGCAAATCGGAACGGGGCAAGGCGAGGTCCGAGGGCACGGTCGGCGGAGTAAAGGTTGGCCAGGGCAGGGGATCGGTGCGGAACAACGGAACTGACGGCGACATCGATGGGGACAGACCCGCTCCCGGATCGGGATTGAACGCCGGCGGCGCGGCGGGCGGGGTATTGGTACTGATGGAAACCCGGCGCGACCAGTTCGTCGCCGGCGGAAGATTGGTGGGAAGAATCAGCGGGTTAGGATCAGGATTAAAGGTGGTGGGTGGCTTGGGCGCCGGGCCGGGACTGATCGCTTGGTAGGGTTTGAGCCGGTTGGGATCGTTGGTTTCCGCCATGCCGATGCTGGACAAAAGCAGAAGCCACAGCCCCGCAAAATAAATTCCAGACGGTCGAGGCTGGTTTTCCCACAGAGACATTGCCGGGATGAGAGTTTTTTTGATCCAAGAAATCAAGCGCTTCCTCTGCGGCCAGAGCGAATCTAAGGGTTGGTTAATTTGGAAGATAGCTCTGGTAGTGCGACGTGACGGGTGTAGTCCGGGCCGCCTGAGCCGCCGTCCAAGCTGGTGAGCGGGCCCGGTGGCATTTCCACATTGGTTTCACAGCCCGCGTCTTGGACTGCGGGGGCAAGCGCAGCGCGACCCCGCTTTTGGTGAGGGTTGAACCAGCCAACCTCGCCAGTCTTCTGAAAGCGCCGTCGCCGCTGCGCTCAGCCGGCGCACTCCAAAGCGGAGAGAGAAAGCCCGTTCGATTGGCCGTCCTCGAATACGCGTCGCTTCCCGTCGCACTTCTTTGGGTGCGATTAAATACGGGTGAGGGAAGGGTGGATTTTCTCCGGAGCGCGGACGGTCCCTCGTCCGCAGCCGTGCGCTACGCTAAAGCGCGCCGCAAGGCTCGATGCGCGCCGGTCTGGCCACGCGCTGCGAGCGAGGGACCGCTCGCGCTCCGTCAGATAGCCTCACCCGACTTTGATCGCACCCCACTTCTTTTCCTCCGCAGGATTAGACTTGCGGAATTCCGCTTCTCCTCTGAAATACCCGGAACGACTGTGAACCGAACTGCCCTCACGATTACCCTGGCTTTGCTGACGGCGACACTTCGTGCCTCTGCGCAACTCGCCTTGGCCGACGTGCAACAGGTCATCGCCCAGGCCGCCACGCGCGCAAGTCAAATCTCCACCAATAGCGTCATCGCCGTCACGGACCGCGAGGGCTACGTGCTCGGCGTGTGGAGTGTGAACGGGACGACACCCGTCACGAGCGCCTTCACCGGACTAGTGGCCAACGCCATCGCCAAGGCCGGCACCGCCGCGTTTCTGAGCAGCGGTCAAAACGCTTTTACCACGCGCACGGCCGGCTTCATCGTACAGCAAAACTTCCCGCCCGGCGTGCTTAACAAAGCGCCCGGCCCGCTCGTAGGGGTCAACTTTTCCAATCTGCCCTTCACCGATGTCAACCGGCTCAAGGACCCGGCCACTTACAGTCCGGCACTGACGAACGGGCTGAACGGCGGGCCCGTGCCCACGCCGATCACCGGTGGCTTGGCTGGCACCCCGGGCGGCGTGCCGCTCTACCAGGGGGGCAAACTCGTGGGCGGGGTTGGTGTCGTCGGCGACGGTGATGGCCCCTTCGACATCACGCCGCAATCCATCGCGAATCCGGACGTGGACGAGGACGTGGCGCTCGCCGGACAAATCGGATTCGCGCCGAGTCCACAAATTTTTGGCTCTCAGGTGACGATTGATGGCATTCGGCTGCCCTACGTTTCCAGCAGCACCAGTCTGCCGGTCGTTGCTCCGTTCGGCAGCATCGGTGTCAACTACGCTGCGTTCCCGCTCACCGCCGGCCCGGGCCCGATCAATTATCCGTCGCTCTCTTTGGGTGGCGTGACGGGTGAATTGCGAAACCCGATCATCAGCGATCCGAGCGGGGTTTTGCTGCCCGGCGGCACCGCGCGACTCACGGCCGCGGAAGTGACCAACATCCTCGCGGCCGCCGCCAATCGCGCCCGCACCACCCGGGCCGGCATCCGCCTGCCGCGGGGTCAGGCGGCCCAGGTTTTTATTTCCGTGGTCAACAATCCCAACCTGGCCGGCAGCCCGCCGGTAATCCTGGGTTCATTCTGCACTTCGCCGGATACCACGCGCTTCAGTTGGGATGTCTCGGTGCAAAAGGCGCGGACGGCGCTGTTTTTTTCCGCGACCAACCGCGCCTACTCCGCGCGCACGGTGGGTTTCCTCGCGCAAAGCCTCTATCCGCCCGGCATCAGCGCGACGCAGCCCGGCTTGTTCTTCGGATTGCAGGAACGGTTTTCCATCATCACGCCGACGGCGATCGTGGCCACCAACCCCGTCAACGGCGCGGTGTTCACCACTTCCACCAGCGTGAATCCCAACCTGCCCAACGGCCTTACGATATTTCCCGGCGGCTTTCCGTTGTATCGCAACGGCGTGGTGATTGGCGCGGTGGGTGTGAGCGGCGACGGGATTGATCAGGATGACCTCATCGCGGCGAGCGGTGCGTCCGTGTTTCCATCAGCGGAAGCCATTCGTGCCGACCGCACGCAATATCGCGGGGCGCGCTTGCCTTACGCGAAATTTCCGCGCAATCCGGCGTTGTGATGCCGGCGGACGTTTCACTGCTGCTGCACTGAGGTCCGTCATCCGGGAGGTTTGTTTTAACGCTCGCCCTCATCCTGACCTTCTCCCCCGAGGAGAAGGAATAGCCGCCGCGCGTTTCCGGTTGCGAATGACCGTCCGGCAAATCCAGTCGCGGGTTTTCGAGCAAGACGGTGGACGATTCTCCTTCTCCTTGGGGAGAAGGCCGGGATGGGAATGGAATCAGGAGCATTGCTCTCATGGAGCGACGGGGGCTAAAGAAAGAGGATGAGCGGCGGGAAAGTTTGCGCAAGTTGCAACAGAAGCCTTGGCCCCGTCCGCTCCATCCGCTAGTTGGCCTGTATATTCATTCGTAGCGGGCGGTCCAACCGTGACCCGTCACCTTGTGAACCGTCACCTCGTCCCCATTCAATTGGAATTTGATTAGCGTATTCTGGCTGGCATGGGAAAAGTTGATCCAATTTTCTCCGTCCCCAGTGGTTAGCCAAGTTGGTTGTGTCAGGTCGATCCTTGAAACTTCGTCTTTCAAGTCATCAGAGTCGTAGCGGACTCTTCCATTTACAAACGCTCCAATTACCTTTTCAGCTCCCTCCGGTTTGACTCCACCCAAGAGTTCGACCCAGAAGGTGCGGTTGCCGACCCGAACAATCGTGCGCTCTTCCTCTTGTGGACCAGATTCCACCCAAAACTCTCCTACCGATCTGGTCGCCGTAGTTGGCAGCTTGCCTCCCAGCCAGCCAACGCGGCGAGCAAGGAGTGTCTTGAACCGCCCCTTACGCGCATCGATTTTTTCATCTCCCTTACCACAATGCTGACGCCGCTCAAATGTCGCTCGGTACTGACCTTAGTTACGTTCGTAATACCGCAGACGTTCGCAAGTTGGACGACCGCATTCAATTCGCTCCCTGAAAGCGTAGCGCCGGACACGAAATTTGTCTGGATGGGTGTTGCTTCATTCGGCCCTGCGACGGCGAGTCCCTGTGCAAGGATCGCGCCCACAAAGATTAGCGGTAGGTTCATAGCGGCTAACTCCGATTATACGACGAGTCGTGCATACCAGCGTACATGGTTGGTTTTTGTAAGTGCGGCCGGGAACATGGGGTTATGAAAGCAGACTTGCGAATTTCCATCAAGCATTACCTCGCGATGATTTCGTCGCGCAGCAAGGGGATACGTCATTAGTTCGGCAGCGTAGCAGGAATCTTCTGAACCGTTCGAGAAGCTTCGAGCCGCTCGGCCACGACTTTCTGGAACGCTTCGCGCAGCTTCGGCTCGCGTTGCAACAACTTGAGGAACGGGTCGCGCGCCAGCGTCAGGAAGATGCAGTCGGTGCTGGTGCGGACGGTCGCCGTGCGCGCCGTGTCCTCCATCAGCGCGATCTCACCGAAGTGATCGCCGTCCTCCAACGCGCGAATCTGCTTCTGTCCGCCTTCGGGCGTTTTGATCCAAACGGTGAGTTTCCCGCGGGCGACGATATAAAACTTGTCGCCCGGATCGCCTTCGCGAAAAACGTCCCGCTCCGCAGGACAACGTTCCGTGATGAAGATGTCCGCCAATGCCTGCAGCGCGTCCGCGTCGAGGGATTGCAGCATGGGAATGGCGTGCAGCCGCGCGGCCTCCACCCGCGCCCGGCCGCCGCCCTCCGCAATGACGAAGCCGCTTTGCTTCTCCCAAAGCCGGGAATAGATGCCGCCCAAGGCGAGGAGTTCGTCGTGTTTGCCTTGCTCGACCACGCGGCCCCGGTCCAGCACGAAGATGCGATCCATGGTGACGATGGAGGCGAGCCGATGTGTGACGGAAACTACGGTGCGCCCTTTCGCCGCGCGTTCGAGCGTTTGATTGATGGAGGCCTCGGTGGCCGCATCCAGTGCGGACGTGGCCTCATCGAGCACCAGCACGCGCGGGTCGCGCAGCAGCGCGCGCGCGATCGCAATGCGCTGACGTTGGCCGCCGGAAAGTCGCCCGCCCCGTTCGCCCACCGGCGTGTCGTAGCCTTCCGCCATGGCTACAATGAGGTCGTGAATTTCGGCGGCGCGGGCGGCGGCTTCGATTTCGGCATCGGTGGCGCCAGGTTTCCCGACGCGAATATTTTCGCGGATCGTGGTGTTGAACAGGATGCTTTCTTGAAACACGATACCGAGTTGTTCACGCAGCGAGGCCAGCGGCGCACTGCGGAGGTCGTGTCCGTCGAACGCCACCGCGCCGGCGTCGGGTTCATAGAAGCGGGTGAGCAGGGTGAGCACCGTGCTTTTGCCCGAACCGCTCGGTCCGACAAAGGCCACCGATTCCCCGGCCCGGATGGTGAAATTGACATCGTTAAGATTCAACTGCGCCGGTGTGTAACCAAACTTCACCCCGGCGAACGAGATTTCGCGCGCCAACCTTGGCAGCGGCCGGGCGTCCGCCAAATCCTGGACGCCTGGAGTTTCGTCGAGCAGTTCCTGAATCCGCTGCATGCCCGTGCCGGCCTGGAGGAGCGTCGGATAAAACTGCGTGAGACCGGTCAGTGCGTAACTGAAGTTGACGAACAACGCCTGGAACGCCACCAACGATCCGATGGATAACTTGTCATGGAATGCCATGTAAGCGCCCGCCGCCATCACCACCACCTGCAAGACGAGCGTTCCGATGCCTGCCGTCCGTTCGATCAGCGAGGTCAGGAAGCTGACTTTCAAGCTGGCCGCCGCCAGGTGCGCAATGCGTTCGGCAAATCGCGCCCGCATGGATTTCTCCAAGCCAAACGCTTTGATGACGGGCTGGGACGCGATGTTTTCCTGGACGGTGCCAGATGTGTTCGCCTGGTCTTGCTTGCATTGGTAGCCGGCCTTCACTGCCCGCGGGGTGATCAGGCGCGGGCCCAACAAACAGATGGGCACAGCCAGCATCGCGATGATGGCCAGTTGCCAGTTGAGCGTGAAGAGCAGGAACGCGCTCAAGATGAGCTCGAGCCCAGGCAATCCGCACTCGACCACGGCCAGCTCCAGGGCGGTCTCGAACGCGGCCAGATCGGTTGAAAAGCGCGCGAGTATGTCCGCCGCCGGCGAGCGGGCGAAATAATTCATCGACAGCCGCTGGAGCTGTTGGAACAGCCGCCAGCGAAGATCGTTCAGGATGCTGGTGGAGAACTTGGCGTAGAGATAATCACACCCCAGTCCAGCCGCTGAGACCAACACCACGCCAATCGTCAAACCCGCGAGAATGCCGATGAGCACCTTTTCATCGCGGGGAACGATGGCAGAATCCACGAGATATTTGAAACTCATCGGGACGGCGGCGTTGAACGCCATCTCGATCAGCAGCCCGCCGAGGATGAGCAGTCCAACGCCCCAGCGCGTGCGAAACGCAACGCCGACGTGTCGCAGGATTTGTCGGACGCCGGCGAAGTGATCTTGCGGTGCGTCGGAATCTGTCGGCTGCAATTCCTGTTTCATTCAATTCAACAACGGGATCGGCCAGTCGAAAGAAAAATTCGTTCTCGAATCCCCCCGCGGTAGGGTCGTCGCGCTGCGACGACCGGCGGCGCGTACAGCGGCGCAATCGGGTTCGGCGGTCCAACCACGGTCGAGCCACACCACGCTCATTCCGCCCACTGAATCGAACCATCCCCTCACCCCGTCCCTCTCCCCATCAGATGGGGAGAGGGTGGCCGCAGGCCGGGTGAGGGGGTGGCCGGATTGCTTTTCGTCGTGGGCAGATTCAACATGCGCCGCCAGCTTTCTATAACGGCGAACGAGGACAGTTAGAAAATCTCTATGAACCGCCGAGTCGACGGGAGCCATTTGGACTGCGGTGGCAAAGCGCAGCGCCGACACCGCATTCGAACGGTGAGCCGCGACCGCTTCGGCGCCACTTTGTCCGGCCGCCAAGAGCGGCGTGGCGCTTCGCTTCCCGCCGCAGTCCAAGACGGCCACCGTAGTTCCGGATGGCAGTGCCCGGAGAGCCTCCATGGGATTTTCCCCGCGTCGGCTATTACCATTAAAACCAGTTGTGATTGCCATTCGTTCCGTCACTTCGCCTCCATCTTCCAAATGCCCTTCCACTCCGCTGGCGGCGCGGCGGCGAGTTCGGCGCAACGGGCGGCCAGGGTGCGGCTCGCGCCGTCGGCAAAATCTTCGATCAGCTTTTCAAACCGCACCTTCGCTTCGGCGAAGCGGCCAAAAAAATAGTCGTCGTAGGCGGCCTTGTAGCGCTGGCAAAGTTCCGGGTACTTGGGCGGCGTGCAGGGATTTTCGCATTCGTACAATTCCACCGGCTCGGTCTTGCCCTTCACGATGACGCGGTCCAGCAGTCGCCGTCCGCCTTGTTGACTGAGTTGCGCGAGCACGTCGCGGGAGACGAGCAGCTTCACGCCGTAATATTTGGTCAGAGCCTCGATCCGTGCGGCCTCGTTCACCGTGTCGCCCACAAGGCCGTAGTCGAGACGCAACGCCGAACCTTTGTTGCCGACGAGCACGCCGCCGCTGTGCAGGGCGACGCCATAGCCGAACAGCTTCTGCACTTCCGGAGATAGTGTCGCGCGGAGCGCTTCCATCGCAGTAATTAATTTAAGCGCGGCCCGTTCCGCGCGGTCGGCGGAATCGGGTTGCGGCCGCGGCGCGCCCCAATAGCTGAGGAATTGGTCGCCGAGAAAATGCTCCAGGTTGCCTTCCTCGCCCATGATGGCTTGGGTCTGGACTTCGAAGACGCGATTAAGCAACTCAAACATGCCTTTCGGTCCGAGCGACTCGGCGAGCGGCGTGGAGTTGCGCAAATCGGTGAGGAGCAAGGTTACGTCGGCGCGGCGCGGCTCCATCGAGCCAGGATCGGCCAGTACCGCTTCGAGCACACTCGGAGAAAAATAGAGGCCCATCGTGTGCCGGAGCTTCACCCGTTCGAGTCGTTCCAAAACAAAATCGTAGGCAAGGACGGTGAGGCTGCTCACGACCAGAACCACCAAGGGGACGGCGATGGGAAGGACCAGCCCGGCGTGGTCAAAGAGCAATTGCGCGAACAGTCCGTAGCCGACGGTCAAGCCCACGACGCTCAAAAAGCGTTTCCCGGGTTGGCGTAGAATAAAACACAACGCTCCAGCGATTACCCCGGACAGGAGGATGATGAACAGACTGGCCACGATGGACGGTTCGCGTGGAAATTCCCCATGCAACGCGGAGTTGAGCAGGTTGAGATGGATTTCCGGACCAGACATGGGTTTCGGATCGGTGAAGGGGGTGTTGTGTTCATCGTGAAAAATGGCCGCGGTGGGACCGATGAGAACTATTTTATCCTTAAAATCTCGGCCATTGGCGTGGGTCTTTTCCCAAAGCCTCGGCGATAGCACCTCGCCAATTGGAACGGGTTGGTAGCCGAAACCGGGCGGCGCCGTGTATCGAAAAAGGCGCTGGTCAAATCGGGGCGGGATGAGGTCGGGCCGGCCAAACTTGCGCAGCGCCCGGGCGTCCAGCGATTCGAGCGTCACTTCCGGCGGCACGACGTCGCCCACTTGTGCGCCGGTTTGGCGGTAACTCATCCGGCGCAACGTGTCGTCGAAATCCGGCCAGATGTTGACGTAGCCGAGCCGGTCATCTTCCACCGCCGAATTCGTTCCCGCCGGCGACAGGATCCCCGCATGTGGCAAGAGCAACTCACTGAAGTTTCCGCGCTCCGTTTTTCCCGCGCTGAGGTTGTAGCCGATGACGACGCGGTCCCGGTATTTATCCAGGGCGAGTTGGAGTTCCGCGTCGCCATCGGCCGGCGCGGCGAAGACAAGGTCGAAGACGATGACTTTGGCCCCGGCGGCGGCGAGCTTCTCGATCAACCGCGCCCAGACGGCACGCGACCAGGGGAAATTATTCTGCAGGTGCCGCAACACGGGCTCGCGTTGCAGCTCTTCATCGCTGAAATCCGACAGGTAAACCGGCTTGTCGACGCCGATCAGGACCAGTCGGTCGTCCACGGGGTTCTTGCGTCCCAGGCGCGTCTGCCAGTCCTGCGCGAAGAACTCCATCTGCTGCAACGGTACAAAGCCACGGCGCCACAAGCCGAGCATGCCCAGTGTGCAGACCGCGCAAATGATCAGAATGATGACCGGACGTTTGGTGGTGGGTTTCAAGTTATGGTTTCAGATCCAGGGCGATGCGGGCCCCAGAATATTCGTCGCCCGGAGCATTGACAATTTATTACACCTGCTAAGCTGCCGGCGAAACCATACTGTGGAGTAAACATGAATATGAAACTGCCTCTCGCCGGGTTGCTCGTTGGCGTCAGCGTGACGGCCTTGGCCGCAGCGTCGCTGACGGAAAGCACTTTTACCGAAATCATCAAGGATGCGAAAGTCGTGGCGGCCACTACCAAGAGTGCCACGCCCGCCCAGACCAACGAGGTATTCCGCGTGCCGGATCTGGTGCGGACCGGTCCCGATTCCCGCGTCGAAATGACCGCGCCGGACAATACCATTACGCGCATCGGGGCGAATACCGTCTTCACGTTTGAGCCATTGGAAAGAACCATTCAGCTCAAGAAGGGCAGCATTTTGTTTCATGCCCCGGCCGGCGCCGGAGGCGGATCGATCAAGTACCATGGCACGGCCGCGGCCGTGTTGGGGACGACGATAATTTGCACGGTCCTGCCCGACGGCAGTTTCAAAACCCTGGTGCTCGAAGGCCAGGGTCAGGTGACGTTGCGGGCGGGATGGGCGGTTACCTTAAACGCAGGAGAAATGCTCATCGTGCGGCCAGACGGAAATGGTTTTGGTCCGGTGATGATCTTCGGTCTGGAGGATCTCGTGTCGCGTTTGCAGTTGGTTAACGGGTTTTCGCACCCGCTATCCTCCCTGCCGCTGATCGCCGCGGCGATTCAGCAACAAAACCAACAGATTGCCGCGGGGAACCTGGGGCCGATTACATCGTGGGAAGTGGCGGGCAAAGGGTTTGGGACGTCGGCCGGAAACGGGCAAGCAAACGGCCTGCCCCCCTTTTTGGATCTCCGTAATCTTGGGCGGGAGTCAGTGTCGCCTTCTTCCCCAGCTCAACCTTGACCGGGGCGGTGCCGCGGGTTTTCCGGCGTCGACCGACCGGCCGCGGGCCCATTCGGGGCGCGGCTATTTCGTGTCCTTCCGGTGATACCCGTGGCAAGTCGCACAGGAATCCACCACGCCGCCCCGTGGGCTGTGGCAGGTCACGCAGGAATCTTTGGTGGGCAGGATTACATCGGCCGTGGCTTGGCTCGTCGCTGCGGAATGACATTTGAGGCAGGCCACGCCGGAATGTTTGGCGTGATTAAATGCGCCATGCACCAGCCAGCGATCGAGAAGAATTGGCTTCGTAATTTCGGGCTGGCCCTGCGCACCGGCCTGCACCTCGTGGCAGTAGGCGCAACCGGGATACGGTGGATGGGTGGCGCCGATCACAGAGCCAACTTGCACGGAGGGCCCGGTCGTCGCGGTGCTGAAAAACACTCGCTGCTCAAAAGTTTCTCCCGTGGCCACCCGCGTCTGCCAGCGTTGCAGTTTTTCCTGGGCGAATTGATTCTGCTCGGCCGTGCGCGTGATGCCGGAGCGCGCCGCGAGATCGGCGTATTGCCGGGGCAAGCTGTGGAGGAAGGCGGAAACCAAAGCGGGATTGCCGTGCGGTAAAGTGAGCGCGGGAGTTTCGGGATCAAATTGGAGCGAGTGACAGACCTGACAGTGTCGCTCAAAATTGATCCGCCGAAAATAGCTGCCCGCCACATCGGGCTGATGACACGAGTTGCAATCGAGTTTGCGACCGCCGGGCAGTTGCGGAATCGTTTCGCTCGTGAGGTGCCGGGCATGGTTGAATTTAAGGGTGTCCGGATCGACCAGTTTATCGGTATGAACGCGAAATTCCGGGTGATCTTGCGCGAAGCTGTGGATGACCTGCGTGAAGCCCGTGGCGGTACGTGAATCGGTTGCCGTTTCGGTTCGCTTCAAGGCGGAACTCGGCATGGACCCTGCCGCCAACGCGCTCTCGGATGCCGGTGGCAAGCTCGCGCCTTTGATAGCCGCGGCGGCCATGACGCCGGCATCCCCGTGACAAATTGTGCAGTGCGCATCCGTGGGCGCCGCCATCGGTCCGGTGCCGCGATGTTCCGCATGGCAAAAAGAACACGAAAGGTCCCGGACCACACTGGGCTGATGCAGCCGATGGTTTGGGTGACATTTCTGGCAGGACGCATCCAGGGCGGTCGGCTCGCCGGGTCGGGCCCGCGCGAGCTGGCCGAGTTGAAACGGACCGGGAGTGGCAGCCCAGGCGGTGGCGACCAGGTCACTCGGTCCGCGTGCCCCCGCCGGGTGGCAGGCGGTGCAGGTTTGATTCGCCTGGTTGGTGCCGGAGTGAAGCAAGGCAAAGGCGGCGCTGGAATGCGGCGTGGAGAGCGCGCCGGAATTGATGAAGGTGCCGCGCCACGAACCGCCCAAACCAATTAACAGGAGCGCGACGGTTGCCGCCACCACGGCACGGGTGAGTTGTCCCCGGCGCGTGCGCAGGGTCGGCACGGGTGAACACCGGGCAATCGGCCGGCAACAACTGCCATCGGGTCGCGGGCCCGATTCGCAGACGCCGCCGGAGCGAGTGCAACGCCACCGACCTTTTGTTTCGCCGGGCTTTATTTCCAGCACCGGCGTGCATTCCGCCGTCGCGCAGCAGCGGCCGCGGTGGTCCGGTCCGAGTCGGCAGGGCTTGCCTTCCCCCGCGTGACCACAGATCCAGCCTTGATTCGGTCGCTCATAGCTTTGCGCGTCGAAACCCGGCGCCGGCAATTGCTCGCTCATCGCGCACCTCCCGCAAAGGCGAACACCAGCACGACGTGCAGCACTGAGCAAATCATCAGGCTGTAAGTCAGCGGCAGATGCACGAACAGCCAGAGCTTCAGAGTGGTTTGGAGCGCGTGGTGATAATCCAACCCGTCCTTTTGCCGCACCACTTGCGTAAGTTTATCCAGCGTCGCCTGCTCCGACTCGTTGAGAAAACGGCGCAGGTCTTCCAGCTCGCTCAACAAGGCGTTCAGCGGGCGGCGCGAGTCGAGCAGGTGCGGCCAGAAATTGCGGGGCCCGGCGAGGAAACCGCTCAACTGCCGGACGTAAAATTCCGCGATCGTCGGCGAGGGGGTTTCGCCCCCGAGCGCCAGTGCCTCCGCCGTCTCCCGCAGCGCATGGCGGAGCGCGGGAATTTTTTCGTAGATTACTTCGCCCCCGCGGGTCGCCAGCCGACGCGGCAGCACGCGACTCAGCAACAAGCCCGCGATGCCGCTCCCCGTGACCAGGGCGTAGAGCCAGGCCAGCGTGCCCTCGAACCACCCGGTGGGCAGGCGGAAGTTCAGGTGAATCAAAAACAGCACGACGGTGAAAAACCCGGCGTAGATGTGCAGCTGGGCCCAGGTTTCCGAATGGCCGAGCGGCAGAAAGGGCAACCGTTTGCGCGCGTTGTAGAGCGCCAACAAAAACATGGCCACGAGCAGCACCCAGCCGGTGAGATAAGCATAATGGGGCAACTGCCGGCTCCAGCGGCAATGGATCATGATGGCCAGGACGCTGGCGACCAACAGTAGAAAACTTCCCAGAAAAAACTGGCGGCGAAAACGGTTCATCGCTGCATCCAGTCCGCCAGCGCGGTCAAGTCGTTCAAGTTGATGCGCTCCAGCGCGCCGTGGGGACAGGCGCGTTGACAGGCCGGGCCACCGTGATTCTCCACGCACAGATCGCACTTGGTCGCCTTGCTGATCGGTTTGTGGTCCTCGCCCACCATGAATTCACCGCGCGGGTCGCGGACGTCCACCATGCGAATCGCGTCGTACGGACAGTTGTTCGCGCACGCCTTGCAGCCGATGCAGGTGGTGGGATTGATCACGACCTGGCCGGCGAACGACTCGCGATGAATCGCGCCCGTGGGACAGCCAATCATGCAAACGGGATCCGCACAGTGCATGCAGGCATTGGCGATCATCAGGCGGCCGCTGGTCGGCCCGTGCCGGAGAAAGCGGGGGTTGTTGTCGTGGGTCGCGGCGCACGCGCGCACGCAATCATCGCAACGGGTGCAGCGATCCAGATCAATCACCATGGTGGCCGTCCCGTTAAAGAAGCGGTTCGCGGTGAGAAACTCCAGCGTGTCCGCGCCGATCCGGTCCCGCGCGCCACTGGGGACCGGTCCCGCGGGCGGGGCGGGGCGGGTTTCCGCCGCCGGTGACAGCAGCGGGGGTAATTCGCTCTTGGGCAGGCTGGGCAGGACGATTTGCTCCATCACGTTCGTTGGCACGATGAGCAAATGGGTGTAGCCGATGCCGCGGAGCGAGTATTGCAAATTCACCGGCGCCTGCGGCTGCTGAAAGTTGTGCGCAATTTCGTCGAGGCCGAATAACTGGCCCGCGCCGATGTAATTCAGGGTGCGCTCGCCCTGGCCGAATTTCTGGCTCACGCGCGCAAAGCCGGCGCGGAGCAGCACCACGCCGTTTGGGTAATCGCCTTCCTGAACGATCACCGGCTCCTTTTCCGGCCGCCCGCCGCCGCTTTGCGCGAGGCGTTTGTATTCGCCCGACCAGTCGTAATCGCCGTAGGTGGCAAATTCAATCTGGGCGGCGACCTGATCGAGTTGCTCCTTCGTGAGGTATCGAAACAAAGGCGTAGCGCGCAGATAGGACGCCAGTGCGCGTTCGCGGTAAATCCGATTGATGTGCTGGCGCAGTTGATCATCTGCGCGCATCAAGTCGCGCAAACCCTGCCAGCGGATTTCCAGCAACTCCGCCGTGTCGCTGGCGGCAAAAATCGTCGAGGTGCGCGGCATGCGGCTCAAGGCGGCAATTTCGCCGAAGAAATCTCCTGCGGCCATTTCCTCGGTGCGATGCTGGTCCAGCACGCGCGGCAGATCCTGGAGGAAAACATGCACCTCCTGGTTTTCATTCTGGCGGGCGCCGACGCCCGCGTTGGGCCGCAGTTGCGCGCGCTGGAAACTTTCCGGCGGCCGGCGGCCCCCCCAGAGTTGCGCGAGCGTGCGGAGAATTCCCTTCTTCACCGGCGCCTGCCGGCCGAGCAGCGCCGGCGCCAGGTCCGGCTTCAGCACGACCCGCGTAGTGCCGGACAAGATCAGGAAGGCCGAAGTGCCGTAGTCGCCCTGGCGCGTGATGATTTCCCCTTGGCGATAGCGCCGGATGCTGGTGTCGTGCCGTAGAATCTCCCGCAGCGGCGTGCGTTTGGGAAAGTTTTCCGGCGCCATTTGGCTAAACGGAGGAATGGCGAGCAGCCGTTCCACGTCGGCCTCGGTCATGGCGGGATCGAAGGCCGCGTCCCAGCGTTGCGGGCGTTCGATGGATGGCGGGGTAGGCGGCATTTAAATCAATCAGGCGTCGAGGACCAAATCGCCTTTCGGGCGGCAAATGCAAGTCAGACAGGCCCCCTGTTCGGGTTCCGCGTCCGGCGCTTTCAAGTAATCCACGGCGCCGGATTTGATGGCGACGAGGCAGGAGCCGCAACTGCCGGCGCAGCAACCCGAATCAATCCGCACGCCCTGGGCCTGGGCAAATTCAAGCAGGTTCCCCGCGGACGGCTCCCAGCGGACGGTTTTGCCCGAACGCGCGAACGTGACCTGCAGTTTGGCCAGAAAAGCGGTTTCGCTGGCGGTCGGCGCGGCGGTTTTTTTCTTCACCGTGGCGGGACCGAACGCCTCAAAGTGAACCTCCTTCTCCGGCACGCCCCAGGCCTCCAGCCCGTCCGTGATGCTTTTCATGAAGGCCCCGTTGCCGCAGAGGTAGTACTCAAAATTGTTCGAGGGCAGGATTTCCTTCAACCGTTCAATGCCGACCCGGCCTTCGTGATGATAGTCGCGGCCGAGGATATCGTTCGTGCCGGGTTTGCTGTAACAGACGTGCAAATGAATGTTGTCATTTTCGGCCGCGAGCTTTTCCAGTTCGAGTTTGTGGATGTGCTCGCGTTGGTTCCGGACGCCAAAGAAAAAAAACACCTCGCGTTTGGTCCCGCTGGCGGTAATCGCGTTGGCCATGCACAACATGGGCGTGATCCCGACGCCGCCGGCAATGAGGACGACCGGATTCGACTTGGTCATGTCGAGGTAGAAATGCCCGGTCGGCGCCTTGACGTTCAGAATATCGCCCTCCTTTACCACCTCGGCGAAGTAACTCGAGCCCGCGCCCGGCGGCAATTCTGGGCGGTCCGGCGGTGCTTTCTCCTGCTTGATGGTGACGCGATAATAATCCGAGCGGTGCGGACTCTCCGACAGGGAATAGCAACGCACCAGCGGCTTGTCGCGGCCCGGGAGATCGAGTTGGAACGTGAGATATTGGCCCGGTTTGAATGCCGGCAACGATTTGCCGTCATGCGGTTTCAAATAAAAGGCCCAGACATCGTCGCACTCGCGGGATTTCCGGGCGACGGCGAATTTCCGATAGCCGTTCCAGTGTAATTTGCCTTGTTCCGCCTCCTGACACCGGAGTTTGGCCGCTTGCACTTGCAGCTGCAGTTTTTCCAACGCGGCCCGATGCTGGGCGCGTTCGGCGCGGAGCCGTGACGCCCCCCGAATAATTGCGAGGAGAATCTGGAGCAGCAGTGCCCCGACGATGAGCAACCCTAGGGTCAGACCGAGCTCGCCCCTGGCGAGAATACGCAGTTTGTCAAATAGGGGTTGCATCAGAGCTGCGTCTCAATTAACAAAACCAACGTGCGGCGTAAATCACTTAGTTGCCGGGCGCCGGGCGCGAGCGTTCTGGTTAGTCTCATCGCCGCGGGATTATCCCTGGTCGGTTCGCCATTGCCGGGCGCGGAAACCATTTCGACCAACCGATTTCTGGGCACTGCTACTTGCTCCAGCTCCGGCTGTCACGGCGGGGGCGGACCCACGCAGAATCAATTTCTCGTGTGGTCGTTGCGGGATGTGCATGCGCAACGACCCGCGGCCACGCTCACCACCGCGCGGTCCAGGCAAATCGCCGACGCGCTGCAAATCAACGACCCCGCGGCGGACCTCCGTTGCACCACCTGTCACGCCCCGTTGCAGGCAGTTCCCATCGCTAGTCGCGGCGAAACTTTCTCCGCCGGTGAAAGTGTTTCGTGCGAGAGTTGTCACGGGCCGGCGGAAAACTGGTTGCGTTCCCACACGCGGCCGGATTACACCCACGCCGACCGCACGGGCGCCGGGATGCGGGACCTGAAAAATCTCTACGTTCGCGCCAATACCTGTGTCGCCTGTCACCAGACGGTGGTCCCCGCGCTGCTGCAGGCGGGCCACCCGGAGTTAATCTTTGAGTTGGACGGCCAGAGTGTCGCCCAGCCCAAGCATTGGCGGGAGAGCGCCTCGGGTAGCGGCGCGCAGATGTGGTTCGTCGGTCAGGCCGTGGCTCTGCGCGAATTAAGCTGGCAACTGGCGGGCGAGCCGGCGTCGAATGAAAAACTCGCCGCCCGTTGGAGTGCGCTGCTGTGGTTGCTCCAAAAGCTGGACGGGCTCGGCCCCGAGTTCTCCACCTTGAGCGGGTGTTCCGCGGAGCCCGCTGGCCAAAACCTGCGCGTGACATTGACGGCGTGTGATGAACTGGCGAAGCGGGTTGCTGGCCTTTCCTGGACGGACGAAATGTCGCGCCGGGCGCTGGCGACCCTGAGTGCCACGGCCGATGATTTCCAACGACCGGGCCTGGCGATGAATTATCAGGCGCGTCGGGCCGAACGGTTGGTCCTGGCCTTGGATCGGTTGCTGAGCTCGCGCCGCAATCTTCCGCCGAACCGCGAAGTGGACGCAAACTTGAATCGCCTGTTCCGGCTGGCCCAGTCACTTCCCGAGTTTAATGCCCTGGCCTTCGCGGAGGCGTTGAATGCATTCTCAAAATCGCTGAGCCCTTGACCGGTGCGCTTCAGAATTTGAGCGGAATCCAAGGCGCGGTTCGTTTTTGCGAATAAAGCTCGTGAACGCAACGCCGGGCCGGTACTAGAACCTGACGCCGCCGCTCCCCATGGTCCCCATCATTTGGAACGCGTCGAGATTGGACTCGGTGATCAGCTTCGGCAAATCGTTCCCGGGCCGCAAAGCGGTTGTGGAGTCAATCAGAACCTGATTTTCATTATTACGAGATGATTGCGAGTGCGGCAGCCGCTTTTTCCAACCTGGCCAAGCATGTGCCGGAGAAAATTCCCACCATCCGACTTTTACCAGGAAACGCCATGATGTGAAGGCCCCGTGACAAACAGTGCGGCCAACACCCATCGCGCCGTCAAGGGGTCGGAGTTACCGGGGTCGGTCTAAGAGCCTGTTTGAAAAGTGGGTTTAG
>JANXWY010000385.1 GCA_025350905.1 Verrucomicrobiota bacterium
GGGAGAGGTCCATGTCAATGCGACCGCCGAAGACGCCTTGATAGCGGGCTTCGACTTCAGCGTGGCGGATAAGATGAAGCGTGGTGGGGTTCAATTATATGAAGGCGGAACTCGGTGTCGCCGTCGCCCGCCGGCGGGGACGGCAAAAAAGTTCATGCCGTGGCGAGCGCGGTTTCCTGAGCTTCGAGCAACTGGCGCACGCCGACTTTGCCGAGCTGGATCAAGTCGGCCAGTTGACCTTCGGTGAACGTGGCTTCCTCGCCCGTGCCCTGCAGTTCGACGAATTCGCCCGCCGAATTCATCACCAGATTGAAATCCACCGCGGCGCCAACGTCCTCGGTGTAACACAAGTCCAACAGCGCCTGGCCGTCCACGATGCCGATACTCACGGCGGCCACCGCGTGTAGGATGGGGTTCTCTTTCAACTTGCCGCTGGCAATCAATCGGCGGATGGCAATGACGAGGGCGACATACGCGCCGGTGATGGCCGCAGTGCGGGTGCCGCCGTCGGCTTGCAACACATCGCAGTCCACACAGATGGTGCGGGGGCCCAGTTTTTCCAGATCGAGCGTGGCGCGCATCGCGCGCCCGATGAGCCGCTGGATTTCCTGCGAACGCCCGTCAATTTTCCCCTTCGTGATGTCGCGGGGTTTGCGTTGCAAGGTGGAGTAGGGGAGCATCGAATACTCGGCCGTGATCCAGCCGCCGGTGACGGCTTGTTCCTTCATCCAGCGCGGAACGTTTTCTTCGATGGTGACGCCGCAGATGACGCGCGTGTTGCCCCACTCGATGAGCGTGGAACCGGTGGCATAGGGCGCGATATGGTTCTTAAAGTGGAGGGGTCGCAGTTGGTCGGGCGACCGGCCATCCGCCCGGGCGGCGGCAGTTTTGGAAGTTTGGATCAGAGCCATATTGCGACGCATCGTAGGGCGCGCCGGGCGCCGGGGCAACGCGGAAAGCGTTAGAGCCAATGTTTCAGCAGCCCGAGAATTCCCTGTTTCACCGGCGAGCGATGCCGCGAAGCGCCGGGCGAGCGGAGCATGGCTTCGCGGTTGGCGAGGTACCAATCATAGCTTTGGGCGAACATCTGGTCGGTGGAGAAAGCCGGTTGCCAGTTGAGTTCGCGTTGGGCCTTGGCGATGTCGAAGTACAGCGAGCGGCCATACATGAGGGCGTGATACGCGCCGAGCGGCGAGAGTCCGAGCGCGCTGGTCAAATGCATCAGAGCCACGGCCGGCTTCATCGGTACGCTGCGCACCCGCGAGCCGGTCCGGGCGTGGGCACAAAGATTTTCCAGGGCCGCCCGCATGGTCCCGAATTTGGCCGCCCCGCAGTTGTAGGTGGTGGCGCCGGGCCGCGCGGCCGCCAGCAGGCAGGCGGCCGCCAGATCATCGGCATGAACAAATTGATAAACATTATCGCCGCCACCCAAGACCGGAACGTTGTCGCCCGTTCGAATCCATTCGAAAAGTATTTGGAAAATACCGAGCCGGCCATGGCCCAGGATGGTGCGGGGGCGAAGAATGGTGACGTCGAGGCCGGCGCGGGCGTACTGCTGGCAGAGCGTCTCCCCCGCGCGTTTGGCGGTGCCGTAGGCTTCCGCGGGCGCGGGCGCGGTGTCCTCGGTGACGGGGTTTGACTTGGGCACGCCGAAAACGGCGCTCGAAGAAACGTAAATCACCTTTCCCACTTGAGCGCTGAGCGCGGCCCGGAGGAGGTTATCCGTGCCCTCCACATTAACGGAATGAAATAATTCCCGATCCTTCGCGAGCGGGACTTGTGCGACGCAGTGATAAATCCGCGCACAACCGGCCACGGCCTGGGCGACGTTGGCCGGGTCGCGAATGTCGCCGCGCACAAAATCCACCCCCGGTGGGCGATCCTCCGCATCCACGAGATCCAACACGCGGACGGCCTGGTCGTGCGCGAGCAAATGGTTGCGCAGGAGCGCGCCGAAATATCCGGAGCCGCCAGTGATCAGGGATGGTTTGGTCGCCATGAGCTAAAAGGTTTGTCCGTTGGCGGCGCACCAGCGGAGCGAGCGGCGCATGCCTTCTTCCAGCACGACGGTGGGGTCATAGCCCAGTTCCTTTTCCGCGCGTGCCACCGAGCAGGCGATGGTTTTGTTCATCTCCGAAAGCACATGAATCTTTTGGTGATAGACGCCCAGCGCTTGCAGCGTCCGGTCCACGCACTCGGCCACGGTGCTGGCCATGCCCGGCAACCGTAGGCGCCGGTGCGTGCAACGATGGCCGAACTCCGTCTCCAGCAAGCGTTCAATCGTGTCCAGGATTTCGTTCATGGAATAGGGCCGGCGGTCCGCAATCCAATAAATCTGGCCCCGGGCGCGTTCCACGGTCGCAGCGAGCACCAGGCCTTGGCACAGATTGTCCACGTAGGCCATGGAGCGCAGATGGTTGCCGCTGCCGACGACGGGACCCTTGCCGTCGCGAATCATCCGGAAAAACAACGTCTGGCGCGGCGGTTGATTGGGCCCATAAAACCACGGGGCGCGGATGATTACCGTTTCGATTTTATCGGCGCGCTGTTGCGCGGCGAGTTCCATTGCCATTTTCGAACGGCCATAGCCCAGGTACGGATGATACGGCGAAAGCTCGTCGAACAAATGGTCCGGATGGGGATTGCAACCGCAGGGTGAGTTCGACGAGACCACCACCGCCCGTTTTACGCCGGAGCGAATGGCCGCCTCGAGCAGGTGGGTGGTGCCGTCGCGATTGATTTCAAAAAAATCCCGCACGCGCGGCGGGTGAATCACTCCCGCCGTGTGAAATAGTACCGCCCCCGTCGCCTGGTTACAGAAGCGGGCGCAGTCGGCGGGATTGCGGAGGTCGCCCGTGATGACTTCAATTCGGTCCGAGAGATTTTTGAGCGCGGTCGCGTTCTGGCCGGGCAGCACCAGGCAGCGGAGCCGCAAGTCGAGTTGGGGTTGGCGCAGGGCCTCGGTTTCCGGCAGCCCGCGAATGAGCGATTCCACCAATCGAGAGCCGAGCCAGCCGGCGGCGCCCGTGACGAGGACAAGTTGCGTCGGCAGATTCATGGCTTCAAAGTTTGTCGAGGAACTTTAGTGCATTGCGCCGGGCGATGGCCATGATCGAGCCTTGCGGGTTCACGCCGGGCCCGGTGCACAACAAGCTCGCGTCGTTCACGAATAAATTCTGGAAGCCGTGAACGCGACCAAACGAGTCGGTCGCACATTTTGATTTGTCCTCGCCCATCGGGCAGGAGGAGAACAGGTGAACCGTCATCAGGTTCGCTAGGCCCGCCGGCAAAATATCCGGCAGTTGGGCGAGATCCTCGTCGCTCCGCAAAACCGGACCTCGCGTCAGACTTGGGTACAGCGTGGTGGCCCCCGCGGCCAAAAGCACCTGCGCCAATTTATGCCAGCCCTCGGCGAGCTGGCGCCGGTCGGTTTCCGTCAGCGCGTAGCGGACGAGTGGATCCCGAAAGCCGGGCAGCGTGCGGACGGTGCCGTGGCCTTCGCTGGTGATCATGGCGTAATAATTGGCGGATCGCGGCCAGGTGGCGGCGGTCTGGGCGGCGGCGGCCGGATGATCCAGCAAGCCGAGGGCCGTGTAGGCTGGCGAACTGATGGAGCAGCCGAAACTAAGCCGGGGTGAAAATTCATTGACCTGGTGAATTGGCACGCCCATACCGGCCGTGTTCACCTCGCCGGCGAAACGTGCGACCATTTTCACGGTGGGATGAACTTGGAGGGAATTGCCGATGTGACGCGTGATGCCACTGCGGCGCAGTAGGGCCGGCGAGTGAATGGCGCCGGCACAAAGGAATAACGTGTCCGCCACGATCCGGAGGGCGTTGGTTGCATTGTGCGTGGCTTCAATCAACCAGCCCGAATCATTTTCCCGGAGGCGGTGGGCGCGCGTTTGAGGGAGCAGTCGCCCGCCCGCTTTGAGAAACCGCGGGATGAAGGTTTCGCTCATGGACTGGCGCTGGCCCGCGGCTCCGTTTGCCGCCGCGGTTGCGGGGCTGCCCGGCTCGACGTAGCGGCACCAGCGCGGCACCTCCAGGGATTTCCAGCCGAGTTTCGTCGCGCCGAAGTGCAATCGCAGCGAGGCTGCCGGCGCCGTCCCTGGTAGCGGAGAGACAGAAACGTCGTGCTCACACTTTGCAAAGTGTGGTTGGAGGTCGGCGTCGGTCAGGGCTTCGACCTGGAAATCCCGGCGCCAACGCGCCAGGATTTCCGGCGGCGTGCGATGGTACAGGCCGCTGTTGATTTCGCTGCCGCCCCCCACGCAGCAGCCTTCGACATACGCGATCTTGTTTTTGCCCAATGCGACCGTCTGGCCGCCGTTGCGATATTTCTGCAACATTTCTTCCGTGGTGAACGGCGCGCAGGAAGCGAGCGACCGGAAGGCGCCCTCTTCGACCAGCAAGACATCGCGTCCCGCTTCGGCCAGCAGGCAAGCGGTGATGGCCCCGCCAGGGCCGGAGCCGATGACAACAATTTCGGCGCGGAGTTCGGACGACGGAGCGGCGGTTTCCGACCCGGCGGATAAGGCGTCGGTGGCAGCCCCGACTTGAGCTTCAGTTCGGCGCTCCAGGCGGCTGTAAAGCGCGAGCGTGGCGAGACTCTCGAAGTAACGGATCAAGTCGTGCTGAAAACTCAGTCGGGAATTTTTCCAGGCGGCAATTTGTCGCGCCCGTTGCTCGGGTAACTGACGGTGAAAGCGTTTGCCGCCTTTCAGCATCCCGATGGTGTCAAAACCGAGTGTGGCCGCGAGGATCGGCGCGCGGAGATAATCCGGCATTTGCCCGTGCTGGGTGAGGATGAAACGGGTGAGGTCGTTGTGCGGCGGCCCGAGTTCTGGCGATGTTTGATGCGGCTGCGCGAGTGAATAGGCCAGCGCGGACACGGTGTGCTCGAACCAGTTGGGGCAGGCGGCGATCATCGCAAAGCGGCGGCGTGATCAGATCGGCCGAGGGGAGAAAATCCGCGAGCCGCGCGTTTGGCCAAGCCGACGTCGAAATGGTGGTCGCGCCGAATAGGGTTCCGGCTTTGGGCTGCGGGACTCAATGTTTGAAGATTATTCACCTCAGATCCCAGTGGCCAGCCACATGGCGGCCAAAGTCAACCCGGCGATCACGTAGCTCACGCCATCTTTGAACGCGAACGCAGTCGGATCGTCGTGCATCTGGCCGCGGTGCGCGAGAAACCAGACGCGGCTTACCCAGTAGAGCATGAGGGGACAAACGAGGAGCAGCCGGGTCGGGTGCGCGTAGAGTTTTACGACCTGCTCGCTGTTGACATAGAGCGCCAGCACCAGCACGGCGAGGAAGCCGCTGACCAGGCCGAGCGTGGTGACGAGTTCGAGGTCCTGCGCCGTGTAGCCGCGCCCTTTCGCCGCGTGCTGGTTCTGTTGGCGGAGCGAGTGGAGTTCTTGAAAGCGTTTCATCAAGGCGAGGCTCAGGAAGATGAACATCGAGAACATCAGCAGCCACGCCGACCAGGCGATGCCCGTGGCGACGTGACCGGCGACCAGTCGCAGCGTGTACAGGCCGGCGAGCACAAATACGTCCAGGATGGCGACCTGTTTTAATCGAAGCGAATAGCCCAGCGCGGCGAAGAAGTATCCGGCGAGGACAGCCGCGAAGGCCGCGGACAAACTGAGCGCCAGGCCGAGGCTGGCGGCGAGCAGGACGGGCACGGCAATAAAACCAACCGACAACGGTAGCTCGCCGGCGGCAAAAGGGCGCTGGCGCTTGGTGGCGTGGTGACGGTCGGCGTCGAGGTCCACGAGGTCGTTGAGCGTGTAGACGGACGACGCGCAAAGACAGAACGCGACAAACGCCAGGGCCGCGGTGGTCAGCACGGCTCGATCGCCCAGTTGATGCGCGGTCAGTACCGGGACGAAGATGATCAGGTTCTTGATCCATTGATGCGGCCGGAGGCAACGCCAAAAGGCATTCCGCGGCGAAGCCGGCGAAAGAAAGGTGCGTCCGACTTTCGTGCGCGCCGCCGCCTGGGCGGCCAGCCGCGCGCCGGCATTGACGACGACGGCTTCCCGCGCTCCCGGCCAGACCGCGAGGTCAACGGTGGAATTGCCGGCGTAGTCAAAACCGCGGGCCCCGAACTTTTTGGTGAGCGCCGCCCGTTTGGCGTCGGCGCGCAAGTTGGTTTTTCCATCGCTGGCCATGACTTCGTCAAAGAGGCCGAGGTGGGCGGCGACGGGTTTGGCCATTTCCAGATCGGACGCGGTGGCGAGAATCAATTTTCGGCCCGTGGCTTTTTGGGCTTTGAGCCAGGTGAGAAATTCTTCGTGGTAGGGCAGGGTGGCGGGATGCAACTGCACCCGTGCGGCCAGTTGCTGTTTCAAATAGGCGCGGCCGCGGGCCCACCAGAACGGCACCTGGAGCAGCGCGACGGGGTTGCGGCGCAACAACGCCGCGAGCGATTCCCAGAGGAGGTCGGTTTTGATGAGGGTACCGTCGAGGTCCACCGCGAGTGGAACTTGCGTTGGGCGGGCAGTGTCGGGCACGGGCAACATGTCGTTCGCGCATCGTAGCTGAGGGCGTCGGGCGTTGACAAGCAGCGGGGCTTGGCAAAGCATTCCGCGTATGTGGCGGAGAATTTCAGGCATCCCGGGGCTGGTGTTCGCCGGCGCCGTCTTATGGAAGCTGATCGTGTTGCTGACCCTCGGGCAGCCGGTGCCATTCAGCGATGCCTTTTTTTACGACGGGCCGGTGGTGAACTTGTTGAACGGCGGCTCGTACCTTAATCCGTCGCTGGCGTTGGTCCTTCCCATTTCCGGCACCAAAGTCTTCAGCGCTTACCCGCCACTCTATCAAGCGGTCTTGTGGATATGGATGTCCGTGTTTGGCACGACGGCTGAGGCCGCGCTGTGGCTGCACTGGGTGCTGTTCGTGATTTACGGATTCGCGCTCCTGGCCGTGCTGCGCGAATTGGGAACGCCCGCGCGCTGGGTAAATATTGGCTGTCTATTTCTGTTTGGCATCACGTTCCACGACCGGCCTGACAGCCTGGCGTTGGCGTGCGGGTTCTGGGCCATCTTCGGCTGGCTGCGCGCGGGTCGAACCGCGGCGCCGAACCGGCCGAACGGGTGGGCTTGGCTGGCGGCGGCGTTGAACGTGATGACCCTTGCCACGAGTCCGCAAATCGGCCTGGCGTTTCTCGGCTGGAGTTGGTGGTTGGTGGTGATGGAATGCCGCCGGGCAGGTCGCCCGGCCCCTTGGCGCAGTCTGGCGGCGAGTGTGGTGGTGCCCACCGTTCTGGTGCTGGCCGTTCGCGGCGGCGCACCGTTGCTTTGGGATGGATTTCGCGAACACGTGACCCAGACGCCAACGCTGTTGGGTTGGCAGACGGAGAACGCGGTGGGTTTGTTCAAGAGTCAGGTGCTCAAACTGGCGCGCACGGCGCCGGGAATTCTCTTCGCCGGCGGTTGCCTGGCCTGGTGGTGCGGGCGGACAGGCCGACGCGCCCTGACGCTCCTGCAGGCTCGCGACGCGGTTTTCCTCGCCACGACCGTCGTCGCGGCCGGCAGCTTGATCTTCGCGGGGACGGTTTTGCTGATGCCGAGTGTGATTCAATGGCTGGCGTACCTGCAACCGATCATCGTGGCCCTGACCCTCGTGTGGTTCGTGCGACTGGACATCCCGGCGCGCGTGTCGCCCTGGCTGCCGCGAATTTTCCTGGGGCTGGCGTTGGTCGTCGGCGTTCGCGCCGTGGGCATCAGCACCTGGGGCGTGGCTTGCGCACTCGATTCCAACGTCCGCAAATCGGTGCAGCGCGCCGGGCAAGCCGTCCAGGACTCACCACGTGGCGCCACGGTGGTCGTCTCCGCTGCTTTTCTCTATGAAGCGAACCGGCACCGCCAGGAGCGAAGTCTGCATGCTGATTGGCTGTATTCGTATCGTCATCCAACCAGCTTGGCGCAGCGGCTCATTGAAGTTAAACCGGCTACGTTGGTGCTGACGCAATTCGACTGGTATCGGCGTTATGAACCGTTCGTGTTCGAGCTGCAGCACCAAACTAATGTCGTCCGCGTTAAGGTGGTGAACACCGCGGGCGTGCGTCCCCCCGATGCCGATCCCCGGCTCCAGCGAATCTTGCAACATATCTCCTGGGCGCCCGTTATCGTGGAACTGGAGTGGCAACCGAAGTCGGAAAGTCAACCGGGTGAGCGGCGATAATCGCGGGTGGCCGCCGCGGCTGCCGGACTTGATGCGGCCCGACCAACGCACTCGGTTGGTCGTCCGTTAATGCGGTGGCGCCGCTGACGTGAGTGACGGTGAATGCTTCAACCGCCCCCAGCAAACCCGTCGCGTCACCGCGGCGGTTACCAGCGCAGGAGAATTCCTGGGCGGGAGATTACTCTTTCAGGCGGACGAGATACCACGGCTGCGGACCTTCGGCGACTTTGAGCGTGGCGTTGGTGCTCGCGATGAGTTCCGCCCGGTTCCGCGTCAGCCATTCTTCCAGCGTGGTGTTGGCGCTCTGCAAAACAAAACCGCCGACGGCGACGAACCGGGCGTGGGCGCGCAGAAACTCCGGGGAATCCGTCAGGAAAAATTGTTGTACGCGGCGTTGGCCGAAGGGCAACCAGAGCGAGAGGGTGGTGTCGTCTTCCGTGCCCAGAAACCCGATGGTTTTCAGTCCGGGCGGCAGGAGCGCGCGGACCGACGCGAGCGGGTCGCCGCGTTGGGCATAGACCGTATACACGTTCAAAGCGCGGGTGAGCGGGCGCGATTCGGGGTGACGCTCCGCCACTTGTGCGAGGATCGTCTTGGCCGGCCACAACGGTCGGTCGGGCGAAAGCACCAGCATCAGACCGGCAAGCATGATGGCGAGGGCCGTGGCCGTGCGCCACCAAGTTTGGCGGATGACGCGGGCGTGGCCGGCCGGTAGCAATAACAGTGGCAACAGCAGCGGATAGTATGGCGCGATGAGCCGTTGCGGAGTGACCATGCCAGACTTCATCCCGTATACCAGCAAAGCCACCCAAGCGCCCCCGAGCGTGCCGAAACGAATCCAGGGGGGGATCGCACTTCTCCGTGGTTCAACCGCCGACGATTGCCGTCGGAAAAACCCGGCGATAAATGCCATTGTGATCAGGGCGCTCAGCCCCAGGCCCACGCCGGCCGAGTCCTCGGTCGGCAACTCCGGCAGCCGTTGATACCCGGGCTCGAAATTGGCGTTCATCGGCGCCACCACGGCACCGGGCAGGAGGCCGAGGGCATTTTGATTCCACCATTTTGCCCATGGAAACAAGGGGGGTAGGAAATTATTCAGTCCCAACAGAAGTGCGTTGCCCCAGACGCCGACGATTGGATTTTTCATCGCTAGGCCTTGGTGTTCGAGTACCAGTCCCGACCAGTCACCGCAGTAGCGGATATTCAGCAGCGCTGTCGGCAGAAAGGAAACCAGCGCGCAGACCCCAAACACTATTACGGTCCCGATCAGGCGCTGGCGCAACCGGGGCAGCAGTTGGAAGACGAGAATGCCGCCAGGCAATAACAGCGGCAGGTTACTGGCCTTGGCCCCCGTGAGCAGGGCGGCCGCCAAGGCGCAGTACCAGAGATCGGCGCCGCGCCGGGACGTCCAGGCCCGAGCCCCGAAGTGAATCATGGCGAGGGCGTAAACGGTCGGGAACGTGTCGTTGGCGGCACTGCCGGCTTGCAGGAGAAAATTATACGCGGTGGGAAACAGCCACATCCACTGCCACGCGACTTTGCGATTCACGCCGAGTTGGGTGCAGACACTAAAGACCAATCCCGGCAGCAGCAGGAACGGGAAAAAGTTGAGGAGAAACAAGGCGCGCGTCGAACCGGTGAGGCTGATCAATCCGGCCGACAGCCATTCAATCCCGCAGGCGCGATTGTTCATCCGGTAATCCGGCGTGTGAATCCAGAACCATTGTTCGTTGGCCAGCCAGTACAGCGCGCGGGGCAGGCGATAGCTGATCCCCGTGTAACTCGTGGGCGGGTAGACCGCTCCGCCAACGAAAATCAACACCGCGAGCACCGCGAAACATAATGGGAGCGGTCGACGCAACCGGTGGCCGAGCTTTTTGAGTGGGGCGAACGCATCCGGTCCGACGAGCTCTAGTGGCCGGCGCGCGAAAAACAAGCTCAACGCGGCGAGCCCCAGAAACACCAGATAGCCGCCGCGGTTCAATTCTCGAACGGCGGACAAGATCCAGCCGGCGGTCGTGGCGGCGACGGAGAACCAGAGCCAGAGTTTGAGCAGGCGCGGGAATGACATGGCGGATGTAATGGGACGGCGATGGTTGATGGATCATAACGGCAAGTCAAGACGGCGGGAAGCGGCGGGTGCGACCAGACAGCCATTCTCACTATGACCCAGCGTGAGGCTGGCGGAGCGGAGTATGGCGGAGCGGAGTATGGCGGAGCGGACTCCGAGTCAGGGGGTGGCTTCACCTGTTCGTCACGTTTGTCACCCAATTGTAACTTGTACTTTTGG
>JANXWY010000342.1 GCA_025350905.1 Verrucomicrobiota bacterium
ACGCCGAGAGCGCGCTGGATCAGCTCATCAGCTTCTGCGGAGACAAGATCGAAGAGGCCGACGTGCTCTCGATGTTCGGTCTGACTGCGCAAGGCCAGATCCTCGAGCTCAGCCGCGCCGTCTTGGCCGGTGAAATCCACACGGCACTCCGCCAGCTCACCGATCTCGCCCAGAAAGGAAAAGATTTGGGCCGCTTGCTCTCCGACCTGCTCAATCATTTCCGCAACCTGATTTTGTTTCAAGTCTCCCAGGGTGACTTGAAGCTTTTGGAGGTTTCCGAGGCTGAAGCCACGTCCCTCGCCGACCAATCCCCACTGGCCACCGCTGACGCCTTGACGCGTATTCTCGAGGTGCTGGCTGATGCGGAACTCCGCCTGCGCGATGCCGCGTCGAAAAAGATCCTGATCGAAGTTACGTTGCTCCGGGCCATCGAAGCCCGTAATGCCGTCAGCCTCGACGCGGTCTTGAAACAACTGAATGACTTGCGGAGTAACCCCGGTAGCGTCGCCAGCTCGCCGGCGTCGGTCGCGCCACCGGCCCAACCGATCGTTACGCGTTCCCACGCATCCTCGACGAGGGAAGCCCAGTCAGCGACGCCGCGGAATGTGTCCTGTCCACCCGCTGAGTCACCAACGCCACCGCCGCCCGTCGCCAGCCCTGAAACCGCGACGCTCTCGGCCCCTGCGGCCACGCCAGCGGCGGGGACAGATTTGGCTGCGCTTTGGTCGCAGCTAACGGATGCGGTGGCCCGCGTGAGCCGATTCACGGCGAACTACTTGATCAACGCGCATCCGCAGTCCTTTGCCCGGGGGCTGCTCGTCATCGGTTACGATCCCGAATTTGAGGACCAGATGGGATTGGCGGACAACCCGAAGAATCATACTTTGCTCCAAACGAAGCTGACCGAACTTGGCCATGCCAATTCGCAAATCAAGTTCGTCATAGCCGAAGCCCCGGTCGGGCGCGCGCCGGTAACTGCCCCCGTCGCCGCGCCATCGACCGCGCCGCTGCCAGCGAAAGCGGTTACCGTTGCCACCTCCACCGGTAAGCCCGCCGCACCGCCGCCCAAGGAGAAATCGGTGTCCGTCCCGTTTAACAAGGACGACTTCAAAAATGACCCGCTCATTGCCCGGGCGCTGGAGGTTTTCAAAGGCCAGATCGTGGAAGTGCGGGCGTGAGTTCATTTTCCCGGCGCTCGTTTAACCCCTCAACCACTTAGCATCCCTCAACCATGTTCAACGTTGCCCAACTCCAAAAACAAGCGGCGCGCATGCAGCAGCAGATGGAACAAGTCCAGGCCCAGCTCGCCATCCGCACCGTCGAAGCCACCAGCGGCGGCGGGGCGGTAAAGGTCACCGCCCGCTGCGACGGCAGTATCGCCGCGGTTAAAATCGATCCGGCGGCCCTCAGCGCGGCCGATGCCGCATTACTCGAAGACATGATTCTGACCGCCACGAATCAGGCGCTTACTCAGGGCAAGGAAATCTCCAATGCCGAAATGGGCAAAGTCACGGCCGGCATGAAACTGCCAGGGTTTGGCTAAGCAATTAAAAATGCAAAATTCAAAAAGTAAAATGGCGGACGGACAAATACGTGTCTCGGCATTTTTAATTTTTAATTCTTAATTTTGCATTGTTTCATGCTTCCCGCCTCCATCACCGCCTTGATTGCCGCGTTAAGCAAACTACCCGGAGTCGGTCCCCGCTCGGCCGAGCGCATCGCACTGCATCTGGTGCAGACGGAATCCGGTGTGGTCAAGCAACTGGCCGAGGCGATGGTGCAAGCCCGCGAACGCATCCAGTTTTGCACGACGTGCGGCGCGCTGACGGAAAAGTCCCCGTGTGCCATTTGCGACGACGCGCGCCGCGACGGCTCGCTGATCTGTGTCGTCGAGCGCGCGGTGGACATCCTGAGCGTGGAGAAGTCCGGCACTTTCCGGGGCAAATTTCATGTCCTGGGCGGCAAAATTTCTCCGCTGGATGGCGTCGATCCGGAAGACCTGCGCATCGCCGAGTTGGAACAACGCCTCACGCAAGAGCCGATCCGGGAAGTCGTCATCGCCCTCGGCACGGATGTGGAAGGGGACGCGACCAGCTTTTACCTGGCGAAGCGACTCGCGCGCGCCGGATTGAAAATCTCCCGGATCGCCCACGGCCTGCCCGCCGGCAGCGGGCTGGAGTATGCGGATGAGTTGACGTTGAGTCGCGCCTTGGAAGGCCGACGCGAAATGACTTGAACGGCTGCGGTCAACTCTTGACCGTAAACTTGCGAAGGCCTAGCCTCGCTCGTGTCCGACCCCGATTCCGTGCGCTCAATGGAGCATGGGGACAAAGGAAACCAATGAAAGCGTTGCACTTACTATTCCTCCTGTTGATGGCCAGGGCGGTTGGTGGACCGGCCGTCGCCCAGGACTACGACACCAATAACGTTTTTGTCCAGCCCTTCGCGGGCTCGGGGTTCTACGGATACTACGATGGCCAGGGCGTGCTCACAATGTTCAACGCGCCTTCCGCGATCGCCGCTGACGCATCCGGAAACCTGTTCGTTTTGGACAGCAGCAACAACCGGATTCGGAAGATCACCCCGGGCGGTACCGTGACCACTTTCGCCGGCGGCGGCAACGGAAGCCTGCCCGGATTTGGGACCAACGTCGCGCTGCCATACAATTACTACGGAGGCGCCATGACGATGGATCACGCGAACAATCTCTGGCTGCTGATTGGAGGCTCTTTGCTGCGCATTGGTCCGGACGCTTTTGTAGCCCCACAGAATGCCAGTATTCCCTCAAATTACTCCCCTGCGCTGGGACTCTGTGTGGATGCGGCCAACAATGTCTACTATTCCGCCGGAAATCAAATTTTCCGCTACAACCCTTCCAACAGTCAGTCGGAGGTTTTCGCCGGCTCCGGGAACCTTGGCGCGAGCGACGGAAATTGGATCTTCACTTCGTTTAATAATCCGACCGCCCTGGCGGCTGATGCGGCGAACACCATTTACGTCTGGGATTCCGGGAATCGGTTGATTCGTCGCATTAGCCAAAACCGGGATGTCGAAACCATTGCGGGCACCAACAGTCCGCAATACTGCTATAACTGCGATGCGGACGGCTTCGGCTCCCAGGCGCAGTTCTCATTGGTCAACGCCATGTGCATCGACAGCGTCGGCAATTTGTTGCTCGCGTGCGGCACTTCCATTCGCCGGCTTTCCGTCGCCACCAATGTCACCACCCTCGCCGGCAGTTTTACCCAGGCCGGTTACACCAACGGGAGCGGTGCCGTTGCGCGATTCACCAATGCGCGCGGGATTGGTGTGTCCGCCGGCACGATCTTCATCGCGGATAGCGGCGACCATCGGATCCGGAAGCTCGTGTTCGATCCCTCGCCGCAGATTGTGCCCGCGACCAACCTCAGTCTGCAGATCTTGCCCCGCCTGCAGATCACCGGGGAAGTGGGCCGCACCTACCGGATTGAGTCCTCTTCCAACCTGACCAACTGGAGCGCCGCGGCGGACGTGCGCTTGACGAGCACACCCTATTTCTGGCTGGACGAAAACGCATACGGGCAAACCCGGTACTACCGCGCCGTCCTGCTGCCGTGAGCCTTAAAGTCAATTCGATCCTGACGCCAGCCTATCGTTTGTGATTCCCAAGCCGTTCCAGCCCTAGCCAATGTCCTTTCTCCCACCTTCCATCGTTGTCTTCGATCTCGGCAAAGTCCTTTTGGATTTTGATTACTCCATTGCCGGCCGCCGCATCGCCGCTTGCACCAACATGTCCGACGACGATGTGAAACGGTTTCTGAATCAATCGCCGTTGCTCTACCGTTACGAAACCGGGCCGATGACCCGGCAGGAGTTTTTTGATGAAGTGCGTCAGGCCACTGGTTTTCGCGGCGACCTCGCCGAATTTGGCGGCTTCTTCGCCGACATCTTCAGCGAAATGCCACCGATGATCGCCCTCCACGCCGCGCTGCGCCGGCAAGGCATCCCAACCTATATTTTCTCAAATACCAACGACCTCGCCATCGAGCATATCCGCCGGAATTTCCCGTTCTTTGCCAACTTCGACGGCTACATTCTGTCCTACGAAGTCGGTTCGATGAAGCCAGACTCGAAGATTTACGAAGCGCTTGAAGCTCTGACGGGCAAGCGGGGCGCGGAGATTCTTTACCTCGACGACCGTCCGGAAAACGTGGAGGCCGGTGCCGCCCGCGGTTGGCAGGTGATTCTCCAGACCGACCCCGATCAATCCCGCCGCGCAGTCGAACAACTCGGCTTGCTGGCTCCTGCCTAGCTCCCGCCGAAGGTCATGAGCAAATCGATCAAATCCCAATGGGACTTCGGGGAACTGTTTCCGACCGAGCAAACTCGCCGGGTGCTTTCCGTGAGCGAACTCACCACCCAGGTCAAGCGGGTGCTCGAAAAACAAATGGGTTCGCTCTGGGTCAGCGGCGAAATTTCGAACCTGCGCGCGCAAAGTTCCGGGCACATTTACTTCACACTCAAGGACGCCGCTTCGCAATTGAGTTGCGTGCTGTTCCGCAAGGAATCCGTGCCGCAACGGGAGCTGCTGCAGGACGGGCAGAAGGTTTTACTGCAAGGCGACGTCACGGTCTACGAAGCGCGCGGGCAATATCAGCTGCTGGTGCGCGCCGTGGAACTGCAGGGGGTGGGCGCGTTGCAACTCAAGTTCGAGCAACTCAAGCAGAGGCTGGCGGCGGAAGGCCTGTTTGCCTCCGAGCGCAAACGTCCGTTACCCCCTTATCCCCAACGCATCGGCCTGATCACGTCACCGACGGGCGCGGCTATTCGGGATGTCCTGCATGTGGTGCAACGCCGTAACCCCAGCCTGGAAATCATTTTTGTCTCCTGTCGCGTGCAGGGCGAAGGCGCGGCGATCGAAATTGCAGAAGCAATCCGGCTGCTGAATCAGTTTAGTGCGCGTAGCAGCCGACGTGAGGAGGCTCTAGCTGAAGGCAGAATTGAAAGTCAGAGCCTCCTGACGTCGGCTACTACCAGGTTGGATCTGATTCTGGTCACGCGCGGCGGCGGGAGTCTGGAGGATTTGTGGGCTTTCAACGAGGAAGCCGTCGCGCGGGCAATCCATGCGTCTGAAATTCCTGTCGTTTCGGCGGTGGGCCACGAGATTGATTTTACCATTGCGGATTTTGTGGCGGACGTCCGGGCGGCCACGCCGAGTGCGGCGGCCGAAATCATCACGGAAGGCGTGTTCGCCAGCCGCCAGTTTGTGGCGGAGGCCGCCACGGTGATGAATCTCCGGGTCCGGCAGCAACTCGCGCGGGGGCAGGAGGATTTTGAGAGCGTTACCCGGCGCATGCTGCGCGCCCATCCGCGGCGCCGGTTGGACGAGCAGGCGCAGCGGCTGGACGAACTACAGAGCAGTCTGCTGCGTTCGGCCCAGCAGGGGGTGCGCGGCCAACGGGTGACTTGGCAGAATCTCACGACGCGGCTGCTGCGGGTGCACCCGGGCCCGTCCCTGAAGCTGCGGCGCGAACGGTTGGGAGTGGCGGTGCGCCAGATGCGCGAGCAGGGTCAACATCACTTCGGTCAGACGCGCAACCGTTTTCTAAACCTTGAAACGCGCCTGCGGTTGCTGGGGCCGGAGCAGGTATTGGCTCGTGGCTATTCCCTCACAATGGACGCGGCAACGGGGGCCGTGTTGCGGGACGCCACCAAGGTGAAACCGGGCCAACGCCTTAAAACCCGACTCAAGGCCGGCGAAATCCTCAGTCGCGTGGAATCCTGACGAGGCGTCGCCCTGCCCTTAATCCTGCCAGGAAGCCTCCGAACGCTTGACGCGCGGCGCGCTCAAGCCCATTGATGGGACATGCAAATGGACAAGTTGACCATCAAATCACAGGAAGCGTTGACGGAATCCCAGCGCATCGCCCACGAACACTCGCATCAGGCGGTGGATTGCGAGCATCTGCTGCTGGCGCTGATGGGCCAGAGTGAAAGCCTCGTGCCGGAGTTGTTGGAAAAGATCGGCGTGCCGGTGGCGAAGTTGCAGCCCGCGGTGGAAAAGGAACTCGCGCGCCGGCACCAGGTCACGGGCACGAGCAGCAGCGACGTTTTTTCCAGTCCGGAATTAAAGCAGGCGCTCGATGCCGCGCAACGCGAAGCCGGCAAACTCAAGGATGATTACATCAGCACAGAGCATCTATTGCTCGGCTTGCTCGATGCCGGCGGCGCGGCACTGAAACAGGTATTCAAGACGCACGGTCTCAAGCGCGACACAGTTTTACAGGCGCTCGTCGAATTGCGCGGTAACCAGCGGGTGACCGACCCACAGCCCGAAGGAAAATTCCAGGCCCTGGAGAAATACGGTCGCGATCTCACCGCCCTCGCCCGGCAGGGAAAGATTGATCCGGTCATCGGACGCGATGAGGAAATCCGCCGCGTCATGCAAGTCCTCACTCGCCGCACCAAGAACAATCCCGTGCTCATCGGTGAGCCGGGCGTGGGCAAGACGGCCATCGCCGAAGGCCTCGCGCGCCGCATCGTGAGCGGGGACATTCCGGAATCGCTCAAGAACAAGCGGCTGGTGGCGATGGACCTGAGCGCGATGATTGCCGGGGCCAAGTATCGCGGCGAATTCGAGGACCGGCTCAAGGCGTTCTTGAAGGAGATCACCGCGAGTGGAGGCAAAATCATTCTGTTTATTGACGAGCTGCACACCATTGTCGGGGCCGGTGCGGCGGAGGGCGCGACGGACGCGGCCAACATCATGAAACCACAATTGGCGCGCGGCGAGTTGCGCTGCGTCGGGGCGACCACCCTGGACGAATATCGCAAACACATCGAGAAAGACCCGGCGCTCGAACGCCGTTTCCAGCCGGTGCAAGTCGCCGAGCCGACCGTCGAAGCGACCATCGCGATTCTGCGGGGTCTCAAGGAACGTTACGAGGTCCATCATGGTGTGCGGATTCAGGACGCGGCCCTCGTCGCGTCGGCAACACTATCGCATCGCTACATCACCGACCGGTTTCTACCGGACAAGGCGATTGATCTGGTGGACGAAGCGGCATCGCGCATCAAGATGGAGTTGGATTCCAAGCCGACCGAACTAGATCAGCTCGATCGCCAAATTCTCCAATTGGAAATCGAGCGGATGTCATTGTCGAAAGAGAAGGATGCCGCGAGCAAGGAACGCCTCAAGCTGATTGATAAGACGCTCGCGAACTTGAAGGAAAAATCCAAAGCGCTCACGGCTCGATGGCAGAACGAGAAGACCGCCGTCAACGCCGTCAGCATCGTGCAGCAGCAATTGGAGCAGGCGAAGCTTGAGTTGGAAAAAGCCCAACGCGCTGGCGACCTGACCAAGTCCGCTGAACTTCAGTATGGGAAAGTTCCCGATTTGGAGAAAAAGCTGGCAGCGATAGAAAGTAGGGCAGGCGTCACGCCTGCCCCTTCCGAGGAAAAGGACAGGCGAGACGCCCGTCCTACTTTGCTTCGCCAGGAAGTCACGGACGAAGACATCGCTCAGGTCGTCGCGGCGTGGACGCACATTCCCGTTTCGCGGATGCTCGAAGGCGAACGCGAGAAGTTGCTCAAGATGGAGGAACGCTTACAACAGCGGGTCATCGGCCAGCGGCCAGCGGTGGTGGCGGTGGTGGCGGTGGCCAACGCGGTGCGCCGTTCGCGCAGCGGATTGCAAGACCCGAACCGCCCCATCGGCTCGTTTATTTTTCTCGGGCCGACGGGCGTGGGCAAGACCGAGACCGCCCGGGCGCTCGCGGAATTTCTCTTCGACGACGAGTCCGCGCTGATTCGCATCGACATGAGCGAATACATGGAGAAACACACGGTCGCGCGCCTCCTCGGCGCGCCGCCGGGCTACGTCGGCTACGAGGAAGGCGGCCAGCTCAGCGAGGCCGTGCGGCGCAAGCCGTACTCGGTGATCCTCTTCGACGAAATCGAGAAGGCGCATGCCGATGTGTTCAACGTGTTGTTGCAGGTGCTCGACGACGGCCGACTCACGGACGGCCAGGGGCGGACGGTGGATTTCAAGAACACCATCGTCATCATGACCAGCAACCTAGGGTCGCCCATCATCCAGGAATATTTCCTGGACGGACATACCGACAAGTCGGCCCATCAGGCAATGGAGGACAAGGTCATGGCTGAGTTGAAAAAGCATTTCCGCCCGGAATTCCTGAATCGCGTGGATGACGTGATCATTTTTCAAAGCCTCGACGAAAGCGAGCTGGCGCGCATCGTGGACATCCAACTCGCGCGCCTGGAGCAACGCCTCGCGCAACAGAACCTCACCCTCGACGTGGACGCCGCGGCCAAAAAACTGATCGCCCAAGAAGGCTACGACCCGCAATTCGGCGCCCGGCCGCTCAAACGCGCGATTCAAGAGCACCTGCTCGACCCGCTCGCAACCCGGTTGTTGGCGGGCGAGTTCAAGCCCGGCGATCGGATCAGCGTCACCACCAAGAATGCCGGCTTGGTTTTTGCGAAAAAATGACGCACGGGAGCAGAACGCCCTCCCCTCCCCCGGCACGACGGCCAAGCGCGTCGTTCGTGAGCGGGTGGCAGCCGTGCCACGCGGCCGCTGCGGAGTGGGACTGGTGTCGGCCGCCGGCAGGCGGCGTTTCTGCGGCGGTGCCCAGATGCAACTCCTACGTTACGGCCCACGGTTGCGATTGCCGGTGGCGGGTGTGGAATGTTAGCTTGGCGCCGGTTCCTTAATGAAACGAATGCTGCAGCGCGGCGGCCCGGTTCTGGGTTTGCTGACTTTGATCAATCTTGACGGCGGCGGGTGTCCAGCTCAGTGTCCAGCTCAGTGTCCAGCTCAGACCTTGACGCGGGGACCGTACTTGCAAAGTGGTTCCTCCACGAGTGTCGTAGTGCGCTGGCGGACCGAAGGGACCACCGACAGTCAGGTGCGGTTGGGCACGAATCTGGCCGAGCTTAATTTCGTGGTCGCGGACGCGGCGAGCGTGGCGGAACACGAGGTGCTCGTGACCGGATTATTACCCGATACCAAGTATTTTTATTCGGTCGGCAACGCCACCGGCAGTGGGGCGGCCGGCGACGCGAATCACTTTGTCGTCACCGCGCCTTCGCCGGGCACCGCTAAGGCAACGCGCGTCTGGGTCCTTGGCGATTGCGGCTCGCGGTCGCCGGCGCAAGTGAGAGTGCGGGACAGCTACGAGCTTTTCACCGGCTCGCGGCCCACGGATTTGTGGCTGATGCTGGGTGATAACGCCTACGTCTTCGGCACCGATTCGGACTATCAAGCGGCGGTCTTCGATGTCTACACAAATCTGCTCCCCAAATCGGTCCTGTGGCCCGCGCTGGGCAATCACGATACCTATTCGGTCGAAGCGAGCGGCCAGCATGCGTACTTCGATATCTTTACCTTGCCGACCAACGGATTGGCGGGGGGCCAAGCCTCGGGTACGGAACATTATTACGCCTTCGACTACGGGCGGATTCATTTCATTTGCCTCGACTCCGTGGAATCCGTGCGCTCGCCGGATGGCGCCATGGCGCGCTGGCTGACCGACGATCTCGCCACTACGGCAGCGGATTGGATCATCGCGTTCTGGCATCATTCACCGTACACGAAAGGCGCCCATGATTCGGATGCGGAACTGGAATTGATCGAGATGCGGCAGAACTTGGTGCCGTTGCTGGAAGCGGGCGGCGTGGACTTGGTGTTGAGCGGGCACAGTCATTCGTATGAACGATCTTACCTGTTGGACGGGCACTACGGCCGGTCCGCTGCCTTTTCCAGCACCAACCAGCTGAACGCAGCGGACGGAAGGGAGAATGACGGAGGCGCGTACCACAAACCGCGCGGCGGACCGCGGTCGCATTTCGGCGCCGTTTTTGCCGTGGTCGGGAGTTCCGGGTGGACCGGGGGCGGGCCGCTGGCGCATCCGGCCATGAAGGTTTCGCTGAATCAGTTCGGTTCGCTGGTACTTGATCTCACTAGCAACCGGCTGGATGCCACCTTTCTGGGCGAAGACGGTTCGACGAACGACTGGTTTACCCTGCTCAAGGAATACGACCCGCCGGTGGCGAGCAACCAGACGGTGACCGTCCCGGGCGATTTTTCTGCGAGCCTGGACCTCGCCGGAAGTGATCCCGATGGACGGCCGATAACGTTTGTCTCGAATCAGCCGCCGGAGCAGGGATTGCTCGCCGCGTTCAACCCGGTCTCGGGCGCCGTCACCTATGCGCCGGCCCATGGGCGGGTCGGCCCGGATCAATTCACCTTCCGCACGGACAATGGTTATTTACGCAGCCGACCGGCCACCGTCACGCTGGCGGTCTTGCCCCCCGCCGACCTGAACACCAATGGGCTTCCGGATTATTGGGAGGCGGGCTTTGGCATCACGGACCCGGCGGGCGACGACGACGGCGACGGCGTGCGGAATGCCGATGAGTACTGGGCGAACACCAATCCAACGAACGCGGCCGCGGTGCTGCGGATTGTAAGTGTGGCGACCGGGGTGGGCGGCCAATGCACGATCCGTTGGGCCGCAGTGGGGCAATCCCGTTATCGCGTGAGCTACCGGGACGGGAGTCCGGCGGGGCCGTTCACGGACATCGTTTTGCCTGCTACGCAGGAAATAAATCCTGCCCCGGCTGGGAGCGAAGCCATTCAGACGTTCACGGATGCATTGCAGGTCCTGCCCGTGCCTGGCGGCAGCGCCAGATTCTATCGCGTGCGGGCGATTTGGTGACGAGAATTGGCCGGAGTCCCGCGCCGCGCGGGCAGCGGCGAGTGTCCGAAGTTTCACGCAGCCTCGGTCGCTAATTCTGGGGACTGGCCCGCCGGCCGCGATTGTGCGAGGATGCGTCATGTTTTACCGCGGGCTTTGGCTGGCATTGGTGTTTGGTCTCTGGGGGGAGTTCTCGGCGCCGGCCCAATTGCGCCTGACCGAATTCATGGCTTCCAACACGAGTACGCTGATGGACGAGGACGGCGCCTACGAGGATTGGATTGAAATACAGAACCAATCGCCCATCACGATCAACCTATTGGATTGGTCGCTGACGGACACCGCCGGAAATTTAACCAAGTGGAAGTTTCCCGCCACCAACCTGCCCCCAGGTGAATTCCTCGTCGTGTTTGCCTCCAACTTGAATCGGCGCGCGCCCGGCGCACCGCTCCATACCAATTTCAAGCTCGCCGCCGCCGGCGAATATCTCGCGCTGGTGGACCCCAGCGGGACCAACATCGTCACCCAGTTTGCGCCGAAGTATCCAGGGCAAATCCCTGATGTGTCGTACGGGTTTGCTCTGACCGTCAGCAACGTGACCTTGGTCGCGACGGGCGATACCGCCCGCGTGCTGGTGGCCTCCAGCGCCAACGGTGGCAGTGCTCTCAACTACCACTGGACCGGCGCCGCCACGAACGAGCCGTTCAATGACGCAGCGTGGACCAGCGGCGCGACGGGCCTCGGCTTCGGCACGGCTGACCTCGGGTTGAACCTTCAAGCCAGCATGCTCAACGAGAATGCCTCGGCGTTTGTGCGCCTGCCCTTTGTGGTGGACAACCCCGCCGACTTCGCGCGGCTCACCCTGCGGCTGAAGTATGACGACGGGTTTGTGGCGTGGATCAACGGAGTGGAAATTGCGCGGGGAAACGCGCCGCTCGAAGACCTGACTTGGAATTCCAGCGCGACCGCCGAGCATAGCGCGGTGGATTTTGAATCCCTGTCCTTGGGGATTCCGCCGGACCTGTTGCGCCCGGGGACGAACTTTCTGGCGGTCCAGGGCTTGAACGTGGCCGCCACCAACAGTTCTTTCCTGTTCTTGCCGGAGCTCATCGGTACCACCGTCGCGGGGGAAAGCGCCAGTGGACTTTACTTCACGCAACCCACGCCCGGCGCGGAGAATTTGGGCGGCGCGACGGTGCCCGGGCCGGGCATCGCCGACGTCAAACATGTGCCTGCGGTGCCGCTCGAGGATGAAAATCTCCTGGTTACCGCCCGGGTGTTCCCAACGGCGAATGCGGTGGCGAGTGTGACCTTGCATTACCGGGTGATGTTTGACCCGGAAATCAGCGTGCCGATGTTCGATGATGGAGGCCACGGTGACGGGCCAGCCGCGGATGGGGTTTACGGGGCGACCATCCCGGCCAGCGCGAGCACCACCGGACAGATGGTTCGGTATTTCATTACCGCGCAAGACAGTGTCGGCGCCTCGGCGCGACTCCCGGTCTTCGCCGATCCGGCAGCCACGGCTGAATATTTTGGTACGGTGGTGAATCCGGGTTACGTCACGAGTGCCCTCTCGGTGCTCCACTGGTTCGCTCCGGCCAGCGTGCTGCAACCGGGCCCCGTCACGCACACGCTCGGCGCCGATTCCGACGGCGGCGGCTACGTCTCGGTTTTCTTCGAGGGTGAGTTCTACGACAATGTGTTCATGTTCCTGCGCGGCAATACCACCGCCGGTTACAACAAAAAATCGCATCGCGTCACCTTCAACCGGGAACATCCCTTCCGGCATCACGAGCCGGGCGGGCGCATCCGTCACACTTCCTTTGAAGCGGATTATCCGGACCCGACCTATCTGCGGCAGCGCTTGAGCTATTGGTTGGCGGATGCGACCGGCGCGCCGGGCCCGTTCTACGCCCCCTATCGGATGCAACTCAATGGTGCTTTCTATCAGCTGGCCAACCATAACGACGTGCATGGCGAGGAATTGTTGACGCGATTGGGTTACGATCCCAACGGTGCGCTGTATAACGCCGCCGGCACCATCCAACCCAGCGGCTTCAGCACCGGCGGCTTTGATAAAAAGACGCGCCGGTGGGAGGGCAACGCGGATTATGTCGAACTGGCCAATGCAATCGCCGAGTCCCTCCCGCTTGAGCAGCGCCGCACCAACATTTTTGATCGCCTCGATTTGCCCGAGGTCATCAGTTACCTGGTGGCCGCGCGCTTCGTTCATGAAAACGACGATGTGTGGGCCAACCTGAGCCTGTACCACGACAACGAGGGCGACGATCTCTGGCGGATCATTCCGTTCGATATGAACCTTTCCTGGGGCGCCGCCTTTATGGATTCGCCAGTTTACAGCGGCATCCAGGTGACGAACGACTACATCAAAAGTTTTCCGCTCTATGGCTCCGCGCAGGCCCAACCCGGCGGAGGCGGAAATTGGAACCGCTTATATGACGTGATCTTCAGCGTGCCGTCCACGCGCGAGATGTTCCTCCGGCGGATGCGCAGCGTGCTGGATGCGTACGTAAAGCCCCCAGGCGCCGTTGCCACCAACTCGCCGATCTACCAGAACGTTGCAGCGTGGCGGGACCAGATTGCGGTGGAAGCAGCGCGGGACCGGGCCTGGTGGGGCTGGCCGGCCAAGAGCGGGCAGTGCAATTTTGATCCGGGCATCAACCTGACCAACGGCGTGGCCAGCCTGCTCACGGATTTCCTCGCTCCGCGCCGGCAGCATTTTTACGGCAAGCATTCGATCACGAACACCGCGCTCGCCGTCGGCATCAATAAAGCCAATAACGCCGGCCTCCCCTTGGCGCAATTGCCCGCGGTCGCCCTGGCCATTGCGGAGTGGGATGCCAACCCGGTGTCCGGCAACCAGGCGGAGGAATTCGTGAAGCTCGAGAATACGAATCGCTTCGCCGTGGATATTTCCGATTGGCAACTGGATGGCGGCATTCATTTCAAATTCCAACCGGGCACCGTCGTGCCGGCGAACAGTGCGGTTTATGTTTCGCCGCAGGTGCGGGCGTTTCGCGACCGGGCCCTCAGCCCGCACGGCGGTCAGGGGCTGTTCGTGGTCGGGCCCTATGGCGGCCAGCTCAACGCGTGGGGGGAAGCGCTGACGCTGACCGATGCCGCGGGGCGGAATGTGGCGACCAACGCCTTTCCGGGTAATCCCTCGCCGGCCCAGCGCTACTTGCGTGTCACCGAGATCATGTACCATCCCTCACCGGTGACGACGATCACCAACGACGCAGAACAGTTTGAGTACCTCGAACTGAAGAATATTTCCCCCAACACCGCGCTTGACCTCGCCGGCGTGCGGTTTACCGCCGGCATTGATTTCAACTTCACCGGCAGCGACGTCACCCAGTTGGCCCCGGGCCAGACGGTCTTGATCGTCCGCAATCCAGCGGCTTTTTCCGCGCGCTACGGTACCGGCTTCAACCTGGCCGGAGCGTTCGGCGGGGCGCTGGCCAACGGCGGTGACGTTCTTCGTTTGGAGGATGCCGTCGGGGAGAAGATTTTGGAATTCGCTTACCACAACACTTGGTATCCGATCACGGACGGCCTCGGCTTCTCCCTGGTCATTGTGGATGAAAACGGCCCGTGGAATACTTGGGGAGAGCCGGCGAGATGGCGGGCTAGCGGCGGGCTCAATGGTTCGCCGGGCGTCGCTGATCCCGCCCCGCCCGCGTTCGGCCCCGTCATTGTGAATGAAGTCCTCACCCACACCGACTTGCCCGAGCTGGATGCCATCGAATTGTTCAATCCGGCCACCACCAGTGTCAACCTGGGCGGCTGGTTTCTCTCGGATGATTTCTATGTCCCGAAAAAATATCGCATTCCCAACGGCACGATGATCCCGGCGGGCGGCTATTTGGTGTTCAATGAAAATCAGTTTAATACCGGCGCGAACGCGTTTCGCCTCAGTGAATATGGTGAGTCGGCCTACCTGTTTTCCGGCGACGCATCCACGAACCTGACCGGATACGTGCAGGGCAACGAATTCGCGGCCGCGCCCAATGGCGTGAGCTTCGGGCGTTACACCAACAGCCAGGCCGAGGTCCAGTTCGTCCTGCAAAATGCCGTGACGCTGGGCGGGACCAACGCCGGTCCACGCATCGGGCCGATTGTGATTTCCGAAATCATGTATCATCCGCCGGACGTGAACGGCGCGGACAATGTCGGCGACGAGTTCATCGAGTTGCAAAATATCACGGCCACCAATGTGCCGCTGGCTTGCAGTTTTACCAACGAACCCGGCTACGGCGCGGCAGCGGCGACCAATACCTGGCGGTTGCAGCTGGCCGTGGATTTTGATTTTCCGACGAATCAAATGCTGGGCGCCGGTGCGCGGTTGCTGGTGGTCGGTTTCAATCCCACCAACGTGACGCAACTGGCCGCCTTTCGGTCGAAATACGGCGTGTCCAATGCCGTCGCCATCTACGGCCCGTGGACGGGAAAACTCGACAACTCCGGGGAGTCGATCGAGCTCCAGCAACCCGACAAACCCGATGTGACCCCGACCAATGTTTTCGTGCCGTACATCGTAATCGACCGCGTGGACTATCGCGATCAAGCGCCATGGCCCGCGGGCGCGGACGGCCTCGGCAATTCGCTGCAACGCCGCAATAACTCCGGGTTCGGCAACGATCCCACGAACTGGTTCGCCGCCGGCACCACCGTGGGCCGGGCCCCGGTGCTCAATTCGGCCCCGACCGTGACGATCACGGCGCCCGCTAACGGCGCCAGCCTCGTGTTACCCAACGTGACGATCGCTATCTCCGCGAACGACAGCGACGGCGCGGTCGCGTTGGTCGAGTTGTTCGCGGCGGACGTGCTCTTGTCGCAATGGACAGCCACGGCTTCGAATTACCTCTGGTCGGGCGCGGCGGCGGGGACCTACACCTTGCACGCGCGCGTGACCGACAATCTGGGGGCCGTCGCGATCTCCGACTCCGTGCTCGTGACCGTCCTCACGCCTCCGCCCAGCGTGACGATCCTGGCGCCGACGAATGACGCGGTTCTGCTTGCCGGCACGTCCGTGATGCTGTCGGCGGCCGCCCAGAGCGGCGGCGGCGATGCCGCGAGTGTGACTTATTTAGTGGATGGCAATCTGCTCGGCACCGTCGCGGCGCCATTCAATTTACCGTGGTCGGCGAATGGCCCCGGTTATCACACGGTCTCGGCCGTGGCCTTTGATGCCCAAGGGCAGAACAGCGCCCTGGCGACGGTGACGGTGTTCGTGCCCGTGGTGTCCGTGAACCCGGAGTTGATTCCGGCCGGCGCCAACTGGAGTTATCTCGATCGCGGCGTGGCGCCGGGTGCGGACTGGCTTCAGCCTGCGTTCGACGAAACGGGTTGGGCGACCGGCCCGGCCAAATTTGGTTTCAACAATAATGCCAATGCCAGCATCGCCACGGTGCTGAGCTACGGGAGCGACGGGGCGAACAAATATCCGGCCTATTACTTCCGGCGCCCGTTCGTCGTCCAGGCGTTGACGGGGATGACCAACCTGCTGCTCGAGGTGCAGCGGGATGACGGGGTGGCCTTGTATTTAAATGGCGTGGATCTGTATCGGGACAATCTGCCCGCCGGCGCGCTCGCCTATTCGCAACTCGCCACCAATGCCGCGGACCAGGGCAATACCTGGCAGACCGCCACCCTGCCGCTCACCGGCCTGCTCCCGGGTACCAATCTCCTCACTGCCGAAGTCCATCAATCCAGTCCCGGCAGCAGTGACCTCGCTTTCGATCTGCGCCTGACGTTGCTCGGCTCCCAGCTCGGGCCGGCCTGCCTGGTGCAGCCGACGAATGTCACCGTGGCTGGGGGCAGCCGCGCCACGTTCGCCGTTACCGCTGCGGGGAGCCCGCCGCTGAGTTATCTCTGGTATTTCAATAACAATTTGCAGCCGGAGCCGACCGACGTGTTGACCGTGACGAATGTGCAGGCTGGTCAGGTGGGAAATTATTTTGTGGTGGTTTCCAATGCGGTCGGCGTCGTCAGCAGCCACGTGGCTTCACTCAGCCTCGTGGCATTGGACACGGACGGTGATGGGATGCCCGACGCCTGGGAATTGGCCAACGGCACCAATCCGGAAGTAAACGATGCGGACGCCGACCCCGATGGCGACGGGATGAGCAACCTGCGCGAGTACTGGGCGGGAACCAGTCCAACGAATGCCGCGAGTGCGCTCCGGTTCGACGCCGTGCAGCGCTCCGGCAGCAACCTGGTTTTTTCCTTCACGGCCGTTTCCAACCGGAATTACACAATTCAATCCCAGCCGGCACTCAACGGCGCCGCCTGGCAGAATTGGCAGGCCATCGCGGCAGCCGCAAGCAACCGGACCTTGTGGTTCACGAATGGCATGGGTCCGACCAACCAATTCTACCGCTTGGCAACACCCGCGCTTCCGTAGCGCCGAGTGGCTCGCGGTCGTCGTCCGGGTCATCGGGAGTAGCGGCCAACCAGAGTAGCGGTCAGGCATCTTGCCTGCCGTAGAGCCGTGGCTTCCAGCCCGGCGGCCACGCACCTCATTATTCGTCGCGTTGGAGTTTTCGGCAGTAAGCCCGTTGTCGCAACGTTGCTTCCGGGCGGCAAGGATGCGCGCCCTCTACGTCCGGCCGGGAGGCCTGACACTACCCTGACCGCGACTGCTGCTGACACCGGTTGCGGCCATGCGCAAACGGTGCCGCCCCAAACGGACCGCAAAGTTTTTAAAGGCCCTCGCGCCTTTGCTCCTTCGCGCCTTCGCGTTAAAAGTCTTCGGCCGGTTCTCGTCCCCGTTGAAAATTTGAAATAACTGCGGTTGCGACTTGCCGGGAAATGGATTCTCGATTCAACTGAGGGCGTGATCCAACCCGAGGACATCGTGGAAGGCGAGTGGGCCGACTGGTATCGGCTAACCCCGCTGGAACGCTGGCACGAAAGCCAGAAACTTTGGGTGGCATATCAGCAAATGGGAGGTTCCCTTGATCCCGAACCCGATCCGCAAAGTCCTTTCTACGATGGCCGCCCGACAGGTACACGCCCTGTTGATGGGCGGACAGGCCTGCGTGTTTTACGGCGCGGCGGAGTTTAGCCGGGATACCGATCTGGCCGTCCTCGCCGAACCGGAGAATCTGGAGCGCTTGCGGGAGGCGCTCTGCGAACTGCAGGCGGACTGTATCGCCGTTCCCCCGTTCGCACTGGATTATTTGCGTCGAGGTCATGCGATTCATTTCCGGTGCCGGCATCCGGAAGCCGCCGGCATGCGTGTGGATGTGATGTCCGTGATGCGGGGCGTGGCTGAGTTTTCCCAGCTCTGGCAACGTCGTGTGGTGCTGGCGGATGCCGAAGGCACAACCTACGAGTTGCTGGCACTGCCGGACTTGGTCCAGGCCAAGAAAACCCAACGTGGCAAAGATTGGCCGATGTTGCAACGGCTGGTGGACGCCGACTACTTGACGCATCGGGGTGCTGCCGCGCCGGAACAGACGCGCTTTTGGCTGCAAGAGTTGCGGACGCCGGAATTGTTGATGGAACTGGCCGGTCAGTCACCGGAGGTCGCGCGCCAATGCCGCGACGAGCGCCCCTTGATTTCCTTCGCGGTGAACGGCGACCCGATGGGATTGACTGCGGCCTTGGCGGACGAGGAGAAACTGGAACGCGAGCGCGATCGACTTTATTGGGCGCCGCGGAGAGCAGAATTGGAGCGATTGCGACACCGCACGAATTAATATGGCGTTCAAAGATTTTCCCAGTCAGGCGTCCGGCGTGGCGTTGTTGCAACGCTCGCTGGCGCGCCGCCGCTTGGGGCATGGTTACCTGTTCTTCGGTCCGCAACTGGACGAACTCGAAGCGCTCGCCCGCACGCTGGCCCAGACGTTGAACTGTCAACAACCGGTGACCACCGGCGGCGTGGCGGTGGATTGCTGCGATGCCTGTCCTTCGTGCCGGCAGATTGCCGGGCAGACCCATGCCGATGTCCACTGGGTGCGGCCCGAGTCCAAGCTGCGGGTGATCCTCGTGGATCAGGTGCGCGAGTTGATGCGCGAGATCCAACTCAAACCGACGGCGGCAGAGTATAAGGTAGCGGTGATCGTCGGGGCGGACCGGTTGCAGACTTCGGCGGCGAATGCGTTCTTGAAAACCCTGGAAGAACCGCCGCCCAAATCGATCCTGATTTTGTTGAGCACCGAGCCGGGCCGGATTTTGGAAACCATTTTGTCGCGCTGCCTGCGGTTGAATTTCGCCGGGGACGGCGCGCGAAAATGGGACGCTGCCTTGCTCGACTGGCTGGCCCGGTTCAGCGAACTGGCGGGCGCGCCGCAGAAAAGTTTGCTGGGCCGGTACCGCCTGATGGACGTGCTGGCCGGGCGCCTCGCCGAAATGCGGGAACGCGTGGAGGCGGAGTTGACCGCGCGGTCGCCGCTCGAAAAATACGACGACGTGGAAAAGGACCTGCGCGAGCGCTGGGAGGCGGAGCTGAAAGCTGCCATCGAAGCGGAGTATCGGCGACAGCGTTCCGACGTCCTGTTGTTGGTGCAATGGTGGTTGCGCGACGTGTGGCTGCACACGCTGGCCGGCGGCCGCGAGTTCCTGCAGTTTCCCCAGCTGGCCGGGGCCGGGCAGGTGGCCGGTCGGCTCACCACCGCCCAGGCGTTGGAGAATCTGCAAGTGGTGGAACACACGCAGCGCCTGCTCTACACCAACGTGCAGGAGGCGCTCGCCTTGGAAGTCGGTCTGTTGAAGTTGCAACTCTGACCGGTCCCCTCCGGCCAATCGATGCAAAGGCGGTCCCGCGACTGCCGCCAATCAGCCCGGCACGGACGGGTTACCGAGGTCGGAGCGCCGAGGGAGATTTCCGCCGACTGAACTCAGCTCAGCCATCCAGCGGACTCCGCACCCCCAGCCCGGGCTTCTGCATGCCGTGGGTGTAGAGTTGCGTCGTGCTCACGTCCTTGTGTCCCAGGAGATCCTGCACCGTGCGAATGTCGGTGCCCCGTTCCAACAACTGCGTGGCGAAGGAATGCCGCAACACATGGGGCGTGACCTTCTTGTCCAGTTTCCCTTTGCGCGCCGCCTGCCGGATGAAATGCTGGAACGTGGCATCCAGGACGTGATGCCGCCGGCGCAACCCCGAGCGCGGATCCTTCATCGTTTCGCGCGACGGCCAGAACCATTGCCATTCCCACTGCTCGCCGGCGTGCGGCCATTTGCGTTC
>JANXWY010000351.1 GCA_025350905.1 Verrucomicrobiota bacterium
TTCTCGCGGCGTGTGGTCTTCTTTTTGGCGGCAAACTCGGCGTGCGTGAAACTGGTCTGGTGGGTCATGCAACACAGACGAGAAAATCAGCCTCCTCGTTCAAAAGAAATCCATGCGGATTAAATCAGCGTTTCCCTAATCTAACTCCCGAGCCGGTTGGCGTGCCGGCCCGACCGAAAATCAGCGAAGCCTCGTGGCCAGCTTGATTCCCGAACCAGCGAGGCCTGGGTTCGAATTCCGAGAGCGGTCCGATCGAACAACCCCCGCTGCCGATTCTTGGCGGCAGCGGATTCAAGAATAAAAGGGATCGTCGCCGGCCAGCCATCGCCGAGCAGGTGCGCAACGTGCCGCCAACCGGAGTTCCGCGGTCAAGGCTGGTGGAGGCGAAAAAATTGTTGTCGCTCCGTCGTGGCAATGTTCAGCGTGAAGTTGGTGCCGGCAAGGCCCGGGGTACTGGTGATGGTGGTCCAATTCGTCGGCATCAATGAGGTGGCGGCTTGGAGTTCCCAGCCGACCGCGTTCGTCGGCCACAAAAGCGTCGCATGCCCCGCGTCAACAGGTTGGAGGTTGATCGGGTAACGAACCTGGGTGGGGGTGAAACTCAACACCATGGGTGCGCTCTCCGGATAAAGGCCGGTCACATCCCGCAGTTTCAGCGTCAACGAATACGCGCTGCCCGGCGTCCCAGCCACAATGTTCCAAATCGGATGCGTGTCAAACGGGGCCGAACCAATAAAGAACGATTCATTGGTATCCATAAAGCCGGTACCGGTGTCGTTCCAAATTTCAACGCCAGGCTGCTTGGCCAGCAGCACCAAGCGGAAATCGGCGGCGGTTGACAATTGGAAAAAGTCGTTGGTTGCATCGTCCAGAATCGTGGAATGGAACGCCAGCTCGCCGGTTGCGTAGCCGGGTATTCCCGGAAAAATCGACCCGGGAAGTTCAACTGGCTGGGCAAAATCGCTGACCACTTTGAGTTCGCCGGCAGCAGTGCGACCGCAAAGAATCTCTTGCTCCACCTGAGCCAAGGCTGGAATTGCAATCCCCACGCCCGCGACCGCGATTGCGGCGAGAGTCAGCCGGGCCAAGTTTCGCATTAAAATTAAATAAAGCCCCACGAACGGGAATGTGCTTTTTACCGGCATGAACGAGTGGACGAAGCCGACAGCCCGAACAACCGACGCGCCTTTTGTAAGCCTGACGGACAAAAGTGTGACCGACTTGGAGTTTTGAGTCAGACTTGGCGCGCGCGCCTTTTCTTCCATACTCGCCCGGCCATGGCAAATCCGCCCAATCCTAACAGCGCCGCACTCGTCGGCTCCGGCACCGCCGTCACCAAGCCGCGAATCTCGCCCCCGGGACCGAACGACGAGTGAATATTCCAGTACGCCGTGCCCGCCCCAAAGGCGGCGATCAGATCCAGTTCCGCTTGCGTGGTGGTCCCGCCGTGAGCGGTGATATAACTGGCGTTCCAACTGGAAGCCGAGGTCAGGTCCAGGGTGTTCGAGAACGACCCGCTGGTGACGCCCAGCGGGAATAACGCAAAGGAAGGAGTGGTCGTGGCCACGCCGGCGCCGCCGGTCCCGGCGACCGCCGTGGCCGCGTGGATGTGTGAAGCTGTGGTGGTTCCCTGCAGGCCGCTGAAGCTTGCTTGCAGCTGCAAAGTGTGAGCGAAGCTGTCGTAGTTCACCGTGCCAAAGCCCGTCCCGGTCGACGGCAACGCCTCACCCGCCGAGCTGAAAGTAATATCATACTGGAACAAGTCCGCCTGCGCCGAGATCAGGCTGCAGGAAGTTAAAACCGAAAGGAGGAGTCTTTTCATAATCTGCGCTCTAATTTTGGGTTTTGGTTGCTGGCTGCTTACTTTCCCGCTGAGCTTTCGCCGCCGAACCCACCGGGCCGGTTTTAGGAGGCACCGCGGACGGATTGGTTCCCGGAACTTGCGACCGGTTCTGGAAATCGTTGCGGGCATTACTCAGGATGGGCGTCTGCAATCCGTGCTTGCCTCCCACCAGGAGAGTTCCCCTGTTTTCTCCCTGCGTTGCGATTTGACCCAGCAAACAAAAGCGACTTGAACCCGCTCGGTGGCCGGAAAACAAAACGGGTGCGACTGGAAGTGGCGGTCAGTGTGGTAGAACGGCTCGCCCTGCGAGCCGTCGTGCCGCGTCCAGCGGCACGTCCGAGTCACCGCACGTTCCGCCCGCTCGGCGCGGGCGGAGTGTTCGCAGCGCGAACACTCCTACCACCCGGGTTGACCGCCACTTCTGGTCGCACCCAAACAAAACTCCGCCATTGAGTCCGCCGCTTCTTTCCCTAGTATCTGCGGCTCTATGGCAAGCAGTCGGCGGCAATATCCGTTTCATTTGATCGAACCCAAGTGGCAGCACACTTGGGCCGAGCAGCAGGCTTTTCGTGCGTTCAATCCGGGCGACGAAATTCCACCGGCCCATCCGTTCGCCCAACGCCACCACCTTTCTGGCAAGGTCGCTGCGACCCAATTGCCCCCCCAGTACTACATCCTCGACATGTTCCCCTACCCGTCCGGGGCGGGATTGCATGTCGGGCATCCGGAGGGTTACACGGCGACGGACATCCTCGCCCGCTACCGTCGCGCGTGCGGCTTCAACGTCCTGCATCCGATGGGCTGGGACTCGTTTGGCCTGCCCGCCGAGCAATACGCCGTTAAAACCGGCCAGCATCCGCGCGTCACCACCGAGGCGAACATCGCCAACTTCACGCGCCAGATCAAAAGCCTCGGCTTCAGCTACGACTGGTCGCGCGAACTCGCCACCACCGATCCTGATTACTTCAAGTGGACGCAATGGATTTTCCTGAAGCTCTACAATTCGTGGTTCAATCCGGAAACGAACGGGGCCGAGCCGATTGAGACATTGGAATACCCGGCGGAACTTTGCGCCGACGAAACCGATAAAGTAGGGCAGGCGTCTCGCCTGCCCGGCGAGCGCGAAGCACAAACCCGCGTCGGCTGTGCCGACGCAGGCAGGCGAGACGCCTGCCCTACTTTGGAGCCAGCCCACTGCGCCTATCGTGATTCCAAACGCCTCGCTTACGTCAGCGAAGCGCCGGTGAACTGGTGTCCCGAACTCGGCACGGTGCTGGCCAACGAGGAAGTCATTGACGGCAAAAGCGAAGTCGGCGGCTTCCCGGTCGTCCGCAAGCCGATGCGCCAATGGATGCTCCGTATCACCGCCTACGCCGAACGCCTGCTCTCCGACCTCGATACGATTGACTGGAGCGATTCGCTCAAGGAGATGCAGCGGAACTGGATTGGGCGCAGTGAAGGGGCGGAGGTGGATTTCGAGGTGGCTGACATCCGCAATGATGATGGTACAGCCATAAAACTACGTGTATTCACAACGCGCCCTGACACGCTTTTTGGTGCCACTTACATGGTCATTGCCCCCGAACATAAGTTGGTGGACCGATTGCTGGGACTGATCGATTTGAATTGGCCAAGTGGAACGCCAAGTGAATGGAAGCGCAGCCCGATTGATGACCAAGATTGTGAATCGCCTGGATACGGAATGTTGCGTTATCAGGCTTATACAATTGACCGAAGCGACATGGAAAGAACGGCACTTTCCAAAGACAAAACTGGGATTTTCACGGGCGCTTACGCCATCAATCCAGTCAACGGCGAGAGGATTCCCATTTGGATTGCTGACTACGTCCTGGCCAGCTACGGAACGGGCGCGATCATGGCTGTGCCCGCCCATGACATCCGCGACTTTGAGTTCGCCAGAAAGTTCGGGCTAAATATTAAGGTGGTTGTTCGCCCGATGCGTTCTGAGTGTTTAATGCTCAAACTTCCTTCCGACAAGCCGGGTGAGTTCGAAATTGAACACACAGAAGAGTTGATTGAGCGATACCTCAAGCGGCCTGAATTGTTCTACGGAACAGCTTTGCCGTTCGTTTATGAAGGAACGGCGGTAAATTCTGATTTTATAAATGAGCTTGGAATTGATGAGGCTAAAGAAAAAATCACCGCCTGGCTCGAAGCAAAAGGTCTCGGCAAGAAAACCATCAACTACAAGCTGCGCGACTGGCTGTTCAGCCGGCAGCGTTACTGGGGTGAGCCGTTCCCGATCATTTGGAAAAAGGACGCCGCTGGCGATCTCTATCACGAAGCGTTGCCCGAAAGTTCGTTGCCGCTCCTGCCCCCGGCGCTGGAGGATTACAAACCCACCCCCGACGGCCAGCCGCCGCTCGCCCGCGCCAAGGATTGGCTTAATTTGCCTGACGGCTCGGTGCGCGAAACCAACACCATGCCCCAATGGGCCGGCTCGTGCTGGTATTACCTCCGTTACCTCGACGCGAAGAACGCGCAGTCCTTCGTCGGCAAAGACGCGGAGTCGTATTGGATGGGCTCTGTAGCGGCGGTCTGTGACCGCCGAGATGGCGCTGACACAGAGCCGCTACAAAAATCCACTCCCGGCGTGGATTTATACGTCGGCGGCACCGAGCACGCCGTGCTCCACCTGCTCTACGCGCGCTTCTGGCACAAGGTCCTGTTCGACCTCGGCCATGTCTCCACGTCCGAACCGTTCTTCAAGCTCGTCAATCAAGGTCTGATTCAAGGCGAGGACGGGCAGAAGATGTCGAAGTCCCGCGGCAACGTCGTCAACCCGGACGATATCCTGACGGAATTCGGTGCGGACGCGTTCCGGCTTTACGAAATGTTCATGGGTCCATTGCAAGACACGAAGCCGTGGAACACCCGCGGCGTCGAGGGCGTGTATCGTTTTCTCGGCCGCGTGTGGCGCTTGTTCGTGGACGAGCAGAGTGAGACGGAATTCGAGCAGGCGGAAACCACCGCCGAGAGCGAAGCAAAACGCAAAGAATTGCTGAGCCTGATCCAACTCCATCCCGCGATCAAAGACGTGCCGCCCACCGCAGCCCAGTTGAAGACGTTGCATGCCGGCATCAAGAAGGTCACCGAAGACCTGGACGGCATGCGCTTCAACACCGCCATCTCCGCCATGATGGTCTTCGTGAACGAAGCCATGACGTGGGAAACGAAACCTGTGTCGGTGCTCCGGACTTTCTTGCAGTTGCTCGCGCCCTTCGCGCCGCATCTGGCGGAAGAGCTTTGGGCGAAACTCCATTCAGCCTTCAGCCTTCAGCCTTCAGCCTTGGCCTATTCCCCCTGGCCCCAGTTCGACCCCGCGTTGTTGGTGGAAAGCGAGATCGAAATCCCTGTGTCGGTAAATGGCAAGATGCGCGACGTGATCAAAGTGGCGGCGGACGCCGACAACGCCACGCTGGAAGCCGCGGCGCTTTCGTCCGAAAAGGTGAAAACGTTCCTCGCAGGGAAGACGATCAAGAAAATCATCGTCGTGCCGAAAAAAATGGTGAACATCGTGGCGGCGTGATCCTGGGAGCGCCGGCATCCGTGCCGGCGAGGCCCTGCCCCACCACCAACGCAGCCACGTCGAGGCGGTGAAGATTCCCAGGGATTCTGGCGAGCGAATCCTCCAACTCGCCGGCAGGGATGCCGGCGCTCCCAGGGGCCGCGCATTTCGTCCGTTTGCTTCCTCCAGCTTTTACCTTGCACAGTAATTCGCGCGATTTACGCTGCCGCGCATGAGCCATCCGGATGACCGGCACCCTTCGCTCACGCCAAGTTTTCCTCTTTCTTCAAAGGAAACCTCGCGCTCGACGACCTGGGCCGAATCACCCGCACCGCATCTCGGCTGGCATTCACGCGGTTACCTGCCGCATTGGGATCATCCGGGCATGATCCAGTCGTTAAACTTCCGACTTGCCGATTCCCTGCCACAGACGGTGCTGGAGCAGTGGCGGCAGGAACTGGGAATGAAGCTGAAGCAACAACCTCTGGGAGCGCCGGCATCCCTGCCGGCGAGTTCCAAAACCCGGGAGCCGAAAGCAGCCGGCAGGGATGCCGGCGCTCCCAGCGTCCAACTTCGCCAACGCATCGAGGAGTATCTTGATGCCGGCCACGGGCACTGTTGGTTACGCCGACCCGACATCGCTGCGCTCGTGGAGCGGGCACTCTTCCATTTTGATCCGGAACGCTATCGCCTGCTGGCGTGGTGCGTCATGCCCAATCACGTTCACGCCCTGATCGAGACCCAGGCGGGCTGGCCGTTGGCGGGCATCCTGCATTCGTGGAAATCATTCACCGGCAACAAGGCCAACGCGTTGCTTGCGCGGGACAATGAGTTTTGGCAGCGCGAATATCTCGACCGCTACGTGCGCAACGCGGAGCATTACGAAAAAGTGTTCAGCTATATCGAGGAGAACCCGGTGAAAGCCGGACTGGCGAAGATCAAAGCCGAATGGCCCTGGAGCAGCGCGCGCTTTCGGCATCCGGGGAGCGCCGGCATCCCTGTCGGCAAATTGCTGCAAAAAGCAAAGCGCAAGGCGGAGAAGCGATGGTGCTGAACAACGCAGCGGATACCGATGGATTAAAACGAAACTCGCCGGCAGGGATGCC
>JANXWY010000353.1 GCA_025350905.1 Verrucomicrobiota bacterium
AGCACCAGGAGCAGCAGCGCCACGGGTTGCGTCGCCCAGCCGGTTCTCACGCGCCTTGTTATCGTCGGCGGGCAGTTGGTTCTGACCAGAGCGCTTTGTGATTTCACGGAGTTTCTCAAGGTTACTTGGGAATGTTGCCCAAGTCTATGGCGAGCGGAGGTGGTAAAATCGACCGGGATAATTCGTCCACTGCGGATCACTGAAATAGGACAAGCCGCCGGTGAGGGGGTTAGTTCAGATCGGCGACCAAACCGTCGCCGTAGCCGCCGGTGTTGCCGCTCACGGCGCAACCGGCCAACGTTTGCGCGCTGGAATTGTAAATGCCGCCGCCGCTCTCACCATCGCTGCCGGCGGTCATGCCGTCGGGTGCGTGGCCATCGCGGATGGTGAGGTTGGAGATGGTGACGGTGGCGTTCGATCCGATCTCGAAAACGCGGCTGTTGGTGTTGCCACTGATGGCGAGGCCCGCTGCACCCGGGCCGACAATAACCAGATCGGCGGCGACGAGCAGTTCGCCGGTGGTGAGTGTGATGCTGCCCGTGACCGAGAAGTTGATCGTGTCCCCGGCAGCAGCGTCTTGGATGGCCTGGCGCAGCGAGCCACTTCCGCCATCGTTGGTATTGCTGACGGTGATTGTGGCCGCGCTCAGTTGGATCGGCAGTTCACCCACGATAGCGACGAACACGAGGATGTTCAGCGCCAATCTTGAGCAACAAGCGATGTTTTTCATAAATGGTGTCAGCAATTTTCACTCAGCTTTGGCTGATACCCCTTACAACAGGAAAACTGGGAAAACCTTACATGTAAGAGAAGTGAAGCGCCGTCACTTCTTCCCTTTGTCGGTAACTTCCACATGTCCCTTCATTTTCCAGGTTGCCTTGCCTGCAGAGGCGGCAGTGAACATGGCCGCTCCCCTAATCTCGGCCTCACCGCGCGCGGCCACGTATTGGCCTGAGCCACCTGTGAACGCCACGTGGTATTGGAAGTTGAGGAAACTCGGATTGGCTGGATCAGGTGTTGCAGTGCCTTCGACCGCGGCCTTTAGAGTCGTAGCCCCGTCAGCAGTGGTGATGGTGAAGGAACCCTTTAGGATGGGGGGCTGGCCGGGGCTGGCCGGGAACCGCGCCACGACATCGGCATGAACCGTGCAGTTGCCCAGAAACGAAACTTGGGCGATGCCATCGATAGTGTGCGTGAACACGGTCGGATCGGTGGTGGGCATGAAGTCAAAGGTCGTCCCCGCATTGACGCGGATTTCTGCCGCGCTGATGGAGCTGCTCGTGAGGATTAGGGCTGAGCAGCCGAGCGCGAGGCCGAGATGTTTGAACAGACTGAATCTTATCATATTGTTTTCCCTTTCATGTTTCGGAGGACAGGCTTCCGAAGTGGTTGTTTGTATTGGCCACTCTGTCTTGGCCGTCACTCTCTACAACCGGAAAAACTGGGAAACCTTACAGGCGAAGAAAAGCGATGCGTCACGGGCGATCGCTTATCCTCTTTTCAAGGCAGTCGGCTGTGGCCGTCCGGACTAGCGGCTGTGTCAGTCTCCACGAAGCTGGGCGCGGTCCAAAGCCGCATCGTCTGGTCAACACAGATTGTCGCGAAAGTTTTGTCATCTGGTGAAAAAGCGAGGCCACAAACGATGGTGTCGTGAGCTTTGAGCGTCATGATTTCGCGACATGTGGCAACATTCCAAAATTTGACCGCTCCATCGTGACTGCCAACGGCGAGCGTTTTGCCATCGTGTGAGAAAGCTAAGCACCAGACCGAACCTGCTTCACCGTGCAGTTGCCGCACGTTTCCGGTTGCTACGTCCCACAGCCGAATCACGGTGTCTCTGCCACCTGTGGCCAGCCACCTACCATCAGGGGAGAAAGCCAGACTTAGGTAATCTTGTTTCGGAACTGGAAATAACCGCCACGTTGACCAGTCACCTGCGTCCCACAGCCGTATGTCGCCCCGGGCGGAGCTTGTCGTAAAAAGCTTTCCGTCCGGCGAAAACATATAATTCTGGATGTTATCACGGGGCGCGGCAGCTACCCCGATCTTCGTTACTTCGATCCACTCGTCCGTGCGCCAGAGCGTAATGGAGTTCGACTGATTGCGAACAGCCAGCAAACGGCCATCTGGCGACCAGCAAGGTTGTTCATTGAGTTTGAGCTTAATTCGCGCGGGGATCGTGCGAACAAGCTTAGGTTCAGTCCCTACCATACTCCAAATTTCACCGCTTGCTTCACGCACGCACGCAAGCAACTTGGAGTCTGGAGAAAACGCGGAGCCGGACGCTGGAATAGTTGCGACTTTGGCTTGCGTCGCGGCGGTCCACAACGTGACTTCATCAGCAGCGTTTCGAATCAACCATCGACCATCCGGTGAAAAAGCGACCGAAGCGTAGACCCCGCGGTGGCGGTCGAACACGACGGACTTACCTCGCCGTGGCACTGGCCACACCTTGGCGGTGCCATCGAGGCTGCCGGTGGCCATTTGTTGGCCATCTCGAGAGAAACTTACGCTGAAGACGCGTCCGGAATGACCTTTCAACGTTGTAACTTCCCGCGCTTCTTCCACGTCCCAAAGCTTTGCCGTATGATCAAGACTTCCAGATGCCAGGCGCTTTCCATCGGGAGCAAAAGCAACAGAGAACACCGGGCCGGCATGTTCGCCGAGCACTGTGGTCATTTGGCCTTTGGCCTGGTTCCAAAGACGGACGGTGCCATCTTTTCCGCCGCTCGCGATCAGCTTTCCATCCGGTGAGAACGCAACGGAAATGACCAAGCCGTGATGACTGCCCATTGATCTTATGACTTGGCGAGAGTGAATGTCCCACAAAAGGATCGTGCCGTCACCCATTGGCGAGGCGAGGGTGGAACCGTCCGGGGAGAAGGCCACGTATCCGACGGAAGACCGATGGCCCACCAGTTGGGCACGTTGCTTCATGGAGGCAACGTCCCAAATGAAAATTTCGCCAGGATCATTCGTCGCATAAGCCCAGCCAGCGACCGAAGCAAGTGACTGGCCGTCCGGGCTGAAGGCGACGCTCGGCACACCTTTCGAATGTCCGCGCAGCAGCCCCTTGACTTGATGGGTTTGGACATTCCATACGTGAATGGGAGTCATTCCGTCGTTGCTCGGCGTCACGAGGGTTTGCCCGTCGGGAGAAAAGGCAAGAGAGTACACAATGCCGCTACCGCAAGTGAGGCTTGCCACTTCCTGTCGTGTTTGCAAATCCCAGAGCAGCACTTTCCCGTCTTCGCCTCCGGCCGCGAACATACGACCATCCGGGGAAATGGCACTTCCCCAGATCTCGAGCGACTTGCTCTGTAGCGTGAACAACTCCTGGGAGCGCGTGATTCCGTGCAAGTAACGCCACTCGAAGCTCCGAAGATCCGTTTGGCCACTCATCGGCCTCTGTTGCTCGAGCAGCACGCGAGCGCGACTCGCGTTGCCTGATTCCCACGCCTGGAAAGAAAGGCCCACGTCCGCGACATAAAGGTTTTGCCGCAATGTTTCTGCCGCAATCCTGGCCCGTTCTCCCTCGCTTTTGGCCAAGCGTCCTTCCCTTTCAGCTCGAACCGCTTGCCATATACTAACCACCATCCCGAGCACAAGCACCGCCACGACCGCCGTGCCAGCCGATACCAAGCCCTTGTTGCGACGAACCAGTTTTTGGAATCGATAGACATTGCTCGGCGGACTGGCGATCACCGGTTCGTTATGTAAGTGCCGCTCAACATCACTCGCCAATCCATTCGCCGTTTCATAGCGGCGGGCCCGCTCTTTCTCCAGGCATTTCATCACGATCCAATCCAAGTCGCCACGCACCAGGTGGATGAGTTCCTTGAGCCGATGAGGGTTGAGAGTCGAGGGTGTTGTGGTAGGGCGCGTCACTCCGAGGTCTTGGGTGAGGCGCGTGCTGGGTTTCGGCGGCTCTTTCTCCAGAATTGTGCGCCGCATCGTATCAATCCCCGCTCCCAGCAACTCTTTTGCGTCGAAAGGAGTCTTGCTGGTCAGCAACTCGTAGAGCAGTACGCCGAGGCTGTAGATGTCGCTGCGGGTGTCCACATCCAGTCCGCCCAACTGCGCTTGCTCCGGGCTCATGTAAGCCGGCGTACCGATGAATTGTTCGAAGGCCGTGAAGAGCGTTTGGTCCGTCAAACGTCCTTGTGTGGCTTTGGCGATGCCGAAGTCAATCACCTTCGGCACCGGCACGCCGTCGTGCGTCGCCACGAGGACGTTCGAGGGTTTTATGTCGCGGTGGATGATGCCCTTCTGGTGCGCGTGCTGGATCGCGCGGCAGACTTGGACAAAGAGGTCTAGCCTTTGGCGCGTCGTGAGATTATTCTGCTCGCAGTAGTCGGTGATTTTGACTCCACCCACAAGTTCCATCACGAAATACGGCCGGCCAGCCGATACCGTAGCGGCAGGCATCTTGCCTGCCGTAGAGGGCGGCATCCTGCCGCCCGGACTGGCTGCCGAGTCAGCAATGGCCTCCGATTTTTCCAAGCGACCCGAGTTTCGAACGCTTCTTCCGCCGGGCTGGAAGCCCGGCTCTACGGCTGGCAGGATGCCCGCCGCTACGGGAGCTTCCGTCATCCCCGCGTCGTAAATCTTCGCAATGTTGGGATGGTCCATCAGGGCCAGTGCCTGGCGTTCGGCTTCGAAGCGGGCGACCACTTGTTTCGTGTCCATGCCCAGCTTGATGACCTTGAGCGCGACTTTGCGGCGGACCGGCTCTTCCTGTTCCGCCATGTAAACCACTCCGCAACCGCCGTGGCCGATCTCCTGGAGCAGACGATAGCGGCCAATCCAGTCGCCGGGTTTCTCGGTCACCAGTCCTGACTCTTCCTGCGCCTGACTTTGGACTTTAGACTTTAGACTTTGGCCTTCACGGAGACCCAAGCCCAGCAAACATTGGGCGCAGAATCCCCCCGGGCTATCAGCTGAAATGGCCGTGCCGCATTCTCTGCACTTGTCGCCAGCATTCATCCAAAAATCGGCAGTTAACGCAAAGGCGCCAAGGGGCAATGGCGCAAGGGAAACGGAGGGTGAAGTAAAGCCGGGTTTAGTTGACTCATCCGGTGGCTGACGGCCCGAGCCAACTCATCTCGTTGCGTCTTTGCGCCTTTGCACCTTGGCGTTGCTTCGGCTGCGTTGTCAAAGTTCATAGCCATTTGTTACAAACGGAATCGCGCGAAAACCTTACTAGAAACTTTAGTCACCCGCTGAGCACCGAGATGAGGTAACGGATCTCTTCCTCCACCTCAGCCTCGGATGAAACCGTCTGGGCGACTTGCTCCCGCAGTAGTGCGCCGAAGCGCAAACGCAAACGGTGAATCGCCACATCAATGGCGCCCATAGTGACGCCGCGTTTAGCTGCCAGTTCCACTCGGGAAACACTGCCTTGGCCGCAGGGAAGAAAGCCTTGTAGCGCCTCGAAGAGGTCACTCTTTCCACCCCCGGCATATTCGTGCCGCAACTCGGTGATGGTTCGCTCGATCACGGCGAAGGCCCAGCGCCGTTCAAATACCGCTTCGGGTGTGCGGTTGTCGGCGGGTTCCAGCGAGAAGCGTGTCTCGGCATCACGGCTGTCCAGGGAAATGAGCGGTTGGCCACCGCCCCGGCGTCGAGCGTTGGCCCGTTCGCGTTCGTTGGCCAGAAAGTTCTTCAAGCAGATCAGAAGGAACGAACGGAACTTGCCGGCCGATGGCCGCACGTTAACGAGCGGATTCTTTTCCAGGAAATGACAGAAGAAGCCCTGCGTGAGGTCTTCGGCCTCATGAGGGCTTGAGCCTTGGCGCCGGATGAAAGCGTAGAGCGGAAACCAGTAAGTCGTGCACAATCTGCCAAGCGCCTCGTGGGCAGTCGCGCCGTTTTTTTCCCGCGCCGCCAGCACGACCGTCCAGTGGGTGGTATGAAATCCCATTCCCGCTGTGGGCAGGTCCGAACTCGTTGAGGCAACCCCGGACATCAGCGAAAGATTAATGCGATGGATTACCATTTATCAAGCGCTAGCAGTCCATCAATCCTGGCGCAAAAGCATTATGACACACCGCTCGCGGAGCGCCGGCCTCCGACCCGGCTGGGTTGAGGGTCACCCGGAAACGCGCCGAAGCGGCGTTCCGTGCTCCGCCAGCAAACGATAGGTGGGCGCATTGTCACGCCGGGCCCTGGTTGCCCCGCGTTCAGGTAGCGTTTGGGTTGAGTGCTTCCGGCATCGTTCCGGGGTTGCTCATTTCTCGGCGAAGCGGCGTCGCGACGTAAACGTGAGTGTTACCCGGCAGAGCGAGCAGTAAGACTTGTGTTCCCCATTTCGGACGCGCTAAAGTTCTCGAAAATATTTCCCGGCTTAATATTGTCTTAATTGTCCGGGACGTAAGCTTCACCTTGGAAAACAGAAAACCAGAACAGAACATATAAAAATGAAAATTATCAATCCATCGGCAGCCATACTTTGCGGGCTGGCAATTGGCGCGGGTTCGCTGAGCGCCGGCGACAAATGGGACATCAAAAAAGTTGACGTCAGCAAACTGCCACCCGCAGCTGACAAAAAAGCGATCACGTATGCCAAGGACATCCGACCGCTGTTCGAAGCCTCCTGCATTCGTTGCCATGGCAATGAAAAAGCGAAAGGGGATTTGCGACTCGATAGTCTGGAGGCGGTACTCAAAGGTGGTGAAGACGGCAAGGTGGTCGTTGCTGGTGACAGCAAGCAAAGCCTGCTGGTCGCCGCTGCCGCCCAGATTGACAACGAAATTGCCATGCCGCCCAAACGCGGTCCCGGTGGACCGGGCGGTCCGGGCAACCGACCTGGTGGACCTGGGGGGCCCGGTGGCGGCAATCCGCCTCCGGCTGGGCCAGGCGGGCCGGGCGGCCCCGGGGGACCGGGAGGTCCTCGCGGTCCGGGCGGACCTCCGCCAAAGCCCTTGACCGCCGAGCAAGTGGGATTGGTTCGCGCTTGGATCGATCAAGGAGCAAAGTAGTAACCCGCCCGCCAGCGGGGCAAGCCCTTGCGGGCGTGAGCTTGAGTTGATCGGCGCCGGCAAATCGCAAGGCAAAGTTTGCGGTGAGGCGTATGCGCAACGGTCAACGGCCCTAGACTTCTGAAATCACGGCGTCCACGCTCACTTCGTGGACGCCGTGAAGCATTACATGTTGCGTCAGCGGAGTCGCCGGCGGTTGTTTTCCCGGTCTGGCGACTTCATCGAGCTCGAATTTGTTCGAATTCCGAACAGGTTTGTCTGAAGTTTCAACAGCCAGCCCTCCTGCCTCCACAGGGAAGATTAGTGAAAAAATCGCCTGGCAACCTTTTTCTACTTCAGTTTGACAACGTTCGAATCTCGACGAATGGTTGGCCCACAATTTGCGATCACTTAAATTTAACGGCTGCAGCCTAAGATTCTCTACCAGCAACGTCAAAAATATCTCAAACCTGATGGCACGCGTCCGAGTCGGTCTTAGCGCCTCAGATTTTCCCAGCCCCAAAAATTGCCAAGGATGTAAAAAATGAAATCGCCTATATTTTTTGTGGGGATCGTTGGGTCGAGCCTGGTAGCGAGCCTCACTTTGCTCGCGGTCGATCCGCCACTCCCGATGCTGGATCCAGTCATCGTGAACGCCAACCAAAAGAGTTTACGGTTTGAGCCGTATCCCGGAGCGCAGAGCTACACGCTATACAGTGGGACCAACCCTGCCGCTTTGACGGTCGATACAAATTTTTTCCTCGCACCTTACATCACCAGTTATACGGTCATCACCAATGTCACCAGCAACGGCCCGGTGGTGATTACGGTGACGAATCTCGCGTACGAATGGCGGCTGACCAACGACCTGGCGCCGGCTGCGTTTTATCGTGTGGGCGTCACCCCGGTGTCAAGCAACGTTGCCCTGGCGGCCCATGTGTTGAACCGGCTGGCTTATGGGCCGACGCCGGACGAATTGGAACGCGTCACGAGCATGGGAGCGCCCGCGTACATTGACGAACAGTTGAACATGGACGGGGTGCCAGAGGGGATCCCCAACTCCTCCTACAACCTCCAGGCGACCAACGCCATTCCTGCGGATCCCGCCACCAACTGGGTCTCCATCAGCATGACCGGCACGGTGGCGTCGACGACTTTTTACCTATTCACGACCCAACCGGGAGATGGATTTGTGGATGATATCGAGCTACGCCCTTACATCTTCATGAAACAGATCGTCACGAACGTGGTCAGCGGCACCAACCAGATCGTGACCAATTCGGTTTTCTCGCACCTCGGCACCAACGTGCTAATCAACGGTGGATTTGAAGCGGGCTATGCCTCGTGGACGAATGCGGGCGGAGCGAGCGGCTCGGTGGTGGACAGCAGCCAGGCGCACAGCGGGAGCAGTTCGCTCCACCTGATCTCCACAACCGGCGCCACCACGCCGGGCAGCAGTTATGTGCGGCAGGGATTTCCGATTACCTACGTCACGACGAACACCCTCGGGGACTGGTTGACAAATTCTTTTGCTACCACCAACCCGGTCATTCTGACTTACTGGTATCTGCCGAGTGCGAATTCGTCCAAGTTGCGGCTGCAATTGGGCAGCGGTTTGAACAGCACGCCGGGCGGCATTCCGGCAACGCCCACGTGGGTTTATGCCCAGGCGACCGGCAAGGCCACGGGTATTTCGCAATTCTATCTCTATTTGAACGGCGCCGGCGATTGTTATGTGGATGATGTCAAGCTGGTGGCTGGCGCCGATCCGAACAGTGGTCCGAATCTGTTGCAGAACGGTGACTTTGAATCTCCGCTGGCGGGGACCTGGACCAATTCCACTGACTTTACGAACTCAACACTGAGTTCGACGATTGCGCATTCCGGCAACCACAGTTTGCACCTGGTGGCGTCGAATGCCGGTGCCGGCGCCAACGATTCGGTTCAACAGAACATCACCCCGGCGCTGGTAAGTAATCAGACCTACACGGTCAGCTATTGGTATTTGCCGTCTTCTCCCGGTCGCAACCTGACGGTGAGGCTGAGCGGCAGCCTGCTGGTCAGCGCTCCGGACCTGGAGCTACCTGGCCTGAATCGGAAGCTGGACACTTCGCTGGCCAGCCTGAGCGATTACCGGGCCTGGTTCTGTTTGCACGCGGTGCTGTCGCAGCGGCAGCTTTTTGAAGTGCTTTCCCAGTTTTGGGAAAACCATTTTGTGACCCAGCAATCCAAGAGTGTGGATTACTTGAGCGGCCAGGGCTACGACGGTACGACGGCTGGGTTGCTCGCCACCGACTGGGAGTTCCGCGAAATGAACCGTTGGCGAACGGCCATGCTGAACTCCAACTGCACCTTTTACGACCTGCTCAAAATTAGTGCAGAAAGCCCGGCCATGATTGTCTATCTCGATTCCGTAATCAGCAAGGGCAGCGGTGGTAACGTCGCCAACGAGAATTATGCGCGCGAACTGCTGGAGCTCTTCACGATGGGGGTGGATAACGGATACGATCAGAATGACATCGTGCTCATGTCCCGCACGTGGACGGGCTGGTCGGTGGAAATCGTGGACGCGGTCAATGCGAATAATCCTTTTGCCGCGCAGTCCGTCACGCTAGTTCCCGGCGCCAACAGCACCTCGCGGGCGAGTACGGTCGGCACCTGGGCCTTCAACTTCAAGTCTGTCAATCATGGTACGAACCGGGGCGCGATTTTTGGCGGCAAGGTCGTGCCGGCGCGGTTCGGCCCTCCGTGGGCGGGAATGTCCTATCAAATTGCTCTCCCGGCGCGCGGAGCGGTTACCAATGGGATCCAGGACGGCTACGATGTGATCACCAGCCTCGCCAATTTACCCTTCACGTCCGAGTACATCAGCGTGAAGCTTTGTCGATTGTTTGTGCATGATGATTTCCCGAATCCGACGTCGATGGCTGACCAACCGGCCTACGCTTTTTATGATTATACGAATCCGAACCATTCCCCGGAGGCGGAATTGGTGCATCAATGCATGCTGGCGTGGGAGAATAGTAATCCCAAGGGAAACCTCCGCGCCGTCCTGAGCACCATTTTCAACTCGGACTTATTCCGCAGCCACACTGCCGTCGCCCAGAAGATCAAGACGCCGCTCGAATTCGTCACCAGCAGCCTACGCGCACTGCGTTCTGTTAATGTGGATGGATCGGCCACCGTTACCACGGACGGCCTTGCCCCCTCTTTCTCGGATCCAATGAACCGCATGGGGGGGATGCTGCTGTTCGATCGCGCCGCGCCCGACGGCTATCCGGAAAGCGGCGCGCCGTGGATCAGCGCCGGCACGCTGGTGGAGCGCATCCGCTTTATTCAGGCGTTCCTCAACCCGTTCGCTGCCACGCGAAGCACCGACGCCGGCAACAACATTTGCGATCCAGTGGCATTGCTGAAAAAGAAGCTGCCTTCCGGAAGCTGGAACACCGCGGGCGACGTGGCGGATTATTTCCTTGGAATCCTTTATCCGGGTGAAGGCCAGGGAAACCTCACCCTCTACCGCAGCGCCGCGGTCAATTTCCTCAACACCGCGGACGATGGTGTGACCCCCTCGGCCTTCGCCAATCAGGCGAACACCGGGACGACCTACGATACGCGGGTACGCGGCATGGTTAGCATGCTGATGGCCTTTCAAAGATTCCAAGAGCAATAAATATATGCACACCTTCAACGTCCTTTCCCGCCGGTCCTTTCTCGACCGTTCGCTTAAGACGAGCCTCGCCGTTGCGCTGTCAACTTTGGTGGACATTCCCTTCGTGGTGAAACGCGCCCTGGCCGAAGGCAACATTGGTCTCAACGGAAAGAAAGTCCTCTTCGTCTGGCTCCGGTTCGGCAACGATGGACTGAACAATATCATCCCCATCCAGGATCCGGAATACACCGCGATCCGGTCGACGATCGAGATTCAGAAGGATTTAATCGACCCGAACTATTACTCCGCGCTGGGCCCATGCGATTACCCGATCAGCTCCCCGACGGTCGGAGATCCGGCTTTCAACACCTTTTGGTATGACAAAGGTATCCGGCTTGGAAATGGATTTGCCGCGCTGCATCCCGCCCTGAAATTTCTGGCGCCGGTGTACAACGCCGGCGACCTAGCGCTTATTCACCGGGTGGCTTATCCGAAGCAATCGCGGTCACATTTCGACTCGCAAAACTATTGGGAGAACGGAAACCCTAACAACAACCTGTCCAAGGACGGTATTTTTTACCGCACCATCATCGAATCCGGCCTGGCCAATACGTCGCCGCTCACGGGCATTTCCATTCAATCGGCCTTGCCGTTGCTCCTCCGGGGCTCCCAAGCGGCCATGACGAATCTGACCAGCCCGTCCAAGTATGACTTGAGTGGGGTCCCAAGCCTCAACGCAGTTGGCGACAATAAGGCGTTCAATGCGATGGCGAGTGGCAATTACTATCCGTTCGCCCCAAAGCGCAATCGCGATTTACTTGAATTGCAGTATCAAAATATGAGCAATACTTTGCGCATTTTTGGCGGCCTTGATTTCAACGAAACCGGTAATACGTTCCACGACAACGTGAGTACGGACGGCGACACCGCGCCGTATTATCTGTTCCCCACCACCAATGCAAAGAACGGCGGCTATCCATTCCATAACAACAACGTCAACAAATATGTCGTCCCGCCGAGCCAGTACGGGTTCTTCAACAATCTCAAGGCCGCCGCGATGATCTTGAACAAGACCGATGCTGTTATTGCGGGTACCGAACTCGGTGGTTTCGATACGCACCAAACTCAGGGTGGGGCGACGGGCAGTCACGCCAATTTGCTGCAGACTGTCGGCTGGTCCCTGTATGCCCTGCAGAAATACTTTACGCAATACGCTGAGAAAGCCCTTTGGAAGGACGTGGTGGTGGTAACGTTCTCGGAATTCGGCCGCACGGCCGTCGAGAACTCCAACGCCGGCACCGACCATGCCGAGGCAGGGGTGATGTACGTTGCTGGTGGCGGCATCAAAGGTTATGGCCGAGGCAACCTGTCCGGCGTATTCGGGTGCAGCCCCAACGACAGTATTCCGTGGGTTACCGGGACGCGCGCAAGCAGCTTGTCGTCCTGTAATACGATGTACGCCGCCGGCTTGCCCCTGACTAACAATGGCCTACCGGCGGCCGCCGGCTATCTTCGCCGCTCAATCGACTACCGATCGGTGCTCGGCGAAGTCATCCGCAAACATCTCGGGGCAACGCAGAATCAGTTGAACCGTATCATTCCAGGTTACGGTAATCCCGGCGAGAGCCTGCTCGCGGGCGGGCCGTCGAGCATAGATGGGGTTCAAATCCGAGGTGAGCTCGGCATTTTGTAAGGCCGGCCCGTGCCGAGTTGCTGAAGCGGGATAATGTCAAGTCGTTTGGAACTTATCGCAAAGCTCATTCTGCTGGTCGGGCTCAGTCTCAGCGCGACGCCGGCGAACGCGGTCTGGCTTACGAACCTGTGCACGGCGGATACTTCCCTCATCGAAGTTGCTCCCTCCAACAATAACGGTGGTCAAGCCTGGGTATTGTCCGGACGAACCCAGAACGGCCCTCGCAATCGTGGGCTGTACAAGTTTGACCTGGCCAACCTTTCCTCCAATGCAATTGTTCAGGCTGGCACCTTGGTTCTCGAAGTGACGGGCGTACCCGCTGAACCGCCGGTCTTCTCCGCATTTGGTCTGCGTCGCATCTTACGACCGTGGGGCGAAGGGGACAAAGCGGCCACGGGATCGAATCCCCCCGGACGCGGGCTGCTCGCTGACGCAGGCCAGGCCACCTGGCTCTATGCAAATTTTCCCACCAATGCCTGGTCCGCTCCGGGCGGTGCGGCGGGCGTGGATTTCTCCAGCGTTGAAAGCTCGTTTCAATTCATTTACGGCCTTGATGTTTATCGCTTTGAATCCACGCCGGAAATGGTGGCAGACCTGCAGGAATGGGTGAATCATCCCGAAGCCAATTTCGGCTGGCTGCTCCTTTGTAGTGCTGAAGACTCGATTTTCACCGCCCGCCGGTTCGGCTCGCGGGAGGACGGAAGCGCGCCTCCGCGATTAGAGCTCCAGTTTTTCGTCCCGCCCCGGATTGAGTCCGCGCAAATCGTCGGGAGCGAATTCCAACTCAGTTTCACCACCTGGCCCGGTCAGAATTATGCCGTGGAATTTCGCAGCGAGCTCGCCTTCGGCTCCTGGCAGTCCCTGACCAACATCGGCTTCGCAACGAACGCAGCGAAGTTGGTGGTGGTCGACGCCGTCGCTGCGCCGCAGCATTTTTATCGCGTTGTCGCTTTCTGAGGGACGGCCGTCCCGCAGCGACGATGGTTAGGGGTGCTGCAGTACTCTTGTCCCCGCACCGTGGAAGCGAGGGAACGAATCCCGCACAAGGCGAGTCATGGCCCGCTGGACCGCTCACCCGGCGATCTGTACCTGCCGCTTGGGTTGAGCGACCAAGTTCTGGTGCGGGCTGAATGGGCTTGCGTTTGTTCGCGGTCGGCCAAAACTTGTCAACGGAAACGGAGATGGCGAATGAATTAAGAAAATTGGCGACGGACATGGGCTTGGAAACGTTCAAGCGCCATATCTTTCTTTGTGCCGACCAGACGGAAGCCAAGTGTTGCTCCAAGGCCCAAGGCCTGGCGTCCTGGGAATTCTTGAAGCGACGCTTGAAGGAACTGGGCCTTGCCGGACCCCAAGCGTTGGTTTTCCGCACCAAGGCCAACTGCCTCCGGGTCTGCGTCGGTGGCCCCATTGCCTTGGTCTATCCCGAAGGCATCTGGTACCACTCGTGCACCCCGCAAGTTTTGGAACGCATTATTCAGGAACATCTCATCGCCGGTTTGGTGGTTGCGCCCTTCGCCTTCGCCCGCAACCCGCTCACTTGAAATCGGCGTGTTTGCTCCTCGACAGGCTGGCATTCAGCTGCTAGAAACTCCTTGTCCCAAGGCACAAGGCAGTTCATGGCACGGCTCCTCAAAAAAAACGGGGCGGGTGAGTCCGAGATTTTGGAACTGAATCTCGGACTTAATTGCTTTGGCCGCGACCCGGAAAACCACTTTCCAATCAATCACTCAACGGTCTCCGCGCATCATTGTGATATCACCCTCACCGCCGATGGGATACTGCTACGGGATTGCAATTCGACCAACGGCACCTTTCTTAACGGGGAGCCTGTCCAACAAGCCGTCCTGACCGCCGGACAAGTTCTACGCCTGGGAGATGTCGAACTCTTGGTCGAGACCACCGAGGTCAAGATTGCCATCCCGGAGATCATCCGCCCGCGCCCGGCCCCGCCCGTGGTGCTGCCCAACGGCGCCATGCTCTGTCCGCGTCACGCCGAATCCCCCGTCACCCACCGCTGTACGCATTGTCATTCGGTTCTGTGCGACACCTGCGTGACCCGCTTGCGCCGCAAAGGCGGCAAGACCCTCAAGCTTTGTGCCCTCTGCAGCCACGCCGTCGAAATGATCGCGGCTGAAAAGCCAAAGAAGAAATCGTTTTTCGCCAAGCTTACCGCCACCATCAAGCTTCCGTTCGTCCGCTCGAAGCGCGATGAATAATCAAACAGGCCCGGATCATCGCGCTTTGCCAAGTCACGCCGTTCGCTTGCTAAATAAACATTCCACGATTCAGCTCCAGGTGGTGTTCCAACCAAGATCAATGCCGGACACTTGAAATCACCTTGATCCCGCACGGTCACATCCCGGGCTTTGGATTCTCAAGCGAGGTCCCGCAACGCCACGCGCATGTCTGCGAATTGAAACTGAAACCCGGCCGCGAGCAATCGCCCCGGCACAACCCGGCGGCTCTTGAGGATCAGTTCCGTTTCCGTTCGCAAAAACACCGCACCGACCTCGAGCATCCATTCCGTGGCGGGCAGCCCCAACGGCGCACCCACCGCTTCGCGCATCAGCCGCATCATCTCTGCATTCGGCAGCGGATTCGGCGCCGCGAGATTCACCGGCCCGCTGAAATTCTCCTGCGCCAGCAACCATTCGACCGCCCGGAGAAAATCCTCGAGGTGAAGCCACGACACGAACTGCCGACCGCTGCCCATCCGCCCGCCCAGTCCGAACTGCGCGAGCCGGCGCAATACCGGAAACACGCCGCCCGCCGCGCCGAACACCATCGTGATGCGCAGGGCGACCTTCCGCGTCGCCGGCGTCTGGGCCTCGCCCAATGCCCGTTCCCATTGGCGGATGACTTCGATAGAAAACTCATCCTTCGCCTCGGACGTCGCTCCCGTTTCGCCCGCCTCATCCATCGGCGAGGTGAATGTGTGTTTGTAGATCGTCGCCGAACTGGAATTGAGCCACACCCGGGGCGGCTTCGCGCAACCGGCAATCGCTTCGCCCAAGACGCGGGTCGAATCCACCCGCGACGCGATAATCGCGCGACGGTTCGCCGTCGTATAACGGCAATCCACCGAGCGTCCGGTCAAATTGATCACCGCGTCCGCGCCCTCCACAAGCCTCACCCATTCACCCAAGGACTTCGCGTCCCAGGCTATTTCCTCCACGCCATCCATCTGCGCTCGTGGTGTGCGCGTGAGAACCACGACCTCACAGTTGCGCTCGCAAAAGCGTTTTGCCAAGGCACGTCCAAGAAATCCGCTGCCGCCGGCGAGAATGATGCGTTTGCTCATGGGCCAGTCCTTTCCGACAGTTGCTTCACGTGATCCAGCACACGGGGATGAATGGTGTGGATGATGTAATCCGACCAGAGTTGCCAATATTTTGAGGGCCAGAGCCGGTGATAATACCAGGTGGTGCCTTCGAGCAACGTGCGGCCGCCATCCAGCGGCACAAGTTGGAATTGGCCGGCGCGGGATTCGAGGTAGCCATCGAGATGCACGGGATGGACTTCCCGATACGGGGTCCACTCTTGCATGGGCTCGGGGTTGTGCGTGACCGAAAATTTTAACCGGCGTGGCTCGTCCCAAACTTCAATCGGCTCGACAAATGGCCCCGTGGAAAAGTTGCAGTGCCGCACCGCTCCCACACCGCAACCAAAAATTTCCGCCCGGATCGGATACGCAATACCCAGTTGGAAAATCATTTCCTTGGGCGGCGGCAGTTCAGAAAACGACACGACGTTGCGCCAGACGTTTTCCGGTGAAGCGTTGACAACGACCGAGGATTTGACTTCCAGCAGCGGCAAGGTGGGTGGCACGGCGTGTTCCAATCCCATCACGAGCGGCAGAAGCACGATGATTGAGCAGAACAACCTCGGCGATTCGCTACGCCACCGAAAGGTTTTCTGTACCGCGTAACCCAGCGCACCACCGATGGATGCGATGATGAAGGCAATCGGCGCGGCCATGATGAGGCAGACCACCCCTTCGATGGCAAACAGGATCAAGCCCGCGCCCACCAGCAATACGGTGGCATTGGCCACCGCAATGCAACGTCTCAGACTCTGCTCCTCCCGCAGGCTGTGAATAAGCGATGACAGGAAACCCATACAGAACGGCAAGCCCACAAATATCGCCCAGCCGTAGTCCCTAAACACCCGTGCGCCCGCCCAAGCGGCCAAGCCCGCGAGGGCCGCAGTCAGGCAGACGGCCACCAACGCGCTGCCAAAAGTACTGGCGGGTAGGATCCGTTCAATTCGGCTTCCCCAGCGTCCCGGTCGGACCGGGTGTTGGTGGTCGTCCTTTGAAGGCAGCAAGCTGAGGACAGCAAAGAAAATAAATTTCACCACCGGCACGAAAAACAGCAACACCCAGAATGGCTGGCAGCCGAGCGACCGCAACCGCCGCAAGGTCAACACCGTTCCTGCCCAGAGGAAAGGCAACGACACGACCAGCAGTGTGAGGAAGTATGGTTTTTCCGTTTCTTTCAGTGGCGATTGCCAGAGATAAAACTTCAGCGTCTCCGGATCGAAAATCGTCCGGCCACCGCCAAACCAAACGGCGGAGATCAAGCGGTCGAGGTTGAACTTGATGACCGCCAGCAATACTCCCCAAAAGATAAATGTTCTGCGGCCAAGTTCACCACTCCAGCGCCAAAGGTCAGAGAGTTCGGGTTTCATGGCAGTTCAAAAAATGCACTGTGACGATGCTTCGTCGGCACGCCTTTCTGAATTTTTATTTTTCCTTGAGGCACGGAACAATGGAGGATTTGTTTCAACCAGTTGCACCACGCCGAAAGTTTTAGTTGGGTAGTGCTCAAGGCCTCCCCCCTTTCCAGGCCGCCCACGCATAAACGATGGGCAGATAGGCGAAAACTATGTTGATTGCGTGATAACCAATCCTTCGAAAGGTGTTCGTCAGGTAAGGCCGCATGTCAAAAACAAATGTTGCGGCAATCAATCGTACCGTCCAAAACACTGCGAGGAAGGCGCACAAGGCGCGCGCCAGGTTACTGCCCGCTGCAAGCGTAGCGGCGAACGCAATAGTGATGATGCAAAAGCTGACAAGGCATAACGCGATGAATGCGTAATATACCCAAAACAATTGACGGATGAAGTGCGGTAGCGCCGCGAGGTGCAAACGCATGTTGACGACTCGTGGCATGAGCAAGCCCGCGCACATCAAACCCAGATGAAACAGACCAGCGATTTGCAGTGCCAGGGTAAGATTGAGTTTCATATTCTGATTCAGGTTGCACCGATGGCGTGGAGCATCGGCAGGATGACGCCGCGGATAAATGACGGATGGAAAAGCCAGAACGCCGGTGCGATGGTGACCAACATCGTGAACAGCCAACCGCACCAAGAATGACCGAGACCGAGGCGCCGACCGAGGGGCGAGTGTTCGGCCGCTATGCCCAGACCTTGGATCACAAAATATCCGGTCGGCAAACCATAGCCACCGCTCGCCGGAAGCGAGATAACAAGTTCATGCACCAGGCCTGACAAAAAGAAAGCAAAGAGCGTCGCCTCCACTGCCCCGAACCGTCGAGCCATGGGGCGGAAGGTGAAGCGATGCACAAGTTCATGAAACGCTGTATTCCAGCGCGTGCCCCAAAACTCCGCCAGAGAAGCTGCGCGAAGCGGGTTTTGCATGAGCGGCGGGGCGTCTACCCCAGCTGTGCGCCACGCGAGGGAAAGCAATTGAAACAAACCAAAGTGCAGCAGGAGGATTACTCCAACCATCGCTATCCAACCGGTGAGTATTTCGTTGTCTTGAGGGATGCACCGCGCAACAAACCAAACAAGCACTGCACCGAACAAAGTTTTCAGAGTAGCAAACAACCACTCGTTTGCACACGGCAACCTCACAGAGGCATCCGCATCAAGAAAATGCTTCGCGTCCATGCCGACCCAGGCCAGTAGATAGCCTGCGGTGCGCCATGGAGTCGCGCATGCTCTTTGCTCAACAGCTTCGCGATAGGTGAGCCATTTGCAGCCAGCATAAAGCGCGAACGCCATCGCCCACATAAACAGCCAAGCCGGCAATCTGTTGTGAAGGACGAATGCCGCCGCCACCAAAACCATCAGCGGCAGCCATGAAAGGAGGGGATTGTGCCTTGGCATACGACACGCGTCACTAATGCAGTAGCGATTACGTGCCACCCAACGGTAACCGATCCCGCCAAGCCACCGGCCCCCGGGCAGACCGAGCAATGCGCCTAACGGCCAAAGCCACCAGACCGAACGGAACAACACCGCCCACGCGTCCACGCCCCCGACGATGCGTCCGTCGGCGTGCAACAGTTTCATTTCTTCGCGCAATGCGGCTTCGTTCATGCCCAATCGCACCGCCGTGCCGGACGTTTGCAGCGGCAACCAGTGAAAGCCGCGTCGCGCAAAAAGGCCGCCCCAACGGGTTGCTCCGCGAACACAGAACCGACATTCACCGTCATAGAAAACCCAGCCACTTCGGCGGCTACCGTCCCTAGATGCGGGCGTTTCCCGGGCTAAGGCCTTACCTTTTGTATCGTCCGTATTCATCGTCAACGGCTCTCCTCCAGCAATCAACCACCCAGACCCAGCACTTTGAGAACCTTGTCCCCGAGCTTCACGAACTTGACCATGGCGCTGGTCGGCCATTGCCGCACCTGGATGTACCAGGCGGTGGTGGTATCGAAGAAGTTGTGCAAGTCACGGAGTCGCTGCTCGGTGTATTCGTCCGTATCCTTGTCTTTTTCGGCTTCGACAATGCACTCCCGCAACATGCGCATCGTGGGATCAATCTCGCGCTTCTTCCGCTCGTCCAACACCACGCGGAACATCTCCCAGACATCCTTCATGCTCTCGAAATGATCGCGCGAATCCCCCAGGACATGGATCCGCTTCACAATGCCCCAGCCTTGCAGCTCCTTGAGACTGTTGCTGACGTTCGACCGTGCCACCGCCAGGGTGTCGGCAATTTCCTCTGCATGCAGTGGCCGGGGCGACATGTAAAGCAAGGCGTGGATCTGGGCCACGGTGCGGTTGATGCCCCAACGCGTGCCCATCTCGCCCCAGTGGAGGATGAACTTCTGTTGGACTGAACTTAGTTTTGCCATAATTCCTTTATTTCTGTCTGTTCAGAAATTAACGTCAGAACGGCTATAGTCAAAGTTATTTTTTGGGACGGCAAAAGCCACTCGACGCATTGGTTCACGGGTTTGAGCTTTGCTTCCCCTGCCTTTTCGCGTATTAAGTCTCCCCGCTTAGAGCGGAATTTAATGAAACCCAAAGTGGAAATCTACGACACCACTCTGCGCGACGGCGCGCAGGGCGAAGGCATCAATTTCTCGGCCATGGACAAGCTCCGGATTGCGGAGAAGCTGGATGCCTTCGGGGTTCATTATATTGAAGGTGGCTGGCCCGGCAGCAATCCCAAGGACATGGAGTTCTTTCAACAGGCCGCCCGGCGCCAATGGAAGCACGCCCAAATCGCCGCGTTCAGCATGACGCGGCGCAAAGGCGTGGCCGTGGAGAACGACGAACTAATGCGCCTGATCCTCGCCGCGAAAACCCCGGTCGTCACCATCGTGGGCAAAACGTGGTTATTGCACGTCACGGAGGTGTTGCGCGCCAAACCGAACGAAAACCTCGGCATGATCGGCGACACGATCCGCTATCTCAAAGATCATGGTAAGACGGTCATTTATGACGCCGAGCACAGTTTTGACGGTTACGCCGACGAGCCGGAGTACGCCCTGGCCACCTGGCAGGCGGCCGAAAAAGCGGGCGCCGATTGCGTGGTGCTGTGCGATACCAATGGCGGACGATTGCCGGCTGAAATCGCCCGGATCACAGCGTTGGCCAAATCCAAGCTGACGTGTGCGGTGGGGATTCACACGCACAACGACTGTGGCTTCGGCGTCGCGAATGCCATGGCCGGGATTGAAGCGGGCGCCACCCAGGTGCAAGGCACGATCAACGGTTACGGGGAGCGCACCGGTAATTGCAACCTGATCAGCGTCATCCCGACGTTGGAATTGAAGCTGGGCTTGCGGTGTCTGCCCGCCAAATCCCTCGCCAAATTAAAGGAACTGTCCGAGTTTGTTGACGAAGTTGCCAATGTCCGGCATGACGTCCGCGCGCCGTGGGTGGGACAGACGGCGTTTGCCCACAAGGGCGGCATGCACGTCCATGCCATCGAACGGGTCTCGCGCAGCTACGAGCACATAAACCCCGAAGCCGTCGGCAATTTTCGCCGCGTGCTCGTGAGCGACATGTCCGGCCGCACCAACATCCTGATGAAGGCCAAGGAGCTGGGCTTCAAGCTCGCCGTCGACGCGCCCGAGACGCGCGAAATAACGGCCAAGGTCAAGGAACTGGAAAGTTCCGGCTACGAATATGAAGCCGCCGAGGCGTCCCTCGCGCTACTCATCCGCGGCATCATCGATCACAACCCGGCATTGCTCTTCACCGTTGAGACGTATCACATCTCAATGCGCCGCGATAAAAAGGAATCCATTTGCGAGGCCACCGTGCGCGTCCGGGTCGGGGAGGAGATCGCCCACACGGTGGCCGAGGGCGATGGTCCCGTAAATGCGCTGGACGGCGCCTTGCGCCGCGCGTTGGTAAAGTTCTTTCCCAAGCTCCAGGCGGTGGAACTCACCGACTACAAAGTGCGCATCATCAATGGGGCCAAAGGCACGGCCGCCAAGACCCGCGTGCTCATCACTTCCACCGACGGTAAACGCGAGTGGGGCACGGTCGGCGTGAGCGAGAACATCATCGAAGCCAGCCTGCAGGCGCTGGTGGATTCGATGGAATACGCCTTGTTGCGGAAATAATTCACGTCCGAATGGACCTGGGATTCGGGCCGCTGGGCTGGCTCCCTTTGCCCCGTGGGCCTTCGATTGCTTGCCTGAGCAGGTACTCCGGGATCCGCTTTATCATGGCTGGGTTGACCGGTGTTGTCAGGTCGATCAACCTGATGAGAGGCACGCCTTTGCCAAATCCGTGGCGATTGGCGTTCAGCCCGCTTCCATTTTGACCCGCTGGGCCGCCGCACGATTATTCTGGTCATTGAGTGATGGCGGGTCGTCCCGGCCGGTCGGCGAAACGGGAGCGCATTGAAAGATGACTTGTAATGCGTCCCGCTTCTGACTAAAAACAGCCCATGAACCGCCGTCAATTCCTCCGCCGGAGCGCCGCCGCGCTGGTCCTATCCACTCTCCCCAGTTACGCCGTTGATTTTGGTGACGTGAAGAAGCGTGTCGGCCTGATTGGCTGCGGCTGGTATGGCAAGATCGATCTCCTCCGCCTGATCCAGGTGGCGCCGGTCGAGGTGGTCTCGCTCTGCGACGTCGACCAGACCATGCTGAGCGACGCGGCGGACCTGGTCGCCACGCGCCAACTCTCGAAACGGAAGCCGCGAACCTATCCGGACTACCGCGCCATGCTCAAGGAAAAGGATCTCGATTTGGTACTCATCGCCACGCCGGATCACTGGCACGCCTTGCCGATGATTGAAGCCTGCCGAACCGGAGTGGACATTTATTGCCAGAAGCCCATCGGAGTGGATGTGGTCGAGTGCCAGGCGATGCTGGCGGCGGCCCGGAAATACCAACGCGTGGTTCAGATCGGCACGCAGCGCCGCAGCACGCCGCATTTGATCGAAGCCCGCGACCGCGTCATCAAGGAGGGCAAGTTGGGGACGATTGCCCGCGTGGAAATTTGCTGCTATTACCACATGCGCGCTTCCGGCAATCCGCCGGATACCGCGCCGCCGGCGAATCTCGATTACGAAATGTGGACCGGCCCGGCCCCGCTGCGGCCGTACAATCAATGGGTACATCCCCGCGGCTGGCGGGCGTTCATGGAATACAGCAATGGCATCGTGGGCGACATGTGTGTGCATATGTTCGACATGGTGCGCTGGATGATGGAGCTCGGTTGGCCCAAAACCATCAGCTCCGCAGGCGGCATTCTGGTGGACAAAGCCAGCAAGGCGAACACTTCCGACACGCAGAGCGTCACCTTCGACTACGGTAATCTTCAGGTCATCTGGTCGCATCGCACCTGGGGCGACGCCCCCGACCTCAAATATCCGTGGGCGGCGATTTTTTACGGTGACAAAGGCACGCTCAAAGCCGGGGTCAACGGCTATGATTTTTACCCGGCCGGAAAGTCGGAGGCGACGCTCACGGGCGAACCGCTTTTCGAATACGAAAAATATCCCGAGGACAAAACTGAAAAGGATCTCGAACGGCACGTCGCTTCTGCGGTGCGCGGCCACATGCGGGATCTCCTGGCGAACATCACCACACGCGGGCGGCCGGTCGCCGACATCGAAGAAGGCTGCATTTCGAGCGCGGCCTGCATCCTGGCCAATGTCTCGCGGCAGCTGGGCCGCAAACTCACGTGGGATGCGACGCAAGGCCGCGTGGTGGAGGATGAGGAAGCCAACCGCCTGCTGCGCCGCCCGTATCGCGCCCCGTGGGTGCATCCGGAACCCGGCCAAGTGTGATTTCATGTCGTCCTTTGGCTCTCCTGGTGGGGGCCAAGCCCGTCCGGGCAAGAGCCACGGACAACGCCGTGCGGGAAGCGCAGCGGAATTATCACGCCTTGACCCGTCCGTCGAGAAATGCCAGACATACTCGCATATGAAACGTTATTTGATTTTAGTTGTGCTCGGGGCGTCGACCCTTTGGACTCCAGCAAAAGACGAGGCCGGCCGCTCGTTTACGAAACGCCAACTCACGGATCAATTTTGGAGCGAAGGGGCCGCCATTGGCGATTTCAATCACGACGGCAAGATGGACGTGGTCGCCGGACCATTTTGGTACGAAGGGCCGGAGTTTAAGCAACGGCACGAGTATTATCCCGCCACCGAAAAATTCACCCGCAAGCGAGCTGATGGGACGGATGAAGCCATTCCCGGCTACGAGGGTGCGCTGGGCACCAACAACACTTATTCCAAGAACTTCATCGCCTTTACCTACGATTTTAACGGCGACGGCTGGACGGATATTCTGATCCTTGGGTTTCCGGGGGAGGAATCCTGGTGGTTTGAAAATCCCAAAGGCAAAGCGGGGCACTGGCTCCGGCACACCGCGCTCGACGTTACCGACAATGAATCGCCCACGTTTGGCGACCTCACTGGCGATGGCAAGCCGGAGATTATTTGTTCGTCCAAAGGCTTCCTTGGTTATGCGGCCCCCGATTGGCAACACCCGGAGAACCAATGGACTTGGCACAACATATCGCCCGACAAGAAGTATCAGCGGTTCACCCATGGCTTGGGTTTTGGGGATGTGAACGGGGATGGGCGCAAAGATATTCTGGAAAAAGATGGCTGGTGGGAACAGCCGGCCAGCCTCGTTGGCGATCCGATCTGGAATTTTCACGCGTTTCAATTCTCGGCCCCGGGCGGTTCGCAAATGTACGCCTATGACGTGAATGGCGACGGCTTGCCCGACGTAATCACGGCACTGGCGGCGCACGGTTACGGCCTGGCCTGGTATGAGCAACTGCGCCAGAAAGATGACAAAGGCGAAATTCAATTCCAGCAGCATCTGATCCTCAATCCCGAAGCCAAACCCAACGCGGACGGTCTTTCTTGGTCCCAACTGCACGCGGTTGACCTGGTGGATATGGACGGGGATGGGTTGAAAGACATTGTGACCGGAAAACGGTTTTGGGCGCACGGTAACCATGGCGATCCCGAACCGAACGCCCCAGCGGTGCTTTACTGGTTCCAGTTAGTTCGCGGCTCGGATAAAGGCGTCACCTTTGTTCCGCACGAGATTGACAACGACTCGGGTATTGGCACCCAGGTCGTGGCTGGCGATATCAACGGCGACAATCTACCGGATGTCGTGGTGGGAAACAAAAAGGGGACGTTCATTCATCTGCAAAAAAAGCTGAACCGACAACCTTGAGGGCCGGGCGTGTTCGTCGTGGTCGATCGCGTCAAGCGACCGAGTCGGCGTCACAGAGATTCGCCTATTGCCCCGGATTACCGCGGCGGCCAGGGGCTCGAGGATAGTGAAAAAGTATGCGAAATCGCTGGCTTTTCGCTTGGCGCGGCGCTCCGGAATGGTTTTAATGGGGTGGTCGACAACAACAATACAAACTGAAACGCACAAAACGAAATATGGCAAAAGCACTATCCAAATCACAAATCGCCGCGGAACTCGCGGAGAAGAGCGGTCTCACCAAGAAAGCGGCCGCGGAGATTCTCGAATTCATCGCGCAGCTCGCGTACAAGAACGCGAAGAACACCTTCACCCTGCCTGGCCTCGGCAAATTGGTGTTGGTTAATCGCAAGGCGCGCATGGGGCGCAACCCCGCCACGGGCGAAGCCATTCAGATCAAGGCCAAGCGCGTCGTTAAGTTCCGCGTGGCCAAGGCCGCCAAGGATGCGATCTTGGGCGCCAAGTAGGCTGACCTTTGGTTCCAAGGCACTCTGATTTTTCAGAGTGCCTTTTTTGTTGCCCGGATAGCTACTCCGGTCCGACCCCATTTTGTTCGCGCGCGCGGACTTCTTTTTCCGAGGCTTCCGGCTGCAGTGCGCTTCCGGCTGCGGCGCCGCTTGAGTCGTCGCCGGCGAGTCAGGCCGCCGCGCGCTGTCGGGTTGCTTCGTAGAGGAACACTGCGGTGGCGGCGGCCACGTTCAGCGAATTCATGTAGGACGGCATGGGAATTTCCACCGTGTCGTCGCACGCGGCCAGAGCGGCCGCGGACAAACCCGGCCCTTCCGCCCCGAACACGAGGCAGCAGTCGCCTCGCAAATCCGCGGCGGCCAGTTTCTTGGCGCCGAGCCGCGGATGCGCCGCCCAACACCGGACGCCGCGGGCGCGCAAGGCCTGCAATTTTTCCACCAGGCAGGTCACCTGCACCACGGGTTGCTCGAAGATGGAACCCATGGACCCGGAAACCGCACGCCGCTGGTACGGACTGCCGCAGGTCTCGCCGACCAGAAGGAAATGCGCACCAAACGCCGCACAGCTCCGGACCACGGCGCCCAGATTTTCCGCACTGGCAATGCCCTCCACGGCGGCGAGCAAGCAGGGACGCGGCGAATGGGTGAAGAGCGATTCGAAGCTCGGTGGAGTTGGAATTTTGGCGACGGCCAGCACGCCTTGGTGAAGTTGGTAACCGGTGATTGTTTCCATTAGTGGCCGATCGGCCACGTAAACACAAATGTCCTCTGGGCGGGCGCGGAGTTGCGGGCCAAGTCGCTCCAGCCAGGCGGGCGTGAGCAACGCGGAGACCACGGCGAACCGGCTCACCAACAGGCTCTGCACCACTTTCGCGTTCGTGGCTACCAACACCCCGGCGCGTTCATGTTCCGCGACACGCCGGAGCGTCAAATACCATGTCAGCTCCGGAGCATCGAGAGCCTGAACTGGTTTGATCTGCAGTTTTCCCACCAGCAGATTAAACCCCGCTGCTGGTTCAATGAAAAGGGCGGAAGTCCGGGGGAAGAAATTAATGACGTCAGGCCACCGCTCCCCGGCCCTGACTCACGGTAGCCAAGCCCCCGATGGGGCTGCCGAATCGGGTTCGCGGAACTCCTCATGGCTGCCACACGGCGCGCCAAAATTTCTGCGCCGGGGTGGCAGCCATTACATTCGTGACGTTGAGCGTCCCGGAAATCAATGTGTTGGTGAGGACGGAGACCCAATTCGTCAGGTTGTTTGAACTTTGAATCACATAACGCACCTCCGGCTGGCCCTGCAGTTGAAACACGAATTGACCGCCGGGCGCGGGCAAAATCGCAGTCAGCCGCGGCGGGTCGGGCACCAGGGTAAGCAAGGTCATTGAATACGGCGGGAAGCTAAAGACAAAGTTTGCGCCGGCGTACGCGATGCCGTTCACGCTGATGTCTTGGTCGGCGGCCGGGCCGTTCGTGCGGGCCGCCTCGTCGTTCGGGATCCCGAAGGAACGGATCGTAGCCGCGGCACTTGGGGTGAAGCCGTTCAGAACGAGCTGCGCGTTTTGGTTGGTGGTGTTAGCTTTATTCAGCACCAACAAACTGATGGCGCCGTTGGCACGGCGGGCTGCATAAACGGCAAGCCAGGCGTAGTCACTGGTCGCGTTAAGAATCTTGTCCCCGGGCCGAGCGAACCATTGCATCAATTTGGCGGCATAGAAACTCGGATGGCGGGTGTTCAAGCCGTTGATCATTCCCAAGTCGCCGTAATCGCGCCAACCAAAGATCGAGTCAGCGAAGTTGCCGCCACGGTCGGTGCTGTTGCGGAGATCCCACCAGACGAATCCTCGGAACTCGGTTTTGAGCAATTGGCTGAGGCTGTCAGCGTAGTACAGGCCGTTAACCAGGCTGGTGGATTGTTTGCCTTGGGCGCCGGAATCGCTGTTGTTCTCGGTGCAGACGAGTTCGATGTTGGTTCCGGTCGGGCCGAAATAATCGGCAATTTGTTGGCGCAGGTCCGCCGCGTCTTTTTCCCAGTTGGCGGAGGACTGCAGCAGCGTCGTATCGTTATCCGGCGAGGTGGCGGGACTCAGCGCGTCCGTCCACTGCGGATAAACATGGTGAACGAGGAAATCGGGTCTCGTGCCGAGCTGCTTGAGCGTGGTCAACAGGATGGGTGTCCAACCAAAATTCGTCAGCGCCGTTCGCGGGTTGACGGCGGGATGGTCGGTGTAACCGTTGGCGTAGGCGTTCTCCCCCGGAACCCCGACCACGCCCACCTTGATGCTGGGGTCCACCGCCCGCATGCGCGCCATGAAATTAGTGGCCCGCACGGCGTAAGTGTAGGCGTGGTTCGGGCTGGTGTTGGTATCCCTTTCCCATGTGCCGTAACACTCGTTGCCGATTTCCCAATTCTTAATTCCCAAGGGTGCGCTGCGGCCGAGGGCGAGAAAGTCGAATTGATGATCCGGGTTGGATGCAGCCGTCAGCGTGCGCAAGCGCGCCCAGTAACCCACCGTGCGCCAGTCACGGCCCCCGGAATCGACTCCGAGGGCGGGGTCATTCACCGAGCCGTAGAGGGCGGCATCGCCATTCGCGTAGGCCACCCAGGCGGCTGCCTCCTGCGGGCTCCCGCTGCCGTAATTTACGGTCACGAATACTTGTGCGCCAATGTTAGTGGCCACCCGCATGAAATCCGGAAAGGAGGTCGGCCATTGCCAGGTGTTGGTCCAACTTGTGTTGGAGGCCCAATGATATTCGTCCGACGTAGAGCCGCCCGGGAGGCGGACGGCGAGGCAACCCATCTCGCTCAACAGTGAAGCGGTGGTAGCATCGTTGGGCGAGTCATAGTAGCCGTCCCAGATGGCCAGGTTGACACCGAAGTGACGCGCATCCACGGTGCGGAGCGCTTGCGTGGCGTTCACGCTGACATTGACCATTACCGGGGGCGGTTTTGCGCCAAGTTGCACGGAATCCAGGTAAAAGGTGCCGGTGGTGCCGTCGGGACGCAGCTGGATGTTGAGGCGGGAAAGATTCGGTTTGTTTGCCACGCCTAACGCGCTGAGGGAGACGGTGGCTTGCTGCCAGCTATTGGCAGTCAGTGGCGCCGGCAGCACGAAGACAGGCTGCGGTACCCCACTGAGTTCCGCGTAAATTTGCAAGCGCTGCCCGCCGTTGGTACCACCGTGCGCCCAGAAGGAGAAATCCTGGTACGCGCTCGTGTCCATATCCGCGTGATGAAACGAGATTCCCTCCCACACGGCGGCGCTGACACTTATGGATCGGGCGCCGTCATGGGTTGGCGAAGGATTGGCGGAATTATGCAAGGCCCAACTCCAATCGGTGAAGCCGTTGACGAAGTCATCAGTGTAGACGGGCAAAGAAGTTTGGGCCGAGACAACCTGGGCTGAAAAAAGCAACAGTGCGGCATTGTGTGCCAGGGACAACCGAACGGAGGCAGTTGTAATTGTCATGCTTGGAATCCAGATTGTTCAGCTCCTCGTGTGAAACCCATGCCGCGGGCGAAGGATACAAGAACTGCAATCGGAACCCGGGCGAAGGCCGCCAGCACCGGAACCGCCGGAACCCGCCACCGCTCGGGTGTAGTTATAGGGTTTGCTTTTAGCAGCGTGTTTGAATTAATTCTTTCATTTGAAGATTTCAATACTTTTTCTGATATTGGTACTGAGTCTCACTTTGTTCTTCTGAATTGGTCTAGCTAGGATAATCGACGCGCCAGATATCCGCATGTCGTGAAAACAGATGACAACAGCTTGTTTAGCCTGCCGACACCAGCAAGTCCACCGTTCGTCCATGATGCACTAACTTGTGCTTTAGGTAGAAGCCACTGCGCCCAATCATCGCGCTGGAGACGGGGACGATTGGGAAAGCTATGCTTCCAAGCTGGCGGGCCTGAACCAGGAGAGAGTGGGGTGAATAACAAAGCGCCGCCCCTTTTGGGGCGGCGCCCTGATGATTCGCACGCGGATTACGGCGTATTCGTGCCGTATAATCGCAAATGGACCGAGCGTGGGAAGTTGGCCAGGACATTGGTGTCAACGAACGATCCAGTGCGGGCGCCAAGATCAAGTGTCGTCAATCCTGAGTCTACCCAGCCGGAGGTGACGTTGGATGAAATTCCGATGAATGAGTAAAAACCATCGGGTTTGTTCCAGCTGAACCAGTAGCCGGCGTCTTGGTCCACGACCTTGTACGCAACGGCATCGGCTGCCTGGAAGGCAGTAACCCAGAGGTTCGCGTCCAGATCCGGTCCGGGGAACGTGTCATCCACCACCGTTGTGGCCCCGTTCTGGATTTTGAGCCGGGTGTAAACCCCGCGATTTCCGATATTGGCCGCGCCGCCGGGCTGAAAACCGAAGTAAGTTTGCATCAGGGGCGTGGTCGTTTGGAAAAACGCGGCGGCGTCCGCGCCCATGTCAAAGTTGGTGCCGCCGCCGCTCGGCCCCACTACAGTGACATGGCTGTTGTTGGTGAACGTCACACTCCACGTGCCGAGCACGCCGCTGGGATTGATCAGTTGCCCGAGCAAACCCGTGCCGTACAATACGCCGTTGGAGGTGGGCGCGTTTGTCTTGAAGCGGAAGTTGCAGGTGCCTTCCCCATTGCCATTCACGGACGTTTCCACCACAATGCAGTTCGCATTATCCCAATCGGGCGTTTTGTTGCCATTCCCATCGGGAGCCAAGAACAATGTACCGAAGTACCCGGGCGCCTCTGCGCGGCTGGGGAAGCCACCTATGGTCCACGAATAAGTGACCGGGTTGGCGTTTCCAAACCATTGTACGGTCTCCGCGGCGATCGAACGAACCGACTCCCGCTGATACTGGTCCCCGGACTTCGCGGCGGTGATGTTCAAGCCTTTCACGGCGTGTTCAAACCTCCCAGTGGGCTTGGGAATGACCTGATTGGTGTTGTAGTTAAACTTGATATTGTCCACATAAAACACGGAGACTTGGCCGGCCATATTAGTGGCCCCTGCGTTGTCGTTGGGTCGCCACTTTTTAAACAGCATCCCGGGAATGTTTGGCCACCCAATATCGATCGGGATGGTGAAATGCTCCCAAGAACCGTTCCCGACGAGAACCGGCTGGTTGGCAGCCGGCACCCACGTCTGGCCCCATTGGGTCGCGACAAAATTAACGCCGAAACCGGCGGGATCGCCGCCGGCCTGATGGTCGACCACACTTGCAGTTGAAGCATTGGTATCCCAGAGAATATCCATTTCCATGTTGGTGTAGCTGATGGCTGGCAAGCTGACCGCTATATCACCACCGCCGCTAATGCCGGATAGCGACATGCCAACGGCGTACTGAAAATCGCCTTGCCCGGCCGGGTTAGGCCACGTGATGGTGAATTTGACGGAGCCAGAAGTTGGGTCATTGGCGACGTCGTTCGTCGCGAACTCCTGGACCGTTGAGCATCCACCCCACCACTTATATGTGGCGGCACCGGTGTTGGTGGACCAGATGGAGTTCGTAGCGAAGTCTAGTACAAAGTTCTGCCCGCGGCCGGTGAGTGCGGACGTAACAAGCGCGCAGCCCAAGACCAACGAATTAAGCCATGGCTGGATGGTACGATGATATTTCATAGTTTTTTGTGCGGTTCTAATTTAAATAACCATATCGACTCGGCGTCAGTTTGCACGTCATCAAAAATGATTACAAACTGGCCCAGCTGGTTGTTTGTCAACGTCGCCTGCATCCATATGCTTCGGGCCCTTCGTCGTCGGCACCCCTTATGGTTTTGATGATTTTCTCCAAACCCGAAAGCTTCACCAACGTGAAAACGATTGCTGACTTCTGATGAAAGGTCTTTCGAAAAGCCGCTGTTGCCGTGCCCAGCCTGAATTCCTTCAACCCTCTGGCAAGAGCCCCAACCACCCCGACCAAATGAAGTGAATTGCCTCGAACGGAACGTCAGAAAAGGGCTATGCAAATCTTCACCCTCCCACAAGACAGCATCCCCACCAAGCCTTCTCTATTACCCTGATAATCCTTCCGATCGCAAACGATCTTGCCGGCGGGGGTATTTGGCCCCGCGGGGGAACTTGATAATCTCGGCCCAAAAGGTTACAACACGGCTTCAATCAAATGCCTTGTTCCAGCTTCAAGCACCACCTGTCGGCGGGGTTATTCGCCGCGGTGTCCGGGCTGGCACAGCTCGCCCCGATCGCCGGCGGCGCGACGGATTTGAACGGGGAATTTGCGATCAAAACCTTGACAACGGACGACGGACTGCCGCACGACTCGGTCACGGCGCTCCTCCAAACCCGTCAGGGCTACATTTGGGCCGGCACGTATAACGGCATCGCGCAATGGGACGGAAACCACTTTAGGGTTTTTGACGCCTCCAACACGAAGGGCCTAAACGACAGCCGCATCACGGCCTTGTATGAGGATGCCGAGGGAGCGGTCTGGATCGGGCACGATCGGGGCGAGGTTACTCGCTGCGTGGACGGGCAGTTTGCGCCGGTGGTCTTGGACCCGCGGGTCTGGGGAAACGCCACCATCGTCTCGTTCGGGAACGACGAGCACGGCGACCTTTGGGTGCTGAATTTGCTTGGCGCAGCCCTGCGGTTGCGGGACTCGTTGCGGCTCGAGCCGCTGCTGCAAATGGCGGCGGAACCAACGGTCAGGCCGGCACTCGCGACGGATACGGATCACCATATTTACGTGTTACGCAACGGGAACGCCGCCCGCATCACTCCGAGTGGGTATCAGGCGGAGAATTTCGGCAGTGAGTATTACGCCCAATTGACGCGCGCCAGCGCCGGCGGTTTTTGGGTGGCGGGGGTAACTCGGGTGAGACAATGGAATGGAAGCAAATGGGTCAAGGATCTCGGGCCGTTTCCGTGGGGCGATTCATTCGTGACCACCATGCTCGAAACCGCCCATCATCGGGTGCTGGTTGGTACGTTGCTCAGTGGTTTATACGTGATGGACGAATCGGGCAACAGCTATCGCCTCAGTCGCACCAATGGTTTGCCGCAAGACTGGATTCGCTGCCTGGCGGAGGATCACGAACACAACCTCTGGGTTGGCACCAGCGGCGGGCTGGTGCTGTTGCGGGAGCGCAAGATCGTCATGCTGTCCCCGCCGGACCATTGGGACGGCTGGCCGGTGAGGAGTATCACGCGAGCCCACGACGGGGCCATTTGGGCCGCGACCGAAGGCGCCGGTGTTTACCGTTTGGCTGGCGACCAGTGGACCCACTTCGGTACGAGCGCCGGCCTGGCCAATCTCTTCGTGTGGTCCGTTCTGGAAGACAGCCAACATCGGCTCTGGGCCGGCACTTGGGGCGGTGGTTTGTTCCGGCTCGAAGGCGAAAAATTCGTACGTCAATTCGACCTCGCGGAATTGTCGGCGCCCGTGACCGCGCTTCATGAGTCGCCGCCCGGCACGCTTTGGATCGGCACCGGCGCCGGGTTGATGCGCTATGCGAGCAACCATCTGGAACGCCTCGCGCATTTTGGAAATGCTGCCGCCGGCGCCGTGCGCGCCATCGAATCCGGCGCGCCCGGGGAGCTCTGGTTTGGCACTCAGGGTTCCGGTTTGGGTCACCTCCAGGCCGGTAAATTCAAGCCCTACGGCCAGGCGGAAGGCTTCGCCCACAACTCCATCCTCGCCTTGCACTACGATGCCGACGGAGTCTTGTGGATCGGAACGAGTGAGCATGGGATCGTTCGCTTTAAGGAAGGCCGGTTCACCACGCTCGCCACCCAGCAAGGTTTGCCAAATAACATCATTGACCACATCGAGGAAGATGGGCTGGGGTATTTATGGTTTAGGGAAACGCTGATTTAATCCGCATGGATTTCTTTTGAACGAGGAGGCTGATTTTCTCGTCTGTGTTGCATGACCCACCAGACCAGTTTCACGCACGCCGAGTTTGCCGCCAAAAAGAAGACCACACGCCGCGAGAA
>JANXWY010000357.1 GCA_025350905.1 Verrucomicrobiota bacterium
GTGCAGATCACACGAATGATGCCCCGGCGACGCACAATTTTGCAGTGCTCGCACAGTTTTTTGACCGACGCTCGAACTTTCATGCTTAATTCGTTTTCTTTACTACCAGCAACCGCCCGGTTGACAAATCAAACGGCGTCAATTGCAACTTCACTGTTTCCCCCGGCGTCACGCCGGCAAATTTGTTTCGCGTCCGTTCGGTGGCAAACGCCAGCAACCGATGACCGTTCGCCAGTTCCACTTGCCACGTCCGGTCGGACAATATTTTGATCACGCGACCCTCAACTTGGAAGGCATCTGGGACGGCCATGTCAAAATCTCCGGTTCCCCTTCCGTAATCAAAACCGTATGCTCAAAATGAGCGGATAGTGAACCATCTTGCGTCACCACTGTCCAGCCGTCTTTCAAAATTTTCACTTCGGGCCGGCCCGCGTTGACCATCGGCTCGATGGCGATCGTCATGCCCGGGCGCAGGCGTTGGTTGCTTCGGGCGTCCACAAAGTTCGGCACCTGCGGCTCCTCGTGCATCGTCCGCCCCACGCCGTGCCCCACAAATTCGCGCACCACGTTATAGCCGTTACCCTCGACGTAGGTCTGGATCGCACGCGAAATGTCCGTCACACGCTTTCCGGCCACCGCCTGCGCGACGCCTTCCGTCAGCGCCTGTTGGGTTACATCCATAAGCCGTTGCGCCGCCACCCCGCAACCGCCTACTGCAATAGTCCGTGCCGTGTCCCCGATGAACCCTTTGTAATTCACCCCGCAGTCCACACTCACAATGTCGCCAAAGCGCAACTGCCGGTCATTCTCCAGCCCGTGTACCACTTCATCGTTCACCGAAATGCACAAGTGGCAGGGATATTTCCGATAGCCCAAGAATGCACTCTTGCCCCCGTGGTGCCGGATCCGCTCCGCCGCGAACTGATCCATCTGCCGCGTCGTCACTCCCGGTTTGACGAAGGCCGAAACTTCCTCGAGCACCGTTGCGGCCACCGCCCCCGCCGGCCGCATTTGCTCCAAATCGCGCTCGGTTTTTAGAATGATCATCGGCCGGACATCCGAAGCTTGGTTTTTTCACAGTGGGCGACCATTCAGGCACGAGCCCACCAGCCTCCTTAGATGCGCCCGCGCATCTTGCCCTTTTTCAGAAAACCGTCGTAATGGCGCATCAACAGATGCGATTCAATCTGGCGCATGGTATCGAGCATCACACCAACTGTAATCAACATGCTCGTCCCGCCAAAAAAGTCGGTCACCGAATGCGGAATTTTCATCGCGTTCTGCAGGACGATGGGCAGCACCGCAATTAAAGTCAGAAAAATTGCCCCCGCCAGCGTGATCCGACTCATGGAGGTATGCAGGAAATCACTCGTCGGCTGGCCTGGACGCACACCAGGAATGTAGCCACCGTTCTTCTTCAGGTCGTCGGCGATCTGCAACTCGTTAAACTGCGTGGCCACCCAAAAATAGGAGAAGAAGAGAATCATCAATCCAAACAGCACCAGATAAACCACCGAGCCCGGGTTCAGGGTTCGCGCAATGGAACCCGCCGTTTCGGAAACAAATTTGGCAAACCCGCCGTCCTGTGGTTTAAAGGCCCCGCTCACCATCAGGAACAGTTTTTGCGGAAACATCAAGATGGCAGAGGCAAAAATAACCGGCATCACGCCCGCATAATTCACGCGCAAAGGCATGAACGAGGTGCCACCCGAGTAAACCTTGCGCCCCACCGCCCGTTGTGCGTATTGCACGGGAATCTTCCGCTGGGCCTGGGTGACCGCAATGATGCCGCCAATCACCAGCACCAGCATGACGAGCAAAACCGCACCGTGGACAATGGTATGGGTCGGCTCCAACCCGCCGCCCGGCCAGAACATTCCTTTGGTGGCGGAGACGGCGGCCGGCATGCGGGCGACAATGCCCACCGTAATAATGAGCGACACGCCATTACCGATGCCCCGCTCCGTAATTTGTTCCCCCAGCCACATCAACAACATCGTGGCGGTCGTAAGGGCCAGCACGGTTTGAAAGTAGTAGAACCAGGCAAACGAATCCGGGTAGAGCACCAACTGGTTGATCCCCGGAAACAATGTTTCCGGATGTTTCCAATTGATCGCCATGAAGGCGCCCTGAATAAAGCAAAGGATTACCGTGAGGTATCGACCGTATTGAATGATCTTCGTACGCCCACCCTCTTCCCGGGCGAGCTTGCTCAACGGCGGGTAAACCGCGGTCAACAACTGTATGATGATTGTCGCGCTGATGTACGGCATGATTCCCAGCGCGCCCACCGAGCACCGCTCCAGTGCGCCGCCAGTGAACAGGCTGTACATGCCCAAGACGCCGCCGCTGTCGCCAGTATGCGCTTTGAAAAACTCCGTGATGACGGCCCCATCCAAGCCGGGCACACGCACGAAGGAAATCAGCCGCACGATGCCCAACAGCAAAGCCGTGAACAAAATCCGCGACTTCAGCTCCGGAATCTTGAAGCAGTTCGTGAAGGTCTGAATGAGTGAGCTGAACATGATGCGCTGCAATCCCCCTCTAGCCCTGTTTGGTCACGGGCTGGCGCCGCGTAACCACTTCACACTTGCCACCCACGGCCTCAATTTTGGTTTTTGCGGAGGCACTAAAAGCATTCGCGCACACGACCAGCTTCCGGGTCAGTTCTCCGTTACCCAGAATCTTTACGCCATCACCATTGCCATTGACCAGCCCGCCCTGCCGCAGCAGCGCCTCGTCCACCCGCACCCCATCGACAAAGGTGTTCAAGGACCCGATGTTCACGGGCAGATAGCGCGTGGTAAAGCGCGCATTGTTAAATCCGCGCTTGGGAATCCGGCGGATGAGTGGCATCTGACCGCCTTCAAAACCAATGCGAATGGAACTGCCGGAGCGCGCGGTCTGGCCTTTGCCCCCGCGGCCGGAGGTTTTGCCATGACCGCTGGATTCACCCTGACCGAGGCGTTTGCGACGATGCTTCGCGCCGGGACGTGGTTTAAGATCGTGTAATCGCATAAAAAATTAATTGGCGGGCGGCAGCGCTTCCGGCGCCACGGGCGCGGCCACTTTTTTGATTTCCAAACCCCGGCGGCGGTAAATTTCCTCGCGCGAACGCAACCGGAGCAAACCATTCAAGGTGGCTTTCACCACATTGGCGGCGTTGGAAGAACCGAGCGATTTGGTCAGGACATCACGCACCCCAGCCGATTCCAGGACGGCCCGCACCGTCTTGCCGGCGATGACACCGGTTCCGGGCGATGCCGGGCGCAGCAAAATTCGCGCGCCGTCATATTCGGAATAAATTTCGTGCGGAATGGTCGCGTCCTTGAGGGAGACCGATGTCATTTGTCGACGCGCCAGTTCACCGGCCCGCCGGATGGCATCCGCCACTTCTGCAGCCTTGCCGAGTGCATAACCGACGCGCCCCTTCTTATCCCCGACGACTACCAACGCGCTGAAACTGAAACGGCGACCGCCCTTAACGACCTTGGAAGAGCGGTTGATGAAGACCACTTTTTCCACGACTTCTTCGCCTTTACCGTCAAAATTCATTTGCGGCGCTTCCGATGTGGTCCGCCGCCCCCGGCCACGACCACCGCCCCCGGCGCCACCGAAGCTACCGCCCGGCCGGGCCGGACGTTGTCCGGGACGCGATCCGGGGCCTGCTGTTGGGTTTATATCTGCCACAGTATAATTCTCCGTTACGGGTTAAAACTTGAGTCCGGCCTCGCGCGCGGCATCCGCCAGCGCCTTGACCTTGCCGTGATACAGCGCGCCCCCGCGATCGAACACCACCGCCTTGATGCCTTTATCCATCGCCGTGCGGGCCGCCAGACCGCCAATAGTCGTGGCACTCTTGATATTCGCCGCCAGTTTGCCCTCCGGCGCGCCCTTGGCGCGGGTGGAGGCTGCCGCCAAGGTCTGACCGGCACGGTCGTCGATAAATTGCACGTAAATATGCTGGCCGGTAAAACACACCGCCATGCGCGGACGCTCTTTCGTGCCGCTGACTTTTTTCCGGATGCGCCATTGACGCAACTGCTTGAGCCGATGTTTCTTTTGGGTTTGCATTTTTCTCGGGTCGCGGTTTTGGCCGAGACCATGAAATCAATTATTACATTACTGTACCGTCTTGCCTTCTTTGCGTTCGACCTTTTCCCCGACGTAACGAACGCCCTTGCCTTTGTACGGCTCCGGCGGGTAGAAGGCGCGGATTTCCGAAGCAACTTTGCCCACCATGTGCTTATCCGGACCTTCGATCGTGACCTTTGTATTCTCCTCCACCGTAACTTTGATTTGTTCGGGAATCGTGTAGTTGACGGGGTGCGAATAACCGAGACTCAGATTGACGAGTTTCCCCTGGACCGCGGCCTTGAAGCCAACGCCTTGAATTTCCAGTTTTTTGATGAAACCGTCACTTACCCCCTTGACCATGTTGTTCACCAGCGCGCGGCTCAATCCATGCAACGCCCGGGCTTGCGCGTCCTCGCCATCGCGGCTGACCACAATTTTACCGTCCGCCACCTTGAGGCTGGTTCGCTTGGGCAATTCCCAGTCCAGTTTGCCCTTCGGCCCCGCAACATGAACTTTCTGGCCTTTCACCTCCACCTTTACGGTGGCGGGGATGGCAATCGGTTGTTTTCCAATGCGCGACATAATTCAATCCTTACCAGATATAACAAAGCAATTCGCCGCCGATGTTTTTCTTCTTGGCCTGGGTTCCCGTCATCAGCCCTTCCGAAGTGGAAACGATGGACACACCCATGCCTCCCAACACCCGGGGAATCGCGGTCGCCCCCACATAGCGGCGTAAGCCAGGGGTGCTCACCCGCTTCAAACCTTCGATGACATTTTTCTTGCCCTCGTACTTGAGGCGGAGCTTGAGCGTTTTCGGCAGCTTGCCCTCCACGGTCACGTCCGCAACATAACCTTCCTGCTTCATAATGTGGGCGATGCTTTCCTTGGTGCGGGAATGCGGTAATTCCACCACCGGCAACAAGGCGCGGCTCGCGTTGCGGATGCGGGTCAACATGTCAGAAATCGGGTCGATCATAAAATTACCAGCTCGCCTTCACCACTCCAGGAATCAAACCGTTCAGCGCGGCTTCACGGAATGTCAGTCGGGAACACCCGAATTTGCGCAAATAACCGTGCCGGCGACCGCTCATTGAACAGCGATTGACCAGGCGCGTTGGACTGGCATTCCGTGGCAATTTCGCGAGGCCAGCATAGTCCCGTTTGGCTTTTAGTTCAGCCCGTTTGGCGGCAAATTTCTTCACCGTCGCCGCCTTGCGCTTGTTGCGCTCCAACCATGATGTCTTGGCCATAAAATTGTTTGGTTACTTCTCCGCAAACGGAAAACCCAGCTGCTTCAATAAATCCTGCGCCTCGGCATCACTCGTCACGTTCGTTACGATTGTGATGTCCATCCCTTGCTGGCGCTTGATTTTGTCCATTTCAATCTCGGGAAAAACGGTTTGATCCGCCACGCCAAAGGTATAATTGCCGCGGCCATCAAACTTGCGGGGGGACAAACCGCGAAAGTCGCGAATTCGTGGCAAGGTGACGGCCACCAATCGGTCAAAAAACTCGTACATCGCATCCTTGCGCAACGTGACTCGGCAGCCGATGACCTGTCCTTCGCGCAATTTGAAATTCGCTATGCTGTGGCGCGACTTGCTGATCGCCGGCTTCCGCCCCGTAATCTGCGTGAGATCCTTGGTCGCATCGTCGATCGCCCCTTTTTCCAGCGACGCGCTCACTCCCATGTTCACCACAATCTTTTCCAACTTGGGGACTTGATGGATATTGGTATAATTATGCTTCGCCTTCAGGGCGGGCACCACCTCATTGACGTACTTGCTGTAAAGTCGATTTTTCATTTTTTAGCGTCACGGTTTTGGCCGTAACTCAATATCGGAGTTCAATCTTCGTTCGTGGCGGAATCACGCCTTGGCCGCGGCCGCTCCGCGCTTTCCTGCGCGCGCATCAAAATCTTTCGCGCTCATCACATTGGAGATGTGCACCGAGCCTTCACGTTCCACAATGGCCCCCTGCGGATGCTGCTGACTCTTGCGGGTGTGGCGCTTGATCATGGCCACGCCTTCAACGATCACCCGGCTCTTCTTGGTCAGCAACGTGATGATGCGCCCCCGCTTGCCCTTGTCCGAACCGGACAAGACCACCACCTCATCGTTTTTCTTGACGTGAAAACTTTTCATACCTTCAAATCACTTCGGGAGCCAGCGAGATAATCTTCATGAATTTCTTTTCGCGCAATTCCCGGGCAACCGGGCCAAAAATCCGCGTGCCTTTCGGATTATTTTCCGCGTCGATCAGGACTACGGCATTGCTGTCGAAGCGCAGATACGAACCGTCACTCCGCCGGGTGATCTGCCGGGTGCGCACACCACCGCGTTATGGACTTCGCCCTTCTTCACGGTGCCATCGGGTGCGGCGACCTTGATGTGGACTTTGATCACATCGCCGATGCCGGCGTAGCGCTGATTGCGGCCCAGCACGCCGATGTTCCAAGCCACTTTAGCTCCCGTATTGTCGGCGACATCAAGGTGAGAACGAATTTGCAGCATAAAAGTTTAGTTAGGCGGCCACGCGTTCCACGCCACTGCTTTTTTCCACGATGGCCACCAGTCGCCAGCGCTTCAATTTGGACAACGGACGGGTTTCTTCAATGCGCACCTTGTCGCCGACCTTCGCTTCGGCTTTTTCATCGTGCGCGTAAAATTTACTGTAGGCGGTGACGACTTTCTTATAGCGGGCGTGCGGAAAGCGCCGCTCGATCTGCACCACAATGGTCTTGGCCATCTTGTTTGAGATCACCTCGCCGACGCGTTCCTTGCGCGTGCCACGCTTCGTCACCGTTGAATTTTCAATTTCAGCCATACCAGATAAAATTAAGCCGTTTGCTTGCGCAGTTGGGAGACCCGGGTTTCGAGCCGGGCAATGTCACGCCGCAAGGTGTGCAGCCGCGCCGGTTTTTCCAATTGCGCACTCGCCTGTTGCAGGCGCAGGTTGAACATCTCCTGGCGCAAGTCCCGACTCTTGGCCGTCAATTCGACCTGCGTCATGTCTTTAATTTCCGAAAATTTCATAATCTCGATTGGCGCTTAGGCCGCGTGCAAATGCCGCGAAACAAACTTGGTCTTGATCGGCAGTTTCGTCGCCGCCAGCCGCATGCACTCGCGCGCCACAGCCTCCGTCACGCCGTCCACCTCAAACAAAATATTCGCCGGCCGCACCACCGCCACCCAAGATTCGAGCGGTCCTTTGCCCTTGCCCATTCGGGTCTCGAGCGGCTTCTTGGTGTAGGACTTCTGGGGGAAAATTCGGATCCAAAGCTTTCCGTGGCGCTTCATCTGCCGGGAAATAGCGACCCGCGCCGCCTCGATTTGCTTGGTATCCATCCAACAACGTTCCAAGGCCATCAATCCATACTCGCCAAACGCCACCGTGCTGCCGCGATACGCGAGTCCGGTCCGACTGCCCCGGTGCATTTTCCGATACTTTACTTTTGCTGGCTGTAGCGGCATATCAAAATTCTCTTCCTAGATTTTAGTTGGCAGCGACCGGGGCCGGTGCGGCCGCCTTTTGCGGCTTATTCTCACCCTTGCAAATCCAGCACTTGATGCCGATCTTGCCATACATCGTATTCGCTTCGGCAAAGCCATAGTCAATGTTTGCCCGCAAAGTGTGCAACGGAACCCGACCCCAGTGGTACTTCTCCACCCGGGCAATTTCCGAACCGCCCAGCCGACCGGCACAGCGAATCTTGATGCCGTCGGCTCCGAAATCCTTGGCCGTCTGCAAGACTTTCTTCATCGCGCGCCGGAACGAAACGCGGCGCTCCAACTGCAGGGCGACGTTTTCCGCGACCAGTTGGGCATCGATTTCCGGAGACTTGATCTCCACGATGTCCACGTAAACTTCCTTGCCCGTCATCTTGCTCAAATCCTCTTTGAGTTTGTCAATTTCCGAACCTTTGCGACCAATCACCACGCCAGGTCGCGCCGTGAGAATGGTAATGCGACAACGGCTGGCCGCGCGCTCGATTAAAATTTTCGGAACGGAAGCCGTCTCCAACTTCTTCTTGAGCAGGTCGCGAATTTTACGATCTTCGGCCAGCAAGGTGCCGAATTCCTTTTTCCCGGCATACCACTTGGAGCGCCAGTCTTTATTGACCGCGAGGCGGAGACCGATTGGATTGGTTTTTTGTCCCATACTGATTACTCGTCGGAAACGGTGATTTTGATGTGACAGCGGCGTTTGATGATGGGCCCGGCCGAGCCCCGCGCTTTCGGGGTAAACCGCTTCAGGGAGGTCGCCGTGCCCGCCACCGCTTCTTTCACGCGCAAGGTCTCCGGCTTGACCTTGTTGTTATTTTCTGCGTTGGCGATCGCCGAATCGAGCGTCTTGGCCACGAACCGCGCCGACTTGCGCGGCACGACTTTTAACACCGCTTGTGCCCGCATGGCGGGCAAGCCCTGAATCTGTCGCACCATTTCGCGCATTTTCTGCGCGGACATTGGCACGTTTTTCATGATGGCGTGGACTTGCATAATTCTATTTCGCTTCTGCCTTGGCGGTATGAGCACCATGCTTCTTGAACGTCCGGGTGGGCGAGAACTCACCGAGCCGATGACCGACCATATTTTCCGTCACAAAGACGGGGTTAAAAATTTTGCCGTTGTGGACCGTAAAAGTCAGGCCCACGAACTCGGGCGTGATCATCGATCGCCGCGACCAGGTTTTGATGGGTGTTTTTTGATTAGTGCTCTTGGCCTTCAGGATTTTCTCCATCAAGTGGCCATCAATAAACGGACCTTTTTTTATCGAACGTCCCATAATCGTTTACATTTTCTTCAGCGGGCGACCATCGCGGCGGACCACGATGAAGCGATTGGAGATTTTCTGCTTGTTGCGGGTGCGATAGCCCTTGGCCTGCAAACCCCAGGGCGAAGTCAATTGCTGCCAGCCACCGCCGCCTTTGCTCTTGCCCTGACCACCCCCGTTTGGATGGTCGACCGGGTTGCGCGCCACCCCGCGGGTAATCGGGCGAATTCCCCGATGGCGCGAACGGCCGGCCTTGCCGAGGATCACGTTCTCGTGTTCCGAGTTGCCCACCTGACCAATCGTCGCGTAACAATCCTCACTGGTCTTGCGAATTTCCCCGGAGGGCAAGCGAATCGTCGCATACCCTTCGCCCCGCGACATCAAGGTCGCCGCCCCACCCGCCGAACGAACCATCTGGCCACCACGACCAGCCGTGAGTTCAATATTGTGGATCGATATGCCAACGGGAATCGACTTGAGCGGAAGGCAATTTCCAATCTCCGGCGGAGCGGCTGGTCCGCTCATCAGTTTTGCCCCGACCGTGACGCCAACCGGCGCGATGATGTACCGCTTTTCCCCATCCTTATATTCCAACAACGCGAGCCGGGCTGACCGCATCGGATCGTATTCAATCGCGGCCACAGTTGCTTCGACGCCATGCTTATTCCGCTTGAAATCGACCAGGCGAATTTTCTGCTTGTGCCCACCGCCGATGCCGCGCGCCGTGCAGCGGCCGAAATGGTTGCGTCCGCCGGTCTTCTTGCGAATCTCGACCAGGCTCTTCTCCGGCTTGGACTTCGTAATGTCGCTGAAGTCCGCGATGGTAATATATCGCGTTGACGGCGTTAGCGGCCTAAATGATTTAACTGGCATAAAATCAAAAGTTCCAGAGGAGCTGGCGAACCATCATTCCTGAACTCCGCTGTGGAGATCAGTTATCGGCTCGCGAATCTGCTGGCCCTCGGCGTTTTTTAGGCGCAAGGGACGCAGAGACTAGCAAAGGAAAGTTCGAGTGCAAGAGATTTCTTGCGAATTTTTACGCGGGCGGGCGATTAGCCGAAAGCTCGGTGGAAATTTCTGGTTTATTCCCGGCCGACAACCTCCTCTGCCCCAGGCTTCAGACTAAATCCATAGCACGTTTTCGCTGTGGATATAGATTGGTGGCAAAAAAGAACACCAAGTTTTAACGTCAAGTTTCGGAGGCGACTGGGGCCGCGCGCAATGTAGTCCGGTCACCGCCACCTCACGTCATGGTCGCCTCAAGCTTCTCGAGCCGACCGCGCAGGGTGAAGGTGAGGGCTTTGACGGTGATTTCAGAAATGAGGAATGGTTTCCCCACGAAATCGTTGCCCCCGCTCCGGCTCATTTGGGTGCGGGCGTTGAAGTCGTCCTGGCCGGTAACAAACACCACCGGCGTCGCGCGGTTCAAAGCCGATTCGTGAAGCTTGGCGCAGGTCGTGAAGCCATCCATGGCCGGCATATGCACGTCCAGGAAAATCAGGTCAAACGGTCTTTCGGCCGCCAGCGCCAGCGCGGCTTCGCCACTCTCGACGGCGTCCGGCTTTTCAAACGCCGTTTGCAGCGCATATACGACCGCCCGCCGGGAAATCGCATCATCATCCACCACCAACATTCGAATGGGTGGATTGGTCATCAAATCCGCTTTTAGTCCCGGCACGCACAAATCCTGGAGTAAGTCCACACCCGCGGCAACGGTGACCAGGGTTGAGGGGGTTGCGTGTTTTGGATTCTCCAGGAGTTTCCGCAGCAAGCCTTGCAGCGCGGCACTCATTTGAATCGCCGGGTGCATCGCGGTGAAGTTTGTCTTGGGGTCGAGAGCGTGGATGCAAAGGTAAATTTCCGCCAGCATTTCCTGCCGATCCGCAGCCTCCGCGGTCTGAAAAATTGACTGAAAAAGCTCGCGCACGGGCGCCAGCTGGGCCGCGGCCCGCGTCAAAAACTGATCGGCAAAATCTTCCGGCCGTAACTCGCGGCTCGCGGTTAAGTCCTCCGCAACCGGGGGCCGAGTTCCCAGACAAGGCTGAGGCAGGGTTGGCCCGCTATTGATCAACTGGCTGGACGGGGCAGAGTCCGTGGACCTCGCCGGCACGTTCAGGATTCCTGTGGATTCGCAACGCGCTTTCTCCGGCGCAGGCAGAATTAATTCTGCGGTTTTCGCACCAAAACCCGCCGACGCCGTTGACGCACGCGCTTGCAGCCGGCCGCGCAAAGCAAGGGTTAGCGCCTTGACGGTCACTTCAAAACTGAGAAACGGCTTCCCCATCAAATCGCAGCCGCCGCTAAGCGTTGCGTTGGCGTGCGTCTCGAAATCGCTCTGGACGGTAACGAACACCACCGGGGTGGCGGGATTGGACACGGTATCGTGAATTTTTGTACAAAGCTCAAAGCCGTCCATCCCTGGCATCTGTACGTCGAGGAAAATTACGTCGTAGGCATGACTTGTAGCCAGCGCAAGGGCCGCTACCCCATCCTCCGCGAGTTCCGGTTGGCTCAGTGCCTTTCTCAGCGCGACCGAAAGGGCCTTGCGACTGATAGGATCATCGTCCACCGCCAAAAACTTGAGCGGCTGCGCTGTTAAGAGGTCGGGCTTGAAGCCGGGCTGGCATAAGTCGACCAGCAAGTCCACGCCGCCCGCAACGGTTCGCAGAGTGGAACCAGTGACATTTCCAACTTTGTCGGTGAGTTGCTTCAGCAATCCCTCCAACGCGGCGGCCATTTGCCAGATGAGGAGCACTTCCGGCAGGCCGGCTTCCCCTTTCAAAGTACATATCTCACGGCGCAAATCGGCCAGGATTCGTTGGCGGGCCGGTGGATCGGTCTCGCGAACGATATCCTCGAGCAGCTTTCGCTGCGCGACGAGGAGATTGGCCGCCCGAACCAGAAAATCAGAGACCGTGTCGACTGCCGCACTAGCTGATTCAGCGGTCGTGTCCTTGGGCGATCGGACCGAGGTCCCCTTTGGAAACGCGGTGATGAACTCGGCAAAATCTTTGTCCTCGGCACGAATTCCCATGGGAAAATTGGCCGCGGCTGACGACGCAAATTGCCAGGCCTTGGCGCCTTCGTCGCGCGGCCCCGCGAACTTTCGAAATGCCAGGACCAGGCCCAGAAGCAGCGCAAACAGCAACAGCAGCCCATTATACAGACGGTTGACAGGAGGCGGTCCGGCCAATTGTGGCCCCAGGAGCATCCGGCGCGCTTCCGCCGGAGACAAACTCGCTAATTCCACCGGCTTGGATTTCGCAGCAACGGTCACCGGTGCCGGAACAGGATCACAGCGAACAGGCAGACTGGTAGGCGGGGGCGGCAGCCTGCGGCTGATGGTGCCGTCGTCACAGTAATGACAAGTCATTCGGCCCGAGCCAGCGCATAAAAAGCACTTTCCAACCCCCAGGCATGTTGGACAGATTTCGCTGTAATTGCCGACGCCCCGACCTTTGCAACTTGGACACTTGCCACTGTTGTCGCAGAGAATGCAAAAGGCGAAAGTACCGCTGCCGTTGCAAATCGTGCACTGGGCTGACTGGCTCGGCGATTGGTCCGCTTGATGTCGAAGCCATTCGAACGTCGGTTTATTCGTGGCTAGCACATTCGACCAGGCTGCGGACTTTGCAAACTGCAATCGACAGCGCGCCTCGTAGGTGTGCTTGGCGGCCTCGGCGCGCGAAGCCTGTTTGGCCTCCAATCCGGTCAAGCCATTGAGTTGCCCCTTGGCTTGACGCTCGTAGTCTGCCAACCGTCTAAGAATCGCTTCCTCACGGTTGGGCTCGCGCGCCCCGGGGGTAACGTCCGGTTTGGCGTGAGCAACCGCATTTTTGCGGACCAGCACCGAACCATACGCCAGCACGCAAATCCAAAAAGCGGAATAGCAAACTATAAAGCGGCGATGCATGCATGCTATTGCCAATACGTCACGGCAAATTTCTTACCGATGGCATCCAAGGTAGCGAGGCCATCAAGGGTTTGGGGATCGAAACTGATTATGGACGTGGCGCTGTGGACGTTTTGATAAAACATACCCATACCCATGATCAGGGCGCCCTTGAAATATTGGATTTGGCCGTCCTTCAAGTTTTCAATTTCCACGTAACTGGGGGTGTACATCACTCCGGAAACGTTGGCGTTGCCATGCATGTCCAAGGTTCCGATGCTGTACATTAATGCCGGCAAATCATCTTCCGACACGAAATTCGCAAAGCCCTTCGCGGTGATGTCGATGTTGGTCGGGTTCTTAGTCACATCGTAATAAACGGGCGGGTAACCACTGGGGTAGGTCTTCGGATCGGTGGCGACCAAGCCCGCCATATTAGCCGGGTTGATGTTCATCGCGGCAGAATTAATCACGTAGTCGAGGGGGCCGAAGGTGGGCGCGAAATTGAAGAACAAAGTGCCTTTCACGTTGATTCCATTGGGCAGCTTGGTCGCCGTCAAATTGCTCAGGTCCGGATCCGTCTTCGCAATGTCCACCACGATCACCCCCTCCAAGGCCCCGGCGGCGGATACGGCGGCGGCATTCGCGGCGGCGATAAATGTGGTCAAGTTTGTAAAATGATTGTTGAGCGTCGGATTGAGCGTGTTAGTGGTGAGGTCCGCCACCGCAATAAACCGGTTGAAGTCGAACAGCGTATTGACGGTGCCTTGCGCGGTAAAGTCCGGCACTTCATTCGCGGTATTGTAATTCGTCTGAGAGATTGCGGACGCCGGAACCGTGGCGTAAGCCGTGTCGATGTTGGCTCTTCCGTTGGACAGAATCGCCCGGGCCGGGCCGCCGTCAACAATGATGGGCCCACTCTTGGAACCATCCACCACCACATTCCCGCTCTTGCCGGTCGCCTTGTCAATCGTCGCCGAGGTCGTGCCAGCACTAACGTTGATGATCGCGGCGGGATAAGCCCACGACATCTTTACGTTTACCGTCGCCTGTTGGGTTACCTTGCCCGTAATCGCCCGGGCCACAATCTTTGCGCTCGATGGGGAGCTGGAGTTCGGCAGCCAAATCTCGGCGGCCACGGCCTGATCGGCGAAGGGCGCGGTGATCGTCCGCTGGTACACCATTTGAGCAGAAGTGCTCAGCGCAGAATTCCATTGGTAGCCCTTACCCTCCACTTTTGTCTTGATGGTTCCCGTCCGGTTCGTCAAGGCCTCGTTCAAATCGCTGCAGGCAATAACGGCTCCGCCTTGGGCGAAATCGGCGGCGGCGATCAGATCATTTCTCCGGTGCGCCATGTTAGTCGAATGCGCGACAAAAACTCCCAGACCAGCGATGGCCGACGCGGTAATGAGCAAGAGAATGAAATACGGTATGATGATGGAGCCACGCCGGCGCCGTTGTCGGTTGCTGAGTTTAATTCTCATGGGTGGTGCCTAGGCTCAAGGTAGAATGCTGACGACGTTCGTCGAGGTGGGCCGGTTTAGCGCGACAGCGGTCCCTTGGATATCAATCGCTTGGTAGTTGTCCTGCGCGTTCGCATCCGCGATTCCGAAACGAACGATCGCGATCGCACTTTCCTTGACGGTAAAAATGTTATTGCCGGGTAGATTTCTTGTCCCCTTAGGTATCAGCACCTGAATGTCCTTGGCGGCGGTGTTGGGAATATAAACCAAACTATTCGCAGAACAGGCAGCTCCATCGGTGGTGTTTACGCCAAGAAATTTGAATTGTTCAAAATGATTCTGGTCATTGTAGGGTATGCCATCCCCATTGGAATCCACATTCGGATCGTCGTCGAAACCCAGCGTCAGAATGTTGCCCGAAGCGTCGTTCGAAATGCTCGTAGCCAACTGGGCGCGGGTTTGGATCAACTCCATCGCGTAACCCGCCTGACCATTTAGCACGCATTGGGCGGTAATTCCCGAGAAGGACCCGCCCGCAAAGTAAGAAAAAGATATCGCCCCAGCGATGACGAGCATCCCAACGGCTGAAGCGACTAGAACTTCAACCAAAGTGAAACCGGATCGCGCTGGACGTGTCTGGTCACGGGCTGCAACCGAGTCTAGAAGCGGAAGTCTCATTGCTGGCCTCCGGAGAATTTATTGACGACCGTTTGCAACGTGGTTGAAATCGCCTTGCCCGGGGTTTGAAAGGTGGCGGTGACCGTAATCAGATGGCCCGATGGCACCAGCTCGATCTTTGAAACGACTGTGCCGGGAACAAAGAAGGTGGCCCCGGCCCGATCCAGTGCAATCGAACCGGTGTTCGTAAGATAAGTGGTGGAGGAACCAAATGGATAATTGGGTGGGTTGTAGGTGGCGGCCCGAATGTCCGCGACTTTGGCTTCGGCGACTGCGGTCATCGCCGTGAAATCCGCCAAGCGACTCGAGCCGAGCTTCATGGAAAAAATTCCGCTGAACGTGCTGACCATCAAAATCGTCATGAGCGCCATAACGACCAAGACCTCCACCAAAGTGAAGCCCGCTCTCTTTAAACGTGCGTTCCGAAGCGAAGCCGAGTGGAAACCTGCGTCCCGCCCGTGCTCGGAGTCATCGATGTTTAGGGAAACGCTGATTTAATCCGCATGGATTTCTTTTGAACGAGGAGGCTGATTTTCTCGTCTGTGTTGCATGACCCACCAGACCAGTTTCACGCACGCCGAGTTTGCCGCCAAAAAGAAGACCACACGCCGCGAGAA
>JANXWY010000395.1 GCA_025350905.1 Verrucomicrobiota bacterium
CGCAGCTTGCTTGTCAGGAGCGATCGTGGCCGTGGATGGTTTCATCAATGGAAGTTAGGATGGCTCGCATGTCAGGGTGAAGCAATGCGGCTCGTGGACACCCAACCCGAGCCACTCAAGCTGCGAGATTCGGACGACAACGGGACGCAGCTCGGCAGTTAGAGCCGCCAAGTAGAAGCCGTGAGCGCCAAAGGCTAAAACAAAGATTGTGAAAAAACGACAAAAGACTTGACTAATTGCCTTGGAGGATTCAGTAGTGGCATAAGTTTGTTGCACAGTTGTAACCCAGTGGCGACAGAGTAACCCGAGATCGGTATGGGCTTAAACCCAAGAACGTGCAGTAAAAGTAGTGTCTGCGATCCTTCGTACCCCACTTCCGGGCGCTTGACCTCGATCGTTATGGTGAGAGCCGGCGGAGCTTGCCAGCCAGTCAAGACGCCATTAATCAGATCCGAACCCGCTCCTTGGAAAGAACTCAACCCTGCTATCGCTTTATGACGACGCCAGACATCCAAATCGGAAAAAATCTGAGCCGTCACCGGGGTTTCACGCTCATCGAATTGCTGGTGGTGATCGCTATTATCGCGATTTTGGCTGCGATGCTTTTGCCGGCCCTAAGTCGAGCCAAACTAAAAGCCCAGGGCGTGCAGTGTTTATCAAACCATCGCCAGTTGGCTCTCGCATGGCGACTATACACCGACGATAATCGGGAAGTGCTCCTGTATGCGAGCGGCGACACGACTTCCTTCCAACCGGGGGTCTGGATGAGCGGCACGCTGGATTTCACTTCTAACCCTTCGAATTGGGATCCGAGCATCGATATTTTCCGGAGTCCGATGTGGCCCTACTGTGGAAAAGCCCTCGGTATTTTCAAGTGCCCTTCCGACACTTCGGCTGTGGCTGTCGCGGGCGCGTTGAAACCAAGAGTCCGTACGATGGTTATGAACCTCTATTTGGGTGGATTTAAAGGTAGTGGGGTCGGGGTGTTTAACGACAAGACCTGGCATCTTTACAAAAAATCCAGCGACCTAAATATTCCCGGGGCGGACAAAATTTTTGTTTTTCTTGATGAGCGAGAAGACGCTATTAACTGGGGAAATTTCTATACAGAAATGAAAGGCTTTGCAACGCGGACGAGCCCAACCAATCCCGGCGCCTATCAGTTAGCCGACATGCCCGGAGCTTACCATGGCTCTGCGTGCGGGTTTTCTTTCGCCGACGGCCACTCAGAAATCAAGAAATGGCGGGATCCCCGCACCGTTCCGCTGCTTAAAAAGGGTGCCTTGCTCTTCGACGGCAGTACGCAAACCCCGAGTCCTCGCAACCAGGATGTGGGGTGGCTGCAAGAGCATTCCACCCGGCCTTATTGAGACGAGTAAGCTCGCTATGGTCGTAACAATCGTCAATACCCCGAATCAGAGAACCCATTTGTGCACCCGTCGCTGCAAATAATGGCGTTTGGATTAGTTCCCCTCGCGACCTATGGGTCCACCGCTTCGAAAATTGGCTTTCAGTCTCCCCCGCCGAGTGGCTCGTCGCATCCGTTAACTCAAACCCCAAATAACTGTAAGCAAAACTAGTCACACTTATGAAACTCAACCATCCTAATTCGAGGCCGATCCTCGCCGGAGCGCTCCTGCTGGCGCTTTATTCCGCCTCGCCAGTCCGCGCAGATTATGCTGCCGATGTCCTCGCTCAAAATCCCCTGGCTTATTGGCGTTTCAACGAAACTGCCGCCGCCGCGCCGCTCAACTCGGTGGCCAACTCTGGTAGCCTTGGCAGTGTTGTGGATGGTGCCGTGGTGTTGGATGTTGGAAAAGGTCAGGCTGGCATCGTCGGCAGTTCCATCCGCTTGAACAACTCCGGATCGACCATCGCCTACGGCGGTTCAAAGGTTGAAATCCCATTTAATTCTGGATTGAACCCAGCCGCTCCGTTTAGCGTTGAGTTTTGGGCCAAACCCAATTCTCTGCCCGCATCTGACACTACCGGAGTCTGCCCGATATCTTCCTTTAACAATAACTGGAATGGTGGCGCCAACCGATCTGGTTGGCTCGTCTATGTCGATTTTCATGGGCGGTGGCAGTTCCGCCTCGGCCTGTTTAGCGGCTACGCCGCAACTTGTTCGGCTACCAGTGGAAACGCCGTCGCTGGAGTTTGGCAGCACGTCGTCGTGACTTACGATGGCTCGACGGTGTATATGTACGTCGACGGAGTATTGGTGAATACGACGCCCAGCAGCGCCGCGACCACCGGCTGGCTGCCGAACACGCAATCTACTTTGCGCATTGGTGCGACGCCGCTGAACGGCACCGGTAGCGATGCGCCCTCGCCCGGTGGTTTTAACGCCACCGGCCAGGGTCATGGCGGGAATCGGACTTGGGATGGTTGGATGGATGAAGTGGCGGTTTACAATACGGTCCTTTCCGCTGGAACTGTTGCTGCCCACCACGACGCCGCCACCACCAACAACGCTGGTTATCACACTCAAGTCCTGGCGTCCAATCCTGTCGGTTATTGGGAGATGGAGGAAGCAGCCGTCACCCCTCCAGATCCGAGCACGTTTCCGATCGTGGCCAACAGCGGTAGTTTGGGCAGTGCGGCGGACGGCACAAATATGTGGGGCACGCTCACTGGCCAAAGTGGTGCGGGCTATACCGGTTTCGGCGCCGGCAACAGTGCCGTGGCGTTTGATGGGGCGAACGGCTATATCGGGCTGCCAGACGCCGCCGGTTTGCACTTTTCCGGTAATATCACCATGATGGCCTGGGTCAAACCGTCCGTTCAGGATTTTTTCCGCACCATCATCGCCCACGGGTGGGATCTGGATCACAAGGAAACCTTCCTGCGCCTATCCCGTGGTGTCGCGGGCAGTGGGGCTGGCGACGGTAACTATTACGAAGTCGGTGTCACCGACAACAGTGGTTATTATGACGCCGTCCTGGTTCCGATGCCTCCCGGCGACATTGGAAACTGGGTCTTCCTCGTCGGGACTTATGACGGTGCGAACTGGAATCTTTATCGCAACGGAGTATTGGCCGGCTCCGTTCCCAGCGCCAACGGCGCGCTGGATGTGACGAGCCGTTGGTCCATCGGTTCCCGCAGCGGTCCGGCCCCTGACGCCTCATTGCCACTCGAACTCGGAGGTCTTTTCTTCGGCGGCTCCATCGACGAGCCTGCCATTTTTGGCACCGCACTGTCGGGCGCCACAGTGAATGCGCTGTACAACGCCGCCCAGGTAAAACCCGTGATCTCGCAGCCGGTGGCCGTCCCAACCGGGGTCTATAAAGGGTCTTCCGGTAGCTTCTCGGTGTGGGCGGAAGGTAGTCCAACTTTGGGCTACCTATGGCTCAGCAACGGCATTTCGACCGGAGTGACGGCCACTAACCTGATCTTAAATAATTTGGCGGCTGGCAACTTGACCGTTGCGGCGGTAGTCACCAACCCCTATGGTTCTACGACCAGTTCAGTCAGCTTCGTCGTGGTCGCATCCAAACCTCTCATCACGCAGCAGCCCATTGCCGTTACACGCTACACGGGCTTGGCATTTGGTTTTTCCGTGGCGGCGGCGGGCACGACGCCGATAACTTACCAATGGAACACGAACGGCACGCCGATTCCAGGGGCTACGGCTTCCTCGTACACGGGCGTCGTGAGTACGGCAACTTCGGCCAATTACAGTTGCACCCTTAACAACGAGGCGGGATCCTCGAACAGTGTTTCGGTGGCGCTCATAGCGCTGCCGATACCCACGGGCTATCCGGGTTCGGTGATCGCCAGTGCGCCAATCGCCTATTGGCGGCTTGGGGAATCCAGTGGCCCGGTAGCTCAAGATAATTACGGCGGAAATGACGGCACTTACGTGGCCGCCACGCTCGGCCAACCCGGCTTTTCCGCGATTGATCCCAACACAGCCGTCGAGTTTTCCGGCAGTGCAAATAGTTATGTCGGCAACATCAGCGGGTCTACGGTTAACTTCCAAGGGCATACCAACTTTACTTTGGAACTCTGGGCCAATGGGCCCGCTGGACAGAGCGATGAGTCCTCGCTGATCGCCAAGGGGAACGGCTCGTCCGGCACGACTGCCAGCGAACAATTCGCGATTGATGTCGTGGGCGGAAACTATCGCTTCTTCACCCGGGGCGGCGGCAACTCACTCTATGAGGCCGATGCCACCGTCGGCCCCAACGGCACCTGGCAACATATCGTCGGCGTCTACAATGATTCCTTCGGAGAGCTCAGTATCTATGTCAACGGCGTGCTTTCCGGTACTGGGGGCACGCGCCCGGCAGGGCTGCGCGCTTCGACCGCCCCGGTCAGCATTGGGTCCAAGCACTTGGGGAACTCGCCCGACTATGACGGCGGGTTCAACGGTCGCATTGATGAAGTGGCGGCGTACAGCTATGCACTGAGCGAGCCCACAATTCTTGCACATTACGCTTCCGCTTACGGGCCAAGTGCGGCACCCGTTGTGGACCTCCAACCCAAGTCCATCAGCAATTTCGTTGGACTCCCGGTTACGCTCACCGTCGCAGCGCATGGCACGGTACCGATGACCTATCAATGGAAAAAAGGCGGCTTGGACATCGCGGGAGCCACGGACTCTTCCTACGCGCTCGCTGCCTTGGCGCCGGGCGATGATGCTGATTATTCAGTTGGCGTTACCAACGGCATTAATCCGGGTGTGGTCAGTGCCACCGCTCATGTCACCGTGCTGCCGGCACCAACCAGCCCCCCCGCAATTCCAGGATTGGTTCTCCACCTGCCATTTAACAATAGCCTAATCGACGCGACTGGACGCGGTAACAATGGCACCGGGATTAAGATCAGCGGCACTTCAAGCAACGCCGCCACCCCAACTTATGTGCCGGATGGCAAACTCGGCCAGGCTCTGTCGTTCTCGACCGACGCCACCGTGCCGAACAATGATTATGTGACCTTGGGTGATCGTCCGGACTTGCAATTCAGTTCCAATGTCAACTTCAGTGTGGCGCTTTGGATCCGGACCCCTGCCAACATGACGTTTGGCGATCTGCCCTATCTCTGCACTGGCGTAGGTTCTACCTTCGCCGCTCCCGGGTTGGTATTCGCCTACACCTATGGCTATGGCGCAACTCCATTTCCGGGTGGTTGGGCCTTCTCCATTTATGATACGGCGGGCAATGGGGTGGGTGGGCGTGGCGAAATCGGTTCCATCAACGACGGGGCCTGGCATCACTTGGTGCATGTCTTCGACCGTAAAGCCGGCAACGTAAATTATCTCGATGGCGTAGCCGTAAAGTTCGAAAAACAGGCCGGTACTTCGGCCACCGCAGCCACCGCGAGCATCGACACCGGCGGACCGATGAGCATTGGTCAGGATCCCACCGGGACCTATGGGGAGTCTGGGTCGGGGAATATTGATGATCTGGGTATCTGGAAGAAAGCGCTCACTGCAATTGAAGCGGCTTCGCTTTATATGGCGGGGAATGGCAATCTCAGCTTCACCGGGGCGCCGTTCACTCTGTCCTCTACACAAGTCGGGAACAACTTGACGCTGACTTGGACGGTGGGAGTGATCCAACAGGCTACCGCGGTCGGTGGCCCCTATACCGACGTTCCCGGCGCCAAGTCCCCACTAACGGTGACCACCACTGGCGCTACGAAGTTCTATCGGATCAAGCTCTGACCGCTTGGACGTCGTTTACGAAGGAGCTTTGAGGCGGTCGGGAAAATTCCCGGCCGCCTTTTCGCTGCCAGCGAGTAGCGACCGCTCCCATCCCCCTGGTTTCCTTGAGCCGTTTGAACTGTGGCCTGGAACGGCTGTCGGCGAGGACCCAGAGTGCCAATGCGCGCCTTCCGAATTGCGAGAAAACAATATCACGTCAGCACGGTGGCCGCTCGCCCGCCGCGGCGGATAATCTTTGGATCCGGAGGGCCCGCCCACTGGCATCATCAATTTCCACCACCGCGCCTTGCAGTAAGGCGCGTCCCTTTGCCACTTCGAAACGCTGCGGCAGGTTGGTCAGGAAGCGCTTGATGATGGGTTCCATTTCGCGACCCAGGACGCTTTCATGCGGCCCGGTGAAGCCGGCGTCCGTCAGGTAGGCCGTGCCGCCGGGGAATATTTGTTCGTCCGCCGTCTGCACATGGGTGTGCGTGCCGATGACCGCGCTGACTTGGCCATCCAACATTCGCGCCAACGCAATTTTTTCCGAAGTGGCTTCGGCATGGATGTCCACGAAGATGATCTTAACTTGCTGACGCAGGCGCTCCACTTCCGCGCGTCCGAGTTGAAAGGGATTCTCCAGGACCGGCATAAACGTTCGGCCCTGCAAATTCAATACCGCCACCGGTGGCAGCGAACCCTTCTGGATCACCACGCTCCCCGATCCGGCCGTACCCGCCGGATAATTCAGCGGGCGCACAAAACGCGGCTCCTGGCGCAGCAGCTCCATCACCTCCTTCTGATCCCACAAATGATCGCCACTGGTAATGACGTCCACGCCGGCCGAAAAAATTTCCTCGGCCATCTTGGGCGTGATACCGGAGCCGCCGGCGGAGTTCTCGCCATTGGCGATGATGAAATCCAGGCTGTGCTCCGCGCGCAACTTCGGTAAAAGGTTTTCGACCGCCGTGCGGCCAGGTTCCCCCACGATGTCACCAATGAAAAGAATTTTCACGCCGCGAAACTAAACCGGAACCAAGTGCAACACACGCCCGAAACCTGGTTCCGGGCCGTCGGCGGGCTACAGTTGCAGCCAGTCCAGCCGGACGCCCTTCAATCCATTGATCATAAATTGCACGGCCACGGCCGCGAGCAACAGCCCCATGATGCGCGTGAGCACCTTCGTCGCGATCGGACTCAACCACCGCCCGCCGTGTGCCGAGATGCGGAAGATGAGGTAGCTGACGAACGCCACACCGATAATGCAGATGCAAAGCGCCACGGAATGCGCGACCCCGGTCGCCTGCGATTGCAGTACAATGGCGGTCGAAATCGCGCCCGGCCCGGCCAGCATGGGCACGGCGAGCGGGGTGATGGCGATGTCGGATTTCTCCGCCCCCGCGTTGGTTTCTTCCGAGGTTTCTTGCACTCGCGAACGCTGGGCGCGCAACATGTCCAATGCCACGATCAATAGCACAATGCTCGCGGCAATCTGGAAAGCCGGCATGGTGATGCCGAGGAACTTGAAAATGATTTTGCCCGCCAACGCAAATACCAGCAGCACTCCGGCCATCACCCCGCAAGCCAGCCGCGCTGTGCGGATGCGTTGCTCCGGCGTGTCTCGAGGTGTCATCGCCAAGAACGCCGGCACGGTGGCGATCGGATCCACGATCACAAACAAGGACCCGAAGGCGAGCAGCGCGTAATGCGCGACGTCGTAAAGGTTCATGCGCTGCACGGCGCCAGAATGGCGTCCGTCATACCATGGATGATTTTTTTGTCGGCGGGGCAGATCGTGGCCAGCACGCCGCCGAGTTCGGGGCGGGCTGCGTCGCCTTCGCCGGCCACAAAGTAATAGGGGCACAACCGGGCGCGGCCTTTCATGGGCACCACTGCGTTGGCCGCGAAATCAATCCATCGCGCTTCGACGAGCGCCGGCTTGTGAAAGCGCTGCAACACGCGCGGCGACTGGGGGAACTGCGTTAGCGCATCATCCACCGCCTGCGCCCAATCCGCCTGCGACAAGTCGCTGCCGAGAAAAACGCCCCGCGCGCCCCAGGCCAGCTCGGAGTAGCCGGATACCTTCAAGATCAAGTCGCGGTCCTTTTGCGATAGCGTCTTGAGCTGCTGCCAGTCCGTGAGGTTGAGTTCGGGAATCGCGGCGTGCGGTGGCAGCGGTGCGGGATCCACGACCCAGGTGTAGGGCACGAGGTTTTTAAGCCGGGCGAGAAAACCCTCGCCCAATTCCTGGCGCCAAAACCCGTGGAGATTTCGATTCCACAGCAGGGCAAAAAGCATTTTTTCCTCGAACACCGGTTTGGGCGGCGGGGTGAGGCGAATGCGCCTACCCGCGGCCATTTCAAAAATTGCTGTGGCATTCGGCACATTCGACAGATCAAACAATTCGAAGAAGCGATAAACTGCGTCACCTTCGGCAAAATCGGTAAATTTTGAATTTTGAATTTTGAATTTTGAATTGCTGAGTTGATGGGCCACCCATTCCATCTCGGGCCGATACGTGGCGGCCTCTTCCGAAACAATGAGATGAACCCGCTTTGCGTCGCCAAAGATGCTCGCGAAGCCCCGCAACATTCCGTCGGCACCGCCGATGACTTCTGCCCGCTCCCCGCGCACTTCAGATTTGGAGTAAGTCTGGTTCAGCCAGGCGGTCAACCCAATGCCCCCGGGTACGGAATCCAATTCCGTCACGCTCAGTCCGTTTTCGGTGAGGAGCAGATCGGGACGGATCACCCGCGGCACCTCGTTCTTGAACGCGGGCGAACGTTGCCACGCAATCAGTTCGGCGGGTTTGCCAAGGTCGAGCCAATGGGCCACCCATGCGGGCATTTTGGCTTCGACACTCTTCCGGTAAAGTAGGTTGACCGCGCGATAGAATTGTAGCAGCACGCGCCCGAGCGACTCGATTTCCTTCGCCAACTCCGCGCCGAGTGGAAACGGCTCAGGCGTGATGCGCCACTCCTGCCCGGCGAACAATCCGCCCGCAGGTAGTGTCTCGCGGACAAAGCGGGCGCGGTTAATTGCTGTCTGTACGTTGGGGTCCACGAATATTTTAGCAGTCAATTGTCGCCGAATGCCGGCGGATCGAACATTGGCGTCCCATTCCGGCTCGTTCAGTCGCGCATTAAGTCCTCACTTGTCCGTTGCCCAGCCCCAGCCACTTGTAGCTGGTCAGTTCCTCCAAGCCCATGGGACCGCGGGCGCCAATCTTGTCGGTGCTGATGCCAATTTCCGCGCCCATGCCGAACTCGCCGCCGTCGGTGAAACGGGTCGAGGCATTCCAATATACCGTAGCGGAATCCACCTCGGCGAGAAACCGATTTGCCCGCGCCTCATTCCTCGTCACGATGCTGTCCGAATGGGCCGAGCCGTAGTAATTGATGTGGTCAATCGCCGCCTGTACGCCGTCCACCACGCGCACGTTTAGGATGTAATCGTTGTATTCCGTGAACCAATCCTGCTCGGCGGCCGCCTTCAGTGCACAATGCGGTGTGCCGAGTGCGGAATTCAGAATGGCGAGTGAGGTTTCATCGCACCGGAGTTCGACTCGCTTTTCATCCAGTCGTACGCCAATGATCGGAAGAAAACTTCCGGCAACGGCTTGGTCCACGAGCAACGTCTCCATCGCGTTGCACACGGCGGGCCTTTGCACCTTCGCATTCATCACAATGTCCGCGGCCATTTTTAAATCGGCCTCGGCGTCGACGAAGACGTGGCAGACGCCCTTGTAGTGTTTGATCACCGGCACCTTGCTGCAATCGGTCACGGCGCGGATCAAACTCTCGCCGCCGCGCGGCATGCACAAATCCACGTACTGCGTGAGGGCGAGCAGAGCCGGGACCGCCTCGCGATCCGGGGTGGGCACGACTTGAATCCCGTGCTCCGGAAATTTCGGAAGCGTGCGCTTACCCGCTTCGATCATGATCCGGGCGATGATTTGGTTGGAGTGCAAGGCCTCCTTGCCGCCGCGCAGAATCGTGGCGTTGCCGGACTTGAAGCACAGGCTGGCGGCATCTGCCGTCACATTGGGGCGCGATTCGTAGATGATGACCACCACCCCGATGGGCGTGGAAATTTTCCGCAGTTTCAATCCGTTGGGCCGCGTCCGCTCGTCGAGGATTCTCCCCACCGGATCGGGCAAAGCCGCCACCTCACGCAGCCCTTTCGCCATGGCGAAGCTGCGTTTGTCGTCCAATCGGAGTCGGTCAAGCATGGCGGCTGAGAGCCCCAGCTTCGCCCCGACTTCCAGGTCGAGGGCGTTCGCGTCCTTGATGGCGGCGCCGTTTTGCTCGAGCGCATCGGCCATCGCAAGCAGGCAGGCGTTCTTCTCCGCCGGCGTCAGCCGGGCCAGTTCGCGCGACGCCGCTTTGGCTTGCTTGGCCAATTGCGTCATCTGCTCCGTCAACTTCATGGGCCCAGAATAGGCCATAATTAAGAATTAAAAAATAAAAACTAAACTGATCGCCCATCCCCGCCGCGCTCAAATTTTCATTCTGCGCCGTCAACGGACCCGCTTCCAACCGCCAGAAATAAGTTTGACCGCTCCTTTGCCTTGCATAACTTGCACGCCATGGATCACTCACCTGGATTTCTCGCCCTGGTCAATGACGCGAAGCGGCGCATCACCGAAGTCAGCGTGGCTGAGGCCCGCGCCCGGTTAACCGCGAACCCGCAGGCGGTGTTGCTCGACGTGCGCGAAGACCAGGAGTGGAACGCGGGCCATGCCGCGGGCGCGGTCCATTTGGGCAAAGGCATTCTCGAGCGCGATCTCGAGTCGCTCTATCCCGACAAGCATTCCGAGCTCATCCTGTATTGCGGTGGCGGCTTTCGTTCGGCCCTTGCGTGCGATGTGGCGCAGAAGCTGGGCTACCAGAAAGTTTCCTCGCTCATTGGTGGCTACAAATTGCTGGTCGCCGCGGGCTGGCCGACGGCCAAACCGTAGGCCGTCACGGCGGTAAAATTCTCCGCCGTGACCGGTGCGGCAGACCGTGTCTGCGGCTACTGCGCCAGAAACGCCGTTTTAGATGGTGGTCTTAGCCGCCGAGGTAATGAGACCCAAATCCACCGGCAGCGGGCAGATTTCAATGGCGACCGCTACGGCCAAGAAAGGGACAGTAAGAGCCTCCTCACGTCGGCTGCTACACTTTAGAATGATTTCCGTTTGCGTCTGGTTCGCGAGGTTCCGCGAGCGCCTTACGACTTGCCAATTTTCCACAACCGGCCGTCGCTGCGGAAATAGATCGCGCCGTGGGCGATGGACGGTGTACTCAGGACCGTTTCGCCGAGATCCAGTTCGCTGACGACTTCGCCCTCCGGCTTGGTGGTGTCCACCACCTGGGCCAAACCCTTTTCGTTCACGCAATAAAGGAATTTACCGGCCACTACTGGCGATGCGCTGAAAGGGCCTTTGAGTCGGAGTTGCCAAAGCCGGTCGCCGGTGGCGGCATCCCCGCAGGTCAACACGCCACCATCATTCAGCGCGAAAACTCTTCCGGCCAGCACAGTCGGACTTGGCGTGCCGGGGCGGAGTTGACCGGATCGCCAGAGTTGTTTGGGCGTGGCGTCACCACTGCCGAACTCCAGCGCGGTCAGGCCTTGGGACGGCACCAACAGCGTGCTGCCATTGAGCGTGCTGGAAGGCGTTACCGAAGTATTGTTCGTATAATTCCAAACGGATTTGCCGGTGGCGGGATCAATTGCGGCGATACCTTGGGACGATTGCAGCGCGACGAGTTCCAGGCCGCTGGCTTTCAGCACCACCGGGGAAGTCCAGTTAGCGCCGCGGGTGCGCGGCAATTTCCACCGGTTCAGGCCGGTGGTCAGCTCCAGCCCGGCGGTGAACGCCTCGCTATCGCTTTCCACCTGGGCCAGCACCACGCCGCCCACTATCAAGAGGGACGCCGCCATGCCCAGACTGTTGTTGGCATTCGGATAATCCCGGCCCAGTCCGCGAAACCAGATCAAGTTTCCTTCCAGATCCAGGCAGACGATGTCGTTGGACGAAAAAATCGCGACGACGTGTTCCCCGTCACTGGCCGGCGTCGGCGCGGCGACCGAAATCTTCTCGTGGCACATGGTTCGCCCCGTGGCCCAGAATTGACGTTCCCAAAGTTTCGCGCCGTCCGCCGCGTTGAAGCAAATGACGTGCAGCCGTTGCTGGTTCAGTCCGCTGGAACAAGTCACGAATACGCGGTCGCCAACGATGATGGGACTGGACAAGCCGCGGCCGGGCAAATTGATTTTCCAGGCAATACTATTGGAGGCGTTCAGCGCGGTGGGAACGTTGGCTTCGTCGGCGGCGCCATTGCTGCGAGGGCCGCGAAATTGCCGCCAATCCGCGCCGGACAGCGTGGCGCTGAAGGCTAACAACAAGAAAAGACTCCATATGCGAAACCTCATCGCGAATGCTGTCGCGGAAATCGACCTATCCTCTCCCTGCCCTCGCCTCTCCTTCCAAAGGAGCGGCGAGCGAGGCCGAAGGCCGGGAGAGGAGGGGTTCATGTAGGACGATTTCAAGTTCATCAGTTTTTCGTGGCTTGTTTGCCCGCTGGGTTCCCGGGATCGGCACTGCGCGGCGGACTCGTGGAAGCAATGGGGGTTCCGAGGGCGTCGGTCACTCGCAGTTGAAATTCCCATTCCTCGGTCCAATCCTTGACCAGTTCGTTCTGGCAGACTTTCACGAGGATGGTATTGCGGCCCGGCCGAAGCTGGGCGGGCATGAGGTACTGATCAATTTCCTGATTGGCGTGGTACTCGTCGTGGGCAAAGAGGAGCTGGCCGTTGAACCAAACCTTCCAGGAATTCTTGCCGCCCAGTCGCAACTCCACCGGCCGCGCGCGCTCCGAGTAAAAATCCGTCGTCGCATACGCCGTCACTTCCTTGAGTTTGCCGCACGGCCGATTCATATCCACCATGCCGTATTTGTGTTGGGTGATGTAATCCTGCCACCGGATCTTGCCCTGCTTGCCGTCGTACTCCGCCGCCAGATCGATTTTCAATTCTGGCGGATAGGCAGTTTCGAAACCCTTGTTCTCCGTGTTGTCGAACGGACCGATCACTTTCCATTCGCTGAGGAAACCGAAGTGTTTCTGCAAGTCCACCGGCTGGCCCAACCCCTGGAGCTTTCCGGCGATGTCTTCAATCTGCGCCACATCCCGCGCGGAACGCAGGGCCGATTGCAGGAGTGGGGCGGCGACGATCAGATTGGTGCGGGCGAGGGCTTGATCGGCTTGGTCGATCAACTTTTGCACCGCGTCGCGGCGGAGTTCGAGGCTGGGATCATTCAACATGCCGGCGAGCAGTAGGTCGGTCGTGGCGGGTTCCGCGCCGACGACCAACTCGAACGCCAGCCGGCGGGCACGGGGATTGTGTTCGGTCTGTTGGAGAAATTGCTTTAGTTGCAGCAGTGGCAGCGGATGCCCTGCTGCCAGTTCCCGACCCGCGATGGCATCCACCGCGGCCCGCAGCCAGTTCAACGTATAATCATTCGCGCCATCCATCGCGCCAAGCAGTGGCACCAAAGTCGTTGCGGGGCCAGCGGCCAACTCCTTCCACGCCGCCGCCGCGGCGGCATTACCCAGTCCCTCCGGGCCGATCGCGCGCAGCGTTTGCACTGGCCCAGCGATTTCCTTCGTCGGCCCGGCCAAGGCTACGCCGACCCCACTGGCAACGATCAGCGTTGGTAAAATTAGTTTCTTCAGCATAACAATCAAAACGAACGGCGCCCTCGCCCTGCGCGTGAGGGAAGCGCGGGCACTCTAGCTCAGCGCGAATTACGCCCGCAATCCCGAATCGCTCGATCGCAATCAATTCCTTTTTGGCTTCCATCATTTCCATGTCGATTGCGAGTCGGCCGACCGCAACGCCGCTTCCGGGCGTCGGAGGTCTGGATGACTTGGCGCGACCGGCGCGTTCAAGTCCCGCTGCGCGCCAAGAATAGTTCGGCACCTGAACTCGGGTCGGGTTGATTGCGCTTTGCCCCTCGAAAAGGAACATGACTTTGTAGTGGCTGAGATCGGCCGTTGTCCTATGCTGGCAACGCTATGAAAAAACTCGGCATTGGATGCGCCATCGTCGCAGTCCTCGGAATCATCCTGGTCTCGATCGCTCTCATCGCCGGCAGCAGCTACAACCGGCTGGTCAAACTTGCGCAGGGCGTGGATGCCCAGTGGGCGCAGGTGCAAAACGTGTATCAGCGCCGCGCCGATCTGGTTCCCAACCTGGTGGCCACCGTTTCCGGCGCGGCCAATTTTGAAAAATCGACCCTCACCGAAATCACCGCGGCCCGCGCTTCGGTCGGTCAGGTCAAACTGGATCCGAACGCGGCGCCGACCGATCCCTCCAAACTCGCTGAATTCGACCGGGCGCAAGCACAGCTCGGCTCGGCCTTGTCCCGCCTCCTCGTCGTCGTGGAGAGGTATCCGGATTTGAAAGCGACGGCGAACTTCCGCGATTTGCAGGCGCAACTCGAAGGCACGGAAAATCGCATCAGCGTCGAGCGCCGAGATTTCAATCTGGCGGTCCAGTCCTACAACACCGCGGTCAAATCGTTCCCGGCGGTCTTCTACGCCGGCATGCTCGGCTTCAGCCCCAAGCCCTACTTCAACGCCGCGCCGGGCGCGGAGACGCCGCCCAAGGTGCAGTTCGACTTCGGTAAACCAGCGACGAACAAACCCTGAGTTTGTGCCGCGCCTGCTGACCATTCTCGCCCTGTGCCTCGGTTTCCATCTGGGCGCGGCGGAGGTGATTCCGCCCGCTCCCAAGCTGTACTTCAACGACTACGCCCACGTCGTCTCCGCAGCCACCGCCGACCAACTCAACGAGACGCTGGCAGGTTTTGAGCGCGAAAGTTCGGAGCAAATTCTCGTCGCGGTCTTTCCGAAGCTGGAATCGGACGCCGCCATCGAAGATTACACGGTGCGCGTGGCCCGGGCGTGGAAAGTGGGACAGAAAAACCAAAACAACGGCGCGGTGCTCTTCGTGTTTGTCCAGGACCACAAGATGTATTTGCAGGTGGGCTACGGCCTGGAGAGCGTGCTGCCGGATGCGCTCTGCAAACGGATCATTGCCGAACAAATCACGCCGCGCTTCAAGTCGGGTGATTTCAACGGCGGCCTGATCGCGGGCGTCCAGTCCATCCTCGCGGCGGCAAAGGGCGAATACAAAGGCACTGGCAGCACCGTGGCGGAGAACCGCCGAAACGCGACCGGTGGCGTTTCCGTGGGGTTCATCATCATTATTGTCGTGGTGATTTTGATCGTGCTTTCCAGCCGCCGTCGCTTTGGATCCGGAGGTAGTGGTTGGATATTCACCGGCGGCGGCGGTGGCTGGTCAGGAGGTGGCGGAGGGGGTTGGTCCAGCGGCGGCGGTGGCGGTGGATTTTCCGGTGGCGGCGGAAGTTTCGGAGGTGGCGGCGCCGGCGGAAGTTGGTAACCATGAAGACGCCCCAATTCATCCAACAACTGCGCGAGGACGAGATTGTCGCGGCGATTCAGGCTGCGGAACGGAAGACTTCCGGTGAACTGCGGGTCTTCATCAGCCGCCAATCCGTGGCTGACCCGGTGGTGGCGGCACAGGCGGAATTTGCCCGGCTCGGCATGGAGAAAACCCGCGAACGCAACGCCGTGCTCATTTACCTTGCGCCGGGCCCGCGTAAATTCGCCGTGATCGGCGACCGCGGGATTCACGAGCGTTGCGGCGAAGCATTCTGGCAAGAGCTCGCCCGGAGCATGACCGCCCACTTCCGCGCGGCTGAATTCACCGAGGGCATCGTGCAGGGGATAAAGCGCGCCGGCGAACTGCTGGCGGAACATTTTCCGCGGCATCCCGATGACACCAACGAACTTCCTAACCGCGTCCAGCACGATTGAAAGTCGAACCCTGGCCGCGGCGTAGGATTGGCCGGATAATTCGCCACGCGGGAACGGCTGGAACGCGGAAATACATTCGATTTCTGCAGGTAGTTCGCCGTTCTCCGTTCACCGCTAGCCGGGCGTGCTCTGCCAAGTCAATGCTACGTCCAATGCGTTTTGCGGCGGCCAGGAATCGGAAACGGTCTGCTATTTCATCCCGTGCAAACGGTGCAGCAGATCGCTGAGCTGGTTGTTGTCGGGAGCAAGGTTGGCCGCCAACTGCACCACCTGCCGCGCTTCATCGTAGCGCTTCTGATCGACGAGCAGGCCGGTGTAGCCAAAAACGACAGCCAAGTTGTCCGGGCTGAGTTGGTGGGCGAGTTGATATGCCTGCTCGGCCTCACCGGAAAAGTTGCGGTCGAGGAACAGATGCGCCTGTCCGAGGATCAGGCTGACGTAGGCGTCGCGCGGGGCGGCGGCGGCGGCGTCTGGCTCCGCAAGCAGGTTTTGGGTGGTCGTGCGCCAGTAGTCGAGGGATTGCGCGGCACGTTCTGCCGTGAGAGCAGTGGCGGGATCCGTGGCGCGGAGTTCAGTGATGGGACCAAGGGTCGTGGCCCCGGCATACAGGGACTTGAGCGGCGTGGATTCTTCCAGGGCGAAGGTGAGGTCGGGATTTTTTTGCAGCAGGGTTTGCAAGAGGTGCTCGTTAATGGCCATCACCGCGATCTGGCCGGAGACGGCCACGCGCCCGTCCGTGATCTGGATATCTTCGCCGGGGCGGACTTGCTTCGGTGCTTCGGGAAATTGTTGGTCGTGCTGGAAGCGTTGCTCGGCATCGGCGATATAAGTCGCGAAGCTGCTCTGACTTTCCTCCGAGGTGAGGGTGGCCAAGCGGTCGCCGTACCGGAATTTGAGGTAGTCCAGGTAGGTCCCATTTGCGAGCGCGTTTTGGGTGAGGACGATGTGCGGTTCACCGTCGCCGGTGTCCGTGAGCAGCGTGGGGATGAACCGTCCGGCATCCGTGCCACCGACGTAAACCATGCCGGGGCGCAGGGAATCGAGCACGGCATTACCATAATCAAGGAGGTTTTGCGCGGGCCAGTCGTGGGCTTGTTCGGCAACCCCAAAGGTCTCGTGAAGGGCGGGCCAGAGCGGCGCCAGACCAGGAGGACTATCGTCGCTCGCGCGGCGTTGGCTCAGAATGGCGTAGAGGTTGGTGGTTTCTTCCCAGCGCCCGGCGTGGACGGCGGCGAAGAAGCGATCCACCTCCTCGGGCACCGGAACGTTGAAATGCCTGGCCATGGCGCCAACGATTTCCTGTCGTTGACTGGCGAACTGGCTGATTTTTTCAGCTACGATCTCCTCCGCTGGACGGGCGGAGGACGGCGGTAAATCAAGGGGCGGTGGCGTGAGGCTGAGGCCGCGCCCGGAATGGATGAATCGCCTTGGCGGGGAGGCAATGCCCGCACTGGCCGCCGCGCCCGGGGCAGCGCGATGCTGAGGTGGACGCGGGCTGAGGAAGAGGACGAGCAGCACGAAAAGGCAACTGGCTGGTAAGATCCACGCCAGCAGAAACCCTGGGCGGGCATGCGCCCTGGTCGGCGAATTGAAGACATTCATTGTTTTGGAGAATTGAACCGGAGCGTTACTCGCATCCAATAAGAAAGACACCAAGGTGGCCGGGATTTGTATATGGCAAGTGCCGGTAAGTGGAAAAAGTTTTCAAGGAGGCGAAACGCGGGGCGGCCATCGAAGTGCCGAGCTCCAATTCCCGAGTGGCGGTAAGGCCCAGCCGGTAATTGCTAAAGCCGCGTTTGGGTCAGCCGCCGGTTTTCTGGGTGAAACTTGGCGGCCAGTGAAATTTGTGTCCAGAGCCACCAGCGGCGGTTAAGTCAGGCCCGCGGCTGCCAATCCGGCGAAGCGGTCAGCGGTGGCGGTCGGTGGTTACGCCGGGGAAATTTTTTCTCGTTCGGCGTTGCTGGGCTCGCGGAAATCACTCAGCCTGCCCTTCTTGAACGAGCCATCCGCCAGTTTCAAGGCGATCTGTGGCGGCCAGCCCGCCTTCGCTTCGGTCACGCTTTCCACGACGCCGACGGCGCGGGAAATTTTGTGGACCAGGGTTTCGCCCAGATAACCTTCGCCCGTGGCCGGGAGTTTGATTTTGCTCATGACCGCCAGCGTAGCAGTCGGAACTAAAATCACAAGCGATGCTCGACAACGTCCGACGGCGCGGTGGGGAGCAGCGCGGCCGCCGGATGCTCCGGACCCGTCACGCGGATTAATTGAGATTGAACTTGCCCCCGGCTCGGCAATAATCCGCCTCCAAGCGATTTTGCGTTTTTTTTCATGAACGAATGGAACATTCAGTCCCGCGCGCACGCCTGCGAAGCGTGTCAGCAGCACTTTGCCGATCAGCAGGCGTACCACACGCTGCTGCTGGACGTGCCGCCCGACTTGCGGCGCACGGACATCTGCGGGTCGTGCTGGCAAAAACAATCCGCGCACGACGCCGCGCCCCCCGCCGGCTTCATTTCGCACTGGCAGGGAGTTTACGAAGCGCCGCCGCCCGTCGTGGATGCGATCCAGAAGGAGACCGCCGAGACGCTGCTGCGGAAACTCATTGAACAGAACGATCCGTGTCATGCGGCCGCCGGCTATATTTTGGCCGTCATGCTCGAACGCAAACGCGTGCTGAAGGTGAAGGAACAAATCGTCCGCGACGGCCAACGCACGTTCATCTACGAGCAGCCCCGGACGGGGGATATTTTCACCATCGCCGATCCCGATCTGCACCTCGATCAACTGGAGCAAGTCCAGCGCGACGTGGCGGCACTGCTCGAACACGGTTTGAACCCGCCCCTCACTGCGGCAGAAAACCAACTGGCGGCCACTCCCGCCGTCGCGATCGAAATATGAAGGCCGCTCCCCACCACACGGCAACGCCGGTCCGCCTCCTCCGGCGCGGGCTCGAACGGTGGCGAGCCGGGAGCGGGGAGCGGGGCGTCTGATGTTTCCGCTGTGATTCATGTCCGCCCTCGCCGCGCTGCAAACCCGAATGGATTACGTCTTTCGTGACGAAGCCCTGCTGCAGCTGGCCCTCACGCATCCCTCCATCGCGCACGAACAAGGCGCGCCCATTCAGCACAACCAGCGCCTGGAATTTCTTGGCGACGCCGTGTTGCAACTGGTGCTGACGCGCGAACTATTCGAAAAGTTTCCCCTCTTCAACGAAGGCCCCCTCACCAAGGCCCGCGCCCAACTCGTCAATCGCCGGAGCCTCGCCGTGCATGGCCGCGCCCTGGGCCTGGGCGAACATCTCATCCTGAGTCGCGGCGAAGAGATTCATGGTGGTCGCGACCGTTCCTCCGCGTTGGCGGACGCCTACGAGGCGCTCGTCGGGGCCATCTTCATGGATGGCGGTTACGACGTGGCGCGCGCTTTCATCCAACGCGAGTTCGACCTGGCGTTTGGCAGTCTCGCCGTGATTCCTGTTTTGGATAATCCAAAGGGCGAGCTGCAGGAATTACTCCAGGAGCGTTCGACCGAGGCCCCGCACTACCATGTCGTTTCCACGACGGGTCCGGATCATGACCGCGTGTTTGAATGCACCGTGCATCACGCTGGGGCCGAACTGGCCCGGGGCGCCGGCAAAAGCAAAAAAGCCGCTGAGAGCGAAGCGGCGCAGGCGGCGCTGGAAAGACTGCGCAACGAACAAGCGGCCCGGTGAAAGACGCGGAGCGCAGTTCAGCTCCTCGCAAACTCTCACGGAGAAGTCAAGGTGACGAGACGCAAACTTCGCCGCCGGCAATGGGAGCTGCCTAAGTTGCGGCCTACAACCTGGTATTCTCCGCCGTGCGCTCGATGATTTCGCGCAAGGAAGTCCGGGGCCGGAAGCCGGTAATTCGTTCCAGCTTTTCCACCACGGGTTTGCGGCGGCGCATGTCGTCGAAACCCGGGGCATAAGCTTGCGCATAGGGCAGCAGCTCGATCGAAGATTTTGACCCCAAGGTTTCAATGACGCGCCGGGCCAGGTCCAGGATGCTGATTTCTTCCGTGCCGCCGATATTAAAAATTTCTCCGCGCGCCGCGGGCGAGTTTTGCAGCCGCACCAGGGCTTCCACGGTATCCAGCACGTAACAAAAGCAGCGACTTTGCAGGCCGTCGCCGAAAACCCGCAACGGTTCGTTCCGGCGGGCGGCCGCGATGAAACGCGGCAGCACCATGCCGTAACGGCCCGTCTGGCGCGGGCCGACGGTATTGAACAGCCGCACGATCACGACCGGCAGCGCGCGTTCCTGCGCATAGGCCAGCGCCAGGAACTCATCCATCAGCTTGGAACACGCGTAGCTCCAGCGGGATTGATGCGGGGGCCCGATGAGCAGATCGTCCTCTTCACTGAACGCCGCTTTCTGGCTCTTGCCGTAGACTTCCGAGGTCGAAGCAACCAGCAACGGCACCCGATGCGGGGCGGCGGCCTTGAGCAAAACTTCCGTCTCGTGCAGGTTCGTTTCGAGGACATGGATCGGCGATTTCACGACCAGGTCCACGCCCACGGCCGCCGCGAGATGAAAGATGGATTCCGCCTGCGCCACCAATTCCGGGAGCTTGGGACAGGTGGAAATCTTTGCTTCCAGGATGAGCAGCCGGGGGTTCGTTTCCAGCGCGCGCAGATTTTCACGGTTGCCGGTGGAAAGATCGTCCAGGACGACCACTGATTTCCCCTCCCCCAGCAACCGCTCCACGAGATGCGAACCGATGAAACCCGCACCGCCGGTGACGAGGATGTAGGCGCCCGGCGGATGGAAAATGGCGGATGGCGGATGGTTCATGTTACGCCTCATCCCGCCACGACTGCGTTTCCGTTGCTTCCGCCAGCGCATCGGTTAATTGGCTCACGGAGGCGACGGGATATCGTCGGCGCGCCCAAGCCTCGGCGAGCATGGATTGAGTGGTCCACGAGGAGCGCCGGATTTGACCGGTAAGCGAGCAGCGTTTCTCGCGCAGGCAGGCTGGAGAAGGCTTCAAGCTGCTCTGCGCCTCGTTGCGCCCGCCTCGATAAAGCTTCCGGCCCCGAAAACTCCGAATCATTGCCATCCTCATATCCTTTCAAGTTGCGCGTCGTGATGGTTGCCATCCATCAACTGCTACCTTCCGTCTTCCAACCCCTTCGTCACGGCTTCCGCCAGTTTTTGCCGGTACGCCGGATCCGCAATCCGTCGGGCTTCGCGCGGGTTCGACAGGTAGCCGCCTTCAATTAGCACCGCCGGGCGGCCGTGCCCCCGCAATACCGCTTGATAGCGTGCCCGGCGCACGCCCCGGTCGGTCGTGCCATTGACTTCCAGCAGCGCGCGTTGCAAACGCACGGCGTATTGCAAATTCTCCGCGTCGAACGCGTTGTTGGGAAAAACCTGGCGCACGTCGTCATTGTAACCGCGCGTTACGCTGGACGTCATGCCCGTCGGCGTGAGGCAGTACGTCTCCAAGCCCGCTGGATCGCTGCCCCCGCCTGACGCATTGAAATGCAGACTCAGAAACAGATCGGCGTGATGTTTTTCGGCGAACGCTGTGCGGTCGGGGAGCGAAACCTCCACGTCATTGGTGCGCGTCAGAAAAACCTGCCAGCCTTGGCGGGCCAGCAACGGGGCGAGGCGCAGGGCCCAATCCAAGGTGAACTCCTTTTCCCAACGGTTGTCCGCGACGCTCCGGGTGCCGGTGTTTCCGCCGCCGTGGCCGGGATCCAGCACCACCACGCGGCCCGGCGTCGTTGGCACCGCCAGCCCCCGCGACAGCGGCTCCAAGGTCTTTTTTACATCCAACGGGTGTAAATAGATCTGACCGCCGATTTGTTGCGGCGCAAAGCCCAGCCGGACATCCAGCTGATCCCAAAATGCCGTCTGGCTGCCGACCCGCACCGCGAAGACGCCGTTCAAGGTGGTGAGGGCGTACACCACCTGCGGCAAAAGCGGAATCGTGCGCAACGCGCGCAAGCCGTTTTGCGCGGCCCAAGCATTCAGCGAAACCCAGTTCGCATCCGCCGCGACCAACGGCACCATCGCCGGCGCGGCTTTCGGCGCGGCGGGCGGGGGCGCGGTCGGGCTGGGGGATTGCGAGGGCAAAGTCAGGCTGATCGCTACCTCGGGTTCGTGCGCCGGGCCGAGATCGGCGTCCCAATTCGTCGGGAGCGCCTGACCGGTTGGGCTGGGGACGGTACCACAGCCGGCCAGGAGGGCCAAAGCGGCCGCCCCGAGGATAGTAAGTTTTGCCACGCTGCCATTGTGCGAATGGGCCGGGCCGACTCAAGCCGATTCAAACCCCAAAAACCAAAATCCAAACCGCAATGCGCTTGGCCGCCCGCCCACGATTGATTTTGGTGCTTCGCGTTTTTTTGGTGTTTGGGGTTTGGGGTTTGGTGTTTAATTGGCCGTCGTGAAAATCCTCGTCGCCATCACCGGAGCCAGCGGCACGCTGTACGCCCAGCGGCTGCTCGATAATCTCGACCCGCAGGCGCACGAACTCCACGTCGTGCTGAGCAACTACGCGCAGCAGGTCATCGCCGAGGAATTGCCCGCTGGCCTGCGCCTGCCCGCCGGGGTAAAACCCCACGGCCTCAAAAGCATGAACGCCCCGTTCGCCAGCGGCTCGAATCCGCCCGACGCCATGGTGGTGATTCCCTGCACGATGGGGACACTTGGCCGCATTGCGCATGGTTACAGCGAGGATGTTTTGCTCCGCGCCGCCGATGTAATGCTCAAGGAACGCAAAAAGCTCATTCTTGTCCCGCGCGAAACGCCGTTAAGCCTGGTGCACGTCAAAAACTTTGAACTGCTCCTGCTTGCCGGCGCGACGATTCTCCCGGCGAATCCCTCCTTTTACATGCGCCCGCAAACGATTGAGCAAGTCGTGGACACGGTCGTTGCCCGAGTATTGGATCATCTCGGCGTGGCGCACCAGCTCGTGAAGCGTTGGGCGGAAGAAAGAGAATGAGAATTCAACGCCAGGACGCCAAGATACCAAGACGCCAAATTCCTATTGCTCTATCACAGCGTCTTTGCGCCTTCGCGTCTTTGCGTTAAAGTCCAATGCTTTCCTTCATTCAAAAGTGGGCTGGTTTCGTTCGCTTCTCGCACACGCTCTTCGCCCTGCCCTTCGCACTCGCTGCGATGGCGGTGGCCGCGCGGGAAAATCGCGGCTGGCCGGGCGGGCGTACTTTCGTCCTGATTCTCGCCGCCATGGTTTGTGCGCGCACTTGCGCGATGGCCTTCAACCGGATCGTGGATCGCCGGTTTGATGCCCTAAATCCGCGCACGGCGAACCGGCATTTGCCCGCGGGACAAATCAGTTTGGTCGGCGCCAGTGTGCTCTGTGCCCTGGCCGGCGCGGGCCTCATCGGTGCCAGCTGGTTGCTCAATCCCCTGTGCTTTTACCTTTCGCCGGTTGCGCTGGTCGTGATTTGTTTCTACTCGCTGACCAAACGCTTCACGGATTACACGCATGTCTTTCTCGGAATCGCCCTGGCGTTGGCGCCCGTGGGAGCCTGGCTGGCGGTGAAAGGGTCGGCGGTTTCGCCACTCGAGTGGGTGCAAATGCTGGTGCTGTCGGGGGCGGTCATTCTGTGGCTGGTGGGCTTTGACATCATCTATGCGTTGCAAGATTACGAGTTCGACCGTCGTCAGGGCCTGCGTTCGCTCGTCGTGGCCTGGGGCCCGCAAAACGCTCTGGCCGCCGCGTTCCTCGCGCACTTCACGATGTGCGGCCTCCTCCTCGCCTTCGGCTTGCTCTGCCGGTTTCGCATCGCCTACCTCGTGGGTTGGGCGGTCATTGCCGCGTGCCTGGTGCTGGAACATTGGATTGCGCGCCGGCGCAGTTTGAATTGGATCAATGTCGCATTTTTCCGCCTAAATGCCGTAGTCAGTGCCGTCTTTTTTGTGGTGGTCGCGGCGGAAGTGATTTTCCGGGGCGGCTTTCGTTTGCGTTGAACGAGTCCCGCTTCGCCGCGTGGGTGACCAGCCGGCGGCACATTGCATTGACGTGGCCAAACCGCCTTTCTACCGTTGCCACCGCACACAGAAACAAAATCTGCTGGCGTATGAAGATCAAATCATGCCTGCCTATCCTTGGCCTGGCGCTGGCGTTCGCGTCCTGTTCCAAGCCGCCCGGGCAAGTCGCCAAGACTCGGGGCGACGAAGTCGTGCCGGTGACCGTCGTTCCGGTGGCCTCCGTGCCGCTGGACCGCTCGCTCGCGATCATCGGGACTTTATTTGCGAAGGATGAGGCCACCATTGGCGCGCAGGTCGAGGGTCAAGTCGAGAAAACCGGCGTGGATTTTGGCGATCGGGTGACGACCGATCAGGAGCTCGCGCTGATTGACACGACCTCCTACGAAGCGCTGGCGCGGCAGTCGGCCGCCAATGTCGCCAAAGCCAGAGCGAGCGCGCTGAATGCCGAGCAAAGCCTCAAACGAGTCCAGGAGTTGCAGCGGGACAAGATCAGCTCGGCGAGCGACCTGGATGCGGCGGTGGCCGCGGCCGAACAGGCGCGCGCGGAAGTCAAGGCGGCCGAGGCGGCGGACGCCATCGGGCAGTTGAATGTGGCGCGGTCCCATGTCAAGAGCCCGTTCAATGCCGCGGTTGCCGAACGCATCGCGAGCGCCGGCGATTATCTGAAGGTCGGCGCGCCCTTGTTCCGGATCGTGAACGACTCCGTGTTGAAATTTATTTTCCAGGTACCGGAGCGGAGTGCGTCGTTCGTAACGAAACGGTTGCCGGTGCAATTCAGGGTGGACAATTACCCGGGTGAAACCTTCACCGGTAGCGTTTATCTCATCAGCCCGTCCGTCTCGACGGCGTCGCGGGCCTTCGGCGTGGGGGCGTTGGTGACCAACACGGATTTCCGGCTCAAGGCGAACACTTTTGCGCGCGGCACGCTCACGCTGGAACACGCGGTCCCAACGCCGATGATTCCGCTCGAAGCCGTGGTCAGTTTTGCCGGCGTGACGAAGGTGTTCGTCGTCGAAGGGGATACCGTCCACGCCCGCGCGGTGAAAGTCGGGCGTATCCAGGATCAACGGCAGGAGATTCTGGAAGGCTTGCGACCGGGCGAAATCGTGGTGGTCAGCGGCCAAAGTCGATTGAGCGAAGGCGTGAAAGTCACGATTCAATCTTCGGCGCCCGCCGGCCCGAACCCCACTGTTGACCATGATAAGCGCTGAACCCGAAGCGCCGTCCTCCGCATCGGCGCCGGTGAAGGGCGTCGGGATCGCCGATCTCTGCATCAAACGTCCGGTTTTTGCGACGATGATCAATCTGTTCATCGTCGTGCTCGGCTGGTTTTCGTTGAGCAGCATCGGCATCGACCAGTTCCCCAATGTCGAATTGCCCATTATTACGGTGACCACGACGTTGCGGGGCGCGTCACCCGAGGAAATGGAAACCAGCGTCACCAAGCCGCTGGAGGAAATCATCAACACCATCCAGGGCATTGACGAATTGAGCAGCGTCACGACCGAAGGTGTTTCGCAAATCACCGTGCAATTTCTGCTGGAGCGCAATCGGGATCTGGCCGCGCAGGATGTCCGCGACAAGGTGAATACGATCCTCGCCCGCCTGCCCCCCAACACCCAGCCGCCCATCATCGACAAGTTCGACCTCGACGCCATCCCCGTTATCGCGATCAGCGTCAGTGCGCCCCGCGATCTCAAGGAGATCAGTTATGTCACGGACAAGTTCATCAAACAAAGCCTGGAGACGGTGCCGGATGTCGGCTCCGTCAGCCTGGCCGGCGCGCGCACCCGGGCGGTGCAGGTTTCCGTGGACATTGAAAAGCTCCGGGCCTACGGCCTGACGATTGACGATGTACGCAAAGCGTTGGATCGGCAGAATATTGAAATTCCCGGCGGCCGCCTCAACCAAAACCCCCGCGAACTCACGGTGCGCACCCTCGGGCGCATGGAAGCCGTGAAGGACTTTCACGAACTCATCGTGGCGAATTTCGGCGGGCAGCCCGTGTTCCTGAAAGACGTCGCCCGGGTCGAGGATGCCGTCGAAGAACCGCGCTCGCTCTCGACCGCGAATGGCCAGCAGTGCGTGACCCTGATCGTCCGCAAGCAATCCGGCAGCAACACGGTGAAGGTGATTGACGGCGTCAAAAAGCGGATGGCGGAACTCAAGGCAGTCGTGCCGGCCGACTTCAACTTGCAGGTCATCCGCGACCAGTCGCGCTTCATCAAGCGTTCGCTGGAGGAAATCAATCTGCATCTGCTGCTGGGCGCGCTGCTGGTCGCGCTGACGACGTTTGGTTTTCTCCATGACTGGCGGGGTACGATCATCGCCTGCGTGGCCATTCCCACTTCGATTGTTTCCACCTTCGTGCTGATGCGCGCCATGGGCTACACGTTGAATAACTTCACCATGCTCGGGCTCGTGTTTTCCGTCGGCATCGTGATCGACGACGCCATTGTGATTTTGGAAAACATTCATCGCACCATGGAGGAAAAAGGCTGGAGCGGGACGAAAGCCGCCAGCTACGCCACCGGCGAAATCGCCCTCGCCGTCATGGCCACGACGCTCTCGCTGGTCGTCATCTTCCTCCCGTTGGCCTTCATGAAAGGCCGCGTGGGCATGTTCTTCTCCAGCTACGGGGTGACGGTGGCCTTTGCCATCATGGTGTCGTTGTTTGTTTCGTTCACCCTGACTCCGATGCTGTCCTCGCGCTTTCTCCGGCACACGGACGATCCCAAGGCGCGCGAGAAAAAAGCCCACGGCGGGCCGCTCATGCAGTGGCTGTCGCGCCATTACCTGGCCGTCCTGCGCTGGAGTCTTCACCATCGCTGGGTCATCATGACGGCGTCCGGCGTGTGTTTCATTTTGATTATTCCGCTCGGCAAGCTCACCAAGTTCACGTTTATTCCGCCCGACGATTCGAGCGAATTCGAGATCTCGCTGCAAACCCCCGAAGGATCGGACCTGCAGCGCACCACCGAGATTTGCAATCAGATCGAACAGCGACTGCGCGCGCTGCGCATCGGCCCGGACGTCGCGGTCGTGGACTCGCTCATCACCATTGGCAACACCAGTGGCCGGCTCGGCAAAGGCGAGGGCATCGTGACGATCGCGACGATTTACTGCCGGTTGCCGGAACTCGGCGGGTTATGGGACAAACTCACGGGCGCCACGCGGCGCTGGTCCCAGTTTCAAGTGATGGAGCTGGCGCGGAAAGTCCTGGCGCAGTTCCCGGACGTGCGTTCGAGCGTGCAATTGATTTCCAACATCGGCAGCGGCGGCCGCAATTCGGACCTGCAGTTCAACCTCGTCGGCCCGGACCTCCAAAAGCTCACGGGTTACGCGGAACAAATTATCGCCGACCTCCGCACGACCAACGGGCTGGCCGATGTGGACATGACGCTGGCCAATCGCAAGCCCGAATTGCGCGTCGAGATTGACCGCGAAAAGGCGAGTCAGTTCGGGTTGCAGATCCAGGACATCGCGGACACCTTGCGGACGCTGGTGGGCGGAGAAATTGTCGGCACCTTCCGCGAGAACGATGATCTTTATGACGTGTGGTTGCGGGCGGACGCGCGCGACCGCACGACGCAGGAAGCGCTGGAGGACGTCACGTTGCGATTGAACAACGGGACGAACGGCGGGCTGGTGCAGCTCGCGAACTTCGTCCATTTCCAGGAAGCCCGGGGGCCAAATCAGATTGATCGGTATCAACGTCAGCGCAAGGTCACGGTGGTCGCCAACCTGACGGCCGACAAGGCGCTCGGCGACGCGATTCAGGACGTGCAGGCGCTCATCCAGACGATCGGTCTGCCGGCCGGTTATGGCGTGACCTTCACCGGTCGCGCCAAAACCTTGCAGGAGACGTTTCAGAACTTCCTCCTCGCGTTTGGCCTCGCGATGATTTTCATGTACATGATTCTCGCGGCGCAGTTTGAAAGTTTTGTCCATCCAGTTTCCATTCTGCTCGCCGTACCGCTCTCCCTGCCGTTCGCCCTGTTCACCATGGTCGTCCTCAACGAGCCGCTGAACATTTACGCCATCTTCGGCCTGTTCATGCTCTTCGGCATCGTAAAGAAAAACGGCATCCTGCAGGTGGATTACACGAACACGTTGCGGGCGCGCGGCGTCGAGCGGGAAGCGGCCATTCTCCAGGCCAACCGGGCCCGCCTGCGCCCCATCCTGATGACGACGCTAATGCTCGTCGCCTCGATGATTCCGATCGCCCTCGGGCAGGGCCCGGGCGCAGCGGGCCGCGCTTCAATGGCCAAAGTCATCATTGGCGGGCAGATGCTTTGCCTGCTGCTGTCATTACTCGTCACTCCGGTGAGTTATGCCATTTTCGACGATTGGGGTGCCGGACGCTTCTTTCGCCGGAAACCGCAACGCCAGGATTTGCCCCCGCCGGAAACAACGAAGCCCGCTTTGTATTGACGCGCTGCCGTTCCGAATTTACCGTCTCAAGTGCAGAAAATGCCGACCGCCTCCGTTATGAACCGATTGTTCGCCCTTGGTTTTGCCTTGAATCTGGTCTTGGCCGATGGCGCCCTGGCCGTCGAGCCGGGCCGCGAGGCGCCCCCGCTGAACATCACCACGTGGGTGAAAGGCAAGCCCGTAGACCTGGCCGCCGCCAAAGGCCATCAAGTCGTCGTCATCGAGTTCTGGGCCACCTGGTGTCCCCCGTGCCGCACCAGCATCCCGCACCTCACCGCCTTGCAGAAACAGTTCAAGGACGTGGTCATTATTGGCATCAGCGACGAGGAATTGCCGGTCGTCAAAAAATTCGTGAACCAGATGGGCGACCAGATGGATTACACCGTGGGGGTCGACGCCGACGGCAAAACCATGTCCACCTACATGGCTGAATTTATGCCCCGGGCGCCCATCCCCTATGCCTTTATTGTCGATCGGCAGGGCGTGGTGGCCTGGGCGGGTTCGCCCGTGCCCGGCCTCGGGATGGACGAGGTGCTGGCCGAAGTCGTGGCGGGCAAATTGACCGGGGCCACGGCCCAGCGCCGCGCGCTCGCCCAGCAAAAGCTGAAGGAGTTTCTCGAGTTGGCGGACGCCAGCAACGACGACGCGAAACTGGGACCGCTGGGCCAGGAATTGGAAATCCTCGATACCGAGATCGGCGGAATTCAACCCGGCCGGAAATTCAGCGCTCTGGAAGCGCGCCAGCGGGTCAAATTCGACCGCTTGCAAAACGATTATCTCATGGCGGTGATGGCCGGCAATTCGAGCACCAATCTGGATCGGTTGGCGCAAAAGCTTGGCGCGGTGGCTCCGCAGAATTTCGACCTGGCCGACTTCACCGAAGTGG
>JANXWY010000398.1 GCA_025350905.1 Verrucomicrobiota bacterium
TGACCGCCACTTGGGTTCGCCCGGCCACCTGCATCGTGGTGACGGAAGGGAGACAACACATTGTCATGGCCCGGAGCGTGTCCACGTCGAGGTTGCAGAAGTAGAGCCAGTAGGGCCAAGCGTCGTGGAATGCCGTGTAGAACCGCCGGATTTCCGGCACCATGTGAATCTCGCGTGGATCGTCATCCCAGCCCTCGATGCCGAACACCATCAGGTTCATCATCTCCTGTAGCCCTCGACCTTCCGGCAGTTTGTCGGGCGCGTACAGGCCAAGGAAATGACTGAAGTCGCACTGCTCGACCTTCGAGCGGCTGAACTGGTAGAAGATCAGATCGTGGCTCACGCAGCCCTCCGATGCTTGGGTTTGGCTCTGCGGGCCGAGAAGGTGAACAAGTCCGCGACTTCCACCTTGAGCACTCTGGCAAACTTCTCCAATCCGGCCACCGATGGTGCGTTCACGCCGCGCTCAACCAGACTAATAAATTCCACCGAACAGCCGACCGCTTTGGCAAGTTGCACCTGTGTCAGTTGCCGCGTCCTACGCAGTTCGGCGATCCGTTGGCCAAGTTTCTTCTGAAGCACGGATTTGTAATATCATACACGCGAGTCAATGGCAACGAAGCCAAACTACGGGTTGGCGTGGCCGTGATTGTGGAGGGTGATGAACCGCCGCAAATTAGTCGCCGAATTATCGGCAGGTCGGCATACTCGTCGGCCAGTGAAGTCGGTCACGATTCAAATCAACGACCTGTTCGAGTTCGAGGGCCAGCCGGTACCGGCGCAGCGGCCTGACCGCACCGCCGTTGAGGCGATGGCCCGCCGCCAGTTCGAGTTTCTTCGTCAGCCTCTCCAGATCGAGGTCGGTGAAAACGCCGTGACCATCTCCTTCACCGGGGAATCTACAACCGCACAGGATGAAGCCGCACGTCTGGCCGAGCGGGCAGCCAAACGCGCCGGGGATGGTAATTACGACAAAGCGATCTCCATCTGGAAGCGCGTGCTTGAACTGAACCCTTCACTCCACAAGGCCCGCCGTGATCTCGCGATGGCCTGCATGGAGTCCGGCGACACTGAAAGCGCCAAGAACCATTTGATCGAAGTTCTCCGGCTCAACCCGGCAGATGCTTGGGGCTGGGTTGTCCTTGGTAATCTGTATGCGAAGAACCAGAAAGACTGGGCCACCGCCGAGAAGTTCCTGCGCCGCGCTTTGGAGATTGCGCCGAATGATCCGTGGGCGCTCAATGGCTTCGCTACCATTACCGCGCAACGTGGATTGACTGATGAAGCCGCGAGACTGTTCGAGCAGGCGATTGCCGCCAACCCGGAGGTCCCCAATCCGTACTACGGCCTCGGCGTTACGTTCCACCGTTCAGGAAAACCCGATCTCGCCGCCCGCGCCCTCGACCGTTTGTTCGTCAGCGCCGGGACACAGGATGGGCGGGCGAAGCAGGTCTTCGATCAGGCTCGCACACTTTACGGCATGGTTCAGGAAGACCTGATGAAGCAGCGCCACTCGGAGGCATTCAAGGCGGTCGAGAATTTTCGCGCCGGACTGGAGCAGTTGTCCGGCTATCCCGTGCGCGTAACCGAGGGTGAGTTCAAAGACAAGACCTCGGCCACGATCCAGATGGCATGGAAACACGGTCGCGCCCATCACGTGATAAAAGTCCGAACTACGTTGCCGGAGGTTTTGCGGACACACCAGATGGCGCACGAGTTAAGTCATCTGCAACTGGAACAAGAAGCCCGGAAGGTCGGCAAGAACCGGTTCTTCGTCACAACCGACGCCACCGAACGGGTTGCCCTCCAGCGCGTCGAAGGCGACATTCGCAAACTGGAACGCAAGGGTTATCCGGCGGATGCCGCGCAAGGTCTGGCGACCGCGCTCATACGCGGCTTGGCGGGATTCCTGTTCAACTGTCCGCTCGACATGCTGATCGAAACCCGGCTGCGCGAGCGGATGCCTGCACTTTCTGCCGGGCAGTTCGTGGCGTTGCGCATGGGTGCGCTGGAAGCCTTGGGAACGACGGCTGATCCGAAGATTCGGGAGGTTACGCCCAAAGTGATCCTGCGGGCAGGCTTGGCCTTGAACGGCGCTTACGCGCTGTTCTTGGATAATCTCTTTCACGGCGCGACTACCTACGCCTTGGCTTACCAGCCGCTGGAGTCTTTCGCGGTGTCGCAGCGCTTGTTCGGGCACTGGCGGACACGCGGTCCACGGATGGGGCCGGGTGATGAGTACCTGCTTGTGGACGAGTTCGCCGACATGGTGGGACTGAAGGGGTGGTACGAATGGAAGGCTGATCCCGGTACGCACATTGTCACAGCTTCAGCGCATAAGGAAGGCACGACCAACCCCGAGCTACTGCGCCGGAAGCAGACGCCCGCAGTCTATTTCTGCCTCGATGCACTGAAGCGCTACGACATCATGTCTGTCGAGAAGATCAGGGAGATCGCGCTGGAGATCGGGATGCTCGGCCAGAACGGTCTGGATTACGCGTCACCCGATCAGAAGTACACGCTGAAATCAGTGCCGGACGAAAAGTTCAGCGGCCTGCACCTGATGTGCCTGATGTATGCAGGGTTCAAGCGCATTGCGCCAGAGCATGACTTGCAAATGGATTTGAACGAGCCGTTCTTAGCCGCGTTGGAGATGTTCGAGAAGGGCGACGCGGGCACGGAGGATTAGTTGATCGCCCGTTCAACAAGATTAGATGACCGCCGGTAAAGGGCGGGCGGGCTTCGTTGTCAGTCCTTTCCCGAAAGAAGGGCGGCTCACTACGCCTATCACTTCTGCACCCAGACTTTTTCCTCAGTTCCTGTGTTTGTGGCATCTTCTGTGCAGCTTTTAGGGAGATTTATGGGCAGCAGACAGGATAGAAGGGACGCAAAGCTTGCTGTAGCGGTAGCGCAGCTAGTCCTGTTTATGGGCTTCGTCGCACTCTGGTTTCCCCCCGTCCGCCAAGCTCTTTACTCCGTAGGCTTGATCCTGACATGGGCGGCGATCATTAGCTTGGTCGTGGCGGTTGGCGTTTATCTCATTCACCGAACCGAGAGGCGGTCGCCATTTTCCAGTGCTCCCTCAACGAGGCTCGACGTGACGACCTCAATTCCTCAACTGAACGAACTGGCATCAGTCGCTCCCGTTCGCGACAGGGTTCGCCCGGCTACGACCGCAGACCTGATTGAACAACTGCGTGCCATCGACTGGTTCCAGTTTGAGAAGCTGGTGGCATTGGTTTACGAAAAGCGCGGCTACACGGTGACGAGGCGCGGTGGCGCCAACCCGGACGGCGGCATTGATCTCGTGGTCGAGAAGGATGGTCAGCGCTCGGCCGTACAATGCAAACAGTGGAAGACGTGGAACGTCGGAGTGAAGGCGGTGCGCGAATTCCTCGGTGCCTTGACGGACGCCGGAATCCCCAAGGGAATCTTTATCACCCTGCGCGGCTACAGCGGCGACGCGAAGCAACTCGCCGAGAAGCATGACATTAAAATTGTCAACGAGACTGGTCTGGCGCGGCTGCTCGAATCAACCGATGCCCAATTCGATCCCGAGACACTTTCGATTATTCGGGACAAACGCAAGTTTTGCCCGAAGTGCGAGAGTGTAATGGTGGTACGAACGACAAAGCAGGGCTTGAGTGCAGGCAGGCAGTTCTGGGGCTGCTCTACGTTCCCGCGTTGTCGGTTCAAAATGCCCCTCTCATAAGACCACAGTCGGTCGTTCCCAGAGAATCTTGAGCTACCGTGCTCATTGGGCTAATTGTTCCTCATGTCATTCGACCGCGCCACGATCCAAAGCGCCGCTGCCCTTCTTGCGAAAGCGGGCGTGTATGTCGGTACGTCCAGTTGGAAGTACGACGGCTGGTTTGGTCAACTGTACACACCGGCGCGGTATGAGTATCGCGGCAAGGTGGCCAAAACCCGCTTCGAGCGCGGGTGCCTCGCGGAATATGCCGAAGTCTTCAAGACCGTCTGCGTGGATGCCGCTTATTACACATTCCCTACTCGAAAGTATCTGGAAGGCATGGCCGCGCAGGTGCAGGATGATTTCCGCTTCGCATTCAAGGTGACGGACGAGATCACCATAAAGAAGTTTCCGAAACTTGATCGGTTTGGAGATCGGGCGGGTAAGCCCAACGAGAACTTTCTCAACGCTGACCTTTTTGCCACCGCGTTCCTTGCATCTTGCGATCATATCCGGCCAAACGTCGGCCTGCTGATGTTCGAGTTCTCCCGCTTCTGGCCCACCGACTACGAGCATTGGCGTGATTTCGTCGCCGACCTTGACGCGTTCCTTGGCAAGTTGCCGAAGGGCTGGCCGTACGCGGTCGAAATGCGCAACGCGCATTGGCTGCGGGAGGAATACTTCGCCTGTCTCGCCCGGCACGGGGTCACGCACGTTTACAATTCGTGGGACGCCATGCCCCCGGTGAACGAACAAATGGTGCTGCCCGGAAGCAGGACCAATCCGGCGCGAGTGGCCGCTCGATTTCTGCTCAAGCCGGGCCGCAAGTACGAAGAAGCGGTAAAGACGTTTCAGCCTTACGACAAGATTCAGGAAGTGTACCCGGATGCTCGCAAGGCTGGTGCGGAACTGATGGCGGAAGGTTGCGACGTTCCAGATCGCGAAACTTACATCTACGTGAACAATCGACTGGAGGGCAATGCCCCCGAAACGATTGAGGCGATGGTGGAATCGGAATACTTCCGGGTCATGGAGGGATTTAAGGACCGCCGTTCAGGCCAGACAGGGGTTGACACCGGGAATGGGATTGATACTGTCTAAATAGACAGTATGCTAGAACTCACGACCAAGCAGCAGCGGATTCTTGATTTCATTCAGAAATTTCAGCAGACGCAGGGCACGGTGCCAACGCAACAGGAAATCGCCGACCATTTTGGGTTCGGCAGTCGTAACGCGGTGGCCGAGCACCTGCGGCTGATCCGACAGAAGGGCTTTCTTGAATCCGCCACCGGCAAAGCCCGTTCATTACGGGTCACATCGGCGCTGACGAAACTCCGCAGCCGAATCGTGGACATTCCGCTGTTTGGCTCGATACCAGCCGGGTTCTCCAGTGAGCGTGAACAAGAACCCGATGGCTGTGTCACGGTGGACGTTGCCAGCATCGGCTTCAAACCGACCCGGAACACGTTCGCGCTGCGGATCGTGGGTGATTCCATGATCGGAAAGTTCATCTGCGACGGGGACATCGCGGTGTTTGAGCACGGGCCGGAACCGCGACCGGGCCAGATCGTGGCCGCGCTGATCGACCGGAAGAACACACTCAAAACTTTTCTCGTGAAGAATGGCAAGCCTTTCCTCAAGGCGGAGAACCCGAAGTATCCCGATCTGATTCCTTCGGAGGAACTGGTGATTCAAGGCGTATTCCGAGCGTTGATCCGCCGGGCCAAAGAATGAGAGGTAAGACAGCCTTTGACCTTCCCCGGAGCGCACCCTTAAACGCGCTGACTTGTGACGCCGCCCCGTACCATAGTTCATCTCGATGCCGATGCCTTCTTCGCTGCTGTGGAGCAGGCGTCGGATGCGAAACTGCGCGGCAAACCGGTGGCGGTCGGCGGCGAGAAACGCGGCATCATTGCCTCGGCCTCCTACGAGGCGCGCAAGTTCGGCGTCTACACCCCGATGCCGACCGCACGGGCGCGTAAGCTGTGCCCCAAGCTGATCGTTTTGTCCGGCGACTTCGAGCGCTACGAACAGTTCTCGAACTGGATGTTCGGCTACTGCTACGACTTCACGCCGGACGTGGAGCAAACCTCAATTTATGAGGGCTACTTCGATCTTACCGCCAATCGGAAAAAGTCAGCGGTGGAAATCGCGATGACCATCCGCAAGGCCATCGGCCAGAAGCTCAAGATAACCGTCAGCGAAGGCATCGCCTCGAACAAGCTCGTCAGTGCGGTCGCGTCGAAGCTGAACAAGCCCGCCGCGTTCCATGAAGTTCCGCCGGGTGGTGAAACGAGGTTCCTTCATCCACTGCCCAACAAATGGTTGCCGGGCATCGGGCCAAAAACGAGTACACGTCTGAACGCTGCCGGACTCGCGCAGATTTGCCATATCGCCGGGACTCCTTTGGAGATGCTGGAACTCTTGCTGGGCAACCAAGCCCGGAGCATCCGGCAGTTCGCCCACGGTATTGATGAGCGACCGCTCGTTCCATTGCGCGAACCGCAGAAGTCATTTGGCCAGCAGGAGACGTTCGCGACCGACGTTACCGACGAGGAATACATACAAGCAACGCTGCGCCGCATGGCGGACAGTCTGTTTGCCAAGGTGCGCGAGGAAGGCCGCAGCATTCGGACGCTGACGGTAAAGGTCCGGTACAACGACATGGGCGAAGATCAAGTGGGCGAGAGCCTGCTGGAGCCGACCGATCTCGAAACGGACGTGTATGGTCGCTTGCATAATATGCTCCGGGTCGCGTGGAAACGGCGCGTGAGTCTGCGGCTTGTTTCGCTGAAGCTGGCGAACGTCTATACAAGGGCGATCAGCTTTCCGTCGATCACATCATTCCGCGAGCGGTCGTTCCGGAACTAGACAATGTGGTCGCCAATCTGGAACTGATGCCGCTGCGGATGAACGAAAAGAAGAATGCCAAGATCGGTTCGCGGCAGCGCGATCTGGCGAAGAAATTCTATCAGGCCGGGCTATTGAGTAAGAAAGGGCTGGAGGCGGTGACATATTGAAGACCGAGCGTAGTTTGGAAGACTGAATTCAACACATTCCCCGGCGGCGGCAGATTTTTCCGACGGCCCACTGGTTTCGACTCGCCTCACTCTGCGAGTACGATTACAAAAGGGTTCACAATGGCTCGCAGAAACGGCGAAGTGAAGGTGGTCAAGCTCCGGCTCGATGCTATCCGGCTTGACGCCGGAACGCAGACTCGTGCCCACATTGACGATGTAACCGTGGGAGAATATGCCGAGGCGATGGCGCGGGGCGATTGCTTTCCACCCGTGGTCGTGTTTCAGAACGACGGTGAATTCATCTTGGCTGACGGTTTTCACCGGGTTAAAGCTCGGCACCGGGCAGGCCACAAGCATCTGCCAGCCGAAATCAGGCAAGGCTCCCGCAAGGATGCACTGCGGTTCGCTCTCGGTGCCAACGATGGACATGGCCTCCGGCGGACGAATGGCGACAAGCGGCGAGCAGTCGAAATGGCTCTCACCGAGTTCGGGAATTTGAGCGACCGTCTGCTGAGTGGGATGTGCGGCGTTTCGGTGACCACCATCGGCAATATCCGGCATCAACTGTCCAGTTTTGACAGTTCACCCCGCATGGGAAAGGACGGGAAACTGCGGGCACTGCCCTTCCGGGGCAGCAACGGCATCGCCCAGCCCGAAGTCGTCGTCAACCGCACTCTGGATGGAGGCGATGGCGGCGCAGCGTTCATGGAACTTGCCGAGGCGCTGGCCAGTCTCGAAGACTTGGTGGAGCGCGTAGTACAGGAACACCCTGACAACCGGTCTGCGGTACTGGCCGCGATCAGCAAAGTGCGGACGGATTTGCTCAGCCTTGAAAAGCGGGTTGGGGTCGCTGAGCACCGCCATCCGCGCAAACCCGCCCGATGATTCTTCGGTTCCCCGGTGCCAAGACCAAGCTCCTGCCGATCCTGCGGCCGTACCTCGATAAACTGGTGGACGGGCAGGACTCCTTTCATGACGCGTTCATCGGCTCCGGGTCGGTGCTCTTGGACACCGCCCGACGGCATCCCGACCTGCGGCTCTACGCCAATGATGCGGATGCCGGATTGATCGCCTTCTGGAAGATCGTGGCGGGCAAATCGGTCGAGGCGCTGTGCGACCGGATTGTCGCCACCAAACCCACGCTCCAACTGTATCGGGAAGTGCTGGTTGCCAAGCCGACGAAGCAGGCGGACATCGCCTTCCGCTTCTATTTCTTAAACCGCACCAGCTTTTCGGGCCTCTGGCGCGGCGGGCCTATCGGCGGGTACACCCAGCGCAGCGAGTGGAAAGTGGACGAGGAATGGCGTCCCGAAAAGTCGGTGAAGGACATCATTGAGGGCAACCGGCTGCTGCGAGGCCGACTGACGCTAAGCTGCGGCTCCGGCCCGGAGTACGTGGCGAGAAATCTCCGGCAGCCCTTGTTTCTCGACCCGCCGTATTTCTCTGGCGACCGCCTGTACGCCGAGAAGATGTCGTTTGCGGAGCATCTTGAACTCTCCCGTCTGCTGCGTCAGGCCCGATGCTGGCTGCTGACCTTGGATGACAACCCCGCTGTCCGGCAGTTTTACGCGTCGGCCTGTGTCCATGTTATCCCCGCAAGTTACAATCTCGACACGTTGCGGTCCAGACGCGCCGTCCGGCAGGAATTGGTGATTACGCCGGAATGAACGGAATGGATGGCACTTTCGGCGTTAAGCGAGCGACTCGGTATAGCGGAGATGACGCGCTGAAGCGGTGCTCGACAACCGACCCGCTCACCGCATTGACGCTGAGCTACGTCATTGAGTGCTGCACCGATTGGATTGCGGAGGTCAAATTCGTGGACGGCAAGAACCGGAAGAATAACCGACGCGCCCGCGTTTTCGTTTCCAAGAATCCCGGCGTGGCCACGTTGATGGAGTTGGCTTCGGAGCGCGGCACACTCGAAATTAAATCCTTGCGGGTGGGATACTAACCCCACCATTGCGCTCTACTCGACCCCGGCGGAACTCCGCGCCACTCGCGATCCCCGCCGCCGCCATTTATCCATCGCCCTATTGTCTGATTCAGGAATCACTGCGAGACAGAAGATCGAGTGGTGCTGGTGCCGTATCCTTGCTCACTTCCCGTGAATGAGGTCATCATGTCGATGATTTGCAGCCAACGCCGCCACAACAGTTCGCCGAAAGCCTTTCTGGGCTGATCGAGCGCGTCACTTTCTTCAACGAGGAAAATGGCTTTGCCGTGCTCAAGGTCAAAGCCAAAGGCCACCGCGATCAGGTGACGGTCATCGGCTCGCTGCCGTCGGTCAGCGCCGGGGAATGGGTAACGGCGCAAGGCCGCTGGATTCAGGATCGGGAGTTCGGACTTCAGTTCAAAGCCGAGATGCTGGCCAGTACCGCGCCCACCACCAAGGAAGGCATCGAAAAATATCTGGGCAGCGGCATGGTCAAGGGCATCGGCCCGATCTACGCCAAGAAGCTGGTGGACAAGTTCGGCGAGCAGATTTTCGACATCATCGAAAAGGAATCCGCACGCTTGGAAGAACTCGACGGCATCGGCCCGAAACGCCGCAAGAGAATCAAGGAAGCGTGGGCCGAACAGAAAGTCATCCGCCAGATCATGGTCTTCCTGCACAGCAACGGCGTGAGTACCAGCAGGGCGGTGCGCATCTACAAGACGTACGGTGAGGACGCCATCGAGAAGGTTCAGGCCAATCCTTACGCGCTGGCCAAAGACATTCATGGCATCGGCTTCAAGACCGCCGATCAAATCGCGCAGAAGATCGGCATCCCGGTGGATTCACTGATCCGGGCTTGCGCCGGTCTGAGCCACGTCCTGATCGAGGCGACCGGCGACGGCCACTGCGCCCTGCCGATGGAACTGCTCAGGGACGAGGCGGGCAAGCTCCTGCTCGTGGACGACAAGATCGTGACCGAGGCTCTGGAGCGAACGCTGGCCAGCAAGGATTTGGTCAAGGAAACCATCGGCGGGCAGGAACTGATTTTCCTGCCGCACCTGAAGCGGGCGGAGGAAATCATCGCGGCCCGGATCAGGAGCCTTTCCGGTTCGCCGTCGGCGTTCCCGGTAATTGATTTCGAGAAGGCCGTCGTCTGGTGTCAGGACAAGACCGGCAAGGAGCTTGCGCCCAGCCAGCGCGAGGCGCTCAAGCTCGCCCTGTCGAGCCGGGCGCTCGTCATCACGGGTGGCCCCGGTGTGGGCAAGACGACGCTGGTCAACGCCATCCTCCTGATCCTCCGCGCCAAGAAGGTGCGTTGCCTCCTGTGTGCTCCCACGGGCCGCGCCGCCAAGCGACTCTCCGAGGCGACCGGCGTCGAAGCCAAAACGATCCACCGCCTGCTCGAAGTCCAGCCCGCCACAGGAACCTTCTCGCGCAATGAAGGCAATCCGCTCGACTGCGATCTTCTGGTCGTGGACGAAACCTCGATGGTGGACGTAACCATCATGGCCAACTTGCTCCGCGCCCTGCCGCCGAAGGCAAGCCTGCTGCTCGTAGGCGACATCGACCAGTTGCCGTCCGTCGGGCCGGGCATGGTGCTGCGGCATATCATCGAGAGCGGAGTGGTGCCGGTGGTACGTCTGACCGAGGTTTTCCGGCAGGCCGCGCACAGCCGGATCATCATCAACGCGCACCGGATCAATGAAGGGCAGATGCCCGAGTTTGCGGCCAAGGGTGGTGAGTCGGACTTTTTCTTCATCGACCGCGACGAACCGGATCAGATCGCGGCGACGCTCGTGGAAATGGTCAAGACACGCATCCCAGCCAAGTTCC
>JANXWY010000008.1 GCA_025350905.1 Verrucomicrobiota bacterium
GACGGGTAAGGAAGTCACGGTACCGGAAATTTCCAGACTGACGGAGATTGTCGTCAGGACAAACGGCGTCGGGCAACCCATCACCAAGCGAATCAGCGATCCAAGTCAAATCAAAAAGATCGTTCTGTTTCTCAATCGAGAGGGCGGTGGATGGGATAAGCCTTGGTATGGCATCCCTGTTGGTTCCTTGATGTTGGAGCTTTACGATGGAAAGGATTTCCGCGGTGAGTTTTCCATCGGCGATAATTTTTTCGAAACCCAGCGGAACGGTAGTTTTTGGTCGAAGGATGCAACGAAGGAAAAAAGAAAAGAAAGACTGAAGCTTCTCGACTTGCCAAAAGAAAAGCGATGAAAATGAGGCCGTATATGAAGATAGGCTGCCGCACTTCCTCGACTCTTTCTACATTTTCAGCCTCGTTCTTGTCAGTTCACTTTCTGTCTCCCATCCTCCCGGAGCTTGAGGAAAAAGCGCGCCGTCATTTTGTTCGCCCTGTTCATCGTCGCCTCCGCGACTGCGACATGGTTATTTTTGTTTTGGCGGGTGCCGCACATCAGCGGGCCGGTGCGGCATGAGGTTTACGTCTGGCAGCGCGCATGGACGGAACCGGTGCGCAATGCAGTCGAGCAACACGGCACAAACTTTTCCGCGCTCGCGGTGCTGAAGGCGGAGGTTTCGTGGAAAGACAAGAAGCCACAGGTCACGCGGATGGCGGTGGATTATGCGACGCTGGCCAAAACCCAACGTCCCATCGGCATCGCTTTGCGGATCGGGACTTACGCTGGGCCGTTCGCCGGAGCGCCGAGCACCGCCTCGGCAAGTTCCGAACGCCCTTCCCAACAGGCCGAGTCGGTGCTCGGCGCTCCATCCGTACCCGGCGAAGCCGTCACCACGTTTCTCTGCGACCTCGCCGCGTCACTCGTCGCCGAGGCGCGATCCAACCGCGTCAACCTGAGCGAACTGCAAATTGATTTCGATTGCGCGGAGTCCAAGCTCGACGGCTATCGGGTGTGGGTGGAGGCGATGGAACGTCGCGTCGCTCCGCTGCCCGTGACAATCACCGCACTCCCCAGCTGGCTGGATTCGCGGGCGTTCAAACGACTTGCGGCGGTGGCGACCAACTATGTGCTCCAGGTTCACTCGGTCGAGCGACCCAGGAGCTTCGACGCGCCGTTTACACTGTGCGATCCGCGGGCGGCCAGGCGCGCGGTCGAGCGCGCCGGTCGGATCGGTATTTCGTTTCGAGTGGCACTGCCGACGTATGGCTACACGCTGGCCTTCGATGTGGGCGGCAAGTTCATCGGCCTTTCCGCCGAAGGCGCCCGCCCGAACTGGCCCACGAATGCTGTGCTGCGGGAGGTGCATTCCGACCCGTTGGAACTTGCCGCGTTGGTGCAAGGATGGACGGCTTCCCGGCCTGCCGCGATGCGCGGAGTAATCTGGTATCGGCTGCCGACGATGGTGGATAACTTTAACTGGCGTTGGCCGACGCTTGATGCCATTCTCGGTGCGCGTATTCCCCGTGAAGTTTTGCGGGTGCATTCGCGCCGGGTCGAGTCGGGGTTGGTGGAAATCAGCCTCGCAAACGAAGGCGAACTCGACATTTCCTCACGGCTCGCTGTGGAAGTCCGTTGGGGCAAGGCCCGCTTGGTGGCGGGTGATGCTTTGCGGGACTTTGAACTGGCGGACAGAAGTCTGTCCGCGGCGAGATTCCAAACCAAGTCGCAACCCGGCCGCGTTCGCGTGGGTGAAACGCTCGTGCTCGGCTGGCTGCGATTCGACCAAGACTGTGAGGTGCGGTGTGAACTTAAAAAACTGTGAGCCAACGGCGATAACGAAAAAGCCGGCGATCGAAAATTCAAATTCAAAAGGTGCGGGCATTCCTGATTCTTTTTCCCATTCCCCTTTCATTAACACCCGACTTCAGTCGGGTGCCATTGCGCAACGGAGAATTAAAACCGTTTCAACGGTTTTCCCACAGCCCGAAAAACCGTTGAAACGGTTTTTTCTGGTCCATTCTCCTGCAATCACCCCGCTGAAGCGGGGCGCTAATGAAAGCTCAGCCAGAAGGCGGCTTCCTTTCGCCTTCCTTCCATCTGCATCGCTCCTGGAAAACCTTCTTTGCCTCGCCGTGCTGGCGTTAGGGCTACCTCTCCTTGCCGCCACCACCGCTCACGCGTGCGGACCGTTTTTTCCAAACAACCTGCTGGATCAAGGTGACGAGGCGCTTCTGTCCGCGCCCGTCGCCAGCTTCGAGCGCGAACTGGTGCGATTGAATCTCGCTCCCAGCCGGTTCGCGGCCGTGCCCGCGACGAATCGCTACGCCGCGCAGACCTTCGACGCGGAACTGGCCGACCTCGCCACCGCGTTGAAACAGGCAAAAGTTTCGCCGGAAGAATCCGCGCGCATCGTCGAGGGCCATCGGGTCAATCGGAAAAAGTTGGGCGACTATCTCGAAGCGTACGATCGTTGGGATTCCAAATCAGGGCAGGATGCGGATGAAAGCTCGGCGGGCCAACACGGTGCCGAGCCGAACTTTCCAAGCTTCGACGCTGTGCTGGGTTTGCCGGAAGAATTCGCCGATTACTTCGCGGGGGCGGCGGCGTTGCGCAATCCGGATGCCGGCAATTCGTTTCGCGAGGCTTGGCTGCGATTGCTCGCCCGGCCGGCGGGAGAGCGCAAATATAAATCCACCTGGGCTGCGTTCATGCTCGGTCGGACCTCGGTGCCGTCGGATGACGACCAAGCGATCGAGTATTTTCAACAGACCCGCGACCTAGCCAAGCGCGGCTTTGCGGATTCCACAGGCCTCGCCGCCGCGAGTCTCGGACTGGAAGCGCGCGTCGAATTGCGGCGCGGAAATTTCCAGCGGGCCCTCGAGCTTTACCTCCAACAATACGGAACGGGCGACGGCTCGGCGGTCGTTTCGCTGCGCTGGACGGCCGGTGCGGCGTTGGCCGCCGGGGGCGAGGAACTCGCAAAGATTGCCCGCTCTGCGAATGAACGTTCGGTGGTCACGGCGTATTTGATTTGCGGCGAGCGCAGCGAACGGTTTGCCGCGGCTGATTCAACGGCGTTGTACGCCACGCAGGCCTGGCTCGAGGCCGTTGAGGCGGCCGGGGTGAAGGATGTGGCTTCCGCCGAACGGCTCGCGCTTGCGGCGTATCAGGAGGGCGAGTTTGAACTGGCTCAGCGCTGGGTCCAGCGGGCGCACAACACGCCGGTGGCGCAATGGTTGCAGGCGAAATTGTATTTGCGGGCGGGCAAAGTTCCACAAGCCGCGGCGCTCTTTGCCGATGTCGCTGAGCGGTTGCCGGTCCTTCCGACCACGGAAGCCTTTGATTCCCGCGAGTTCGTGGACTCATTGCACGTCACCAGGGGCGGCTTGGCTTGGGAATTTCAGACCTCCGCGCGCGTGCGCGTGCTGGCTGAACTTGGGGTGCTGAAGCTGAGCCGGGGCGAGTTCGAGCAGGCACTGGATGCGCTGCTGCGTTCCGGCTTCTGGGAAGACGCGGCGTACGTTGCGGAACGGGTCCTGACACTGGATGAACTCAAGACCTATGTGGATCACAACTGGCCGTTAGGGGATGTGAGCACCAACGCAACCGCCATCGGAGCCACCTCGCTTGTGCCGCCGTCGCCTGATTCCACCGGAGATATCCGTTATTTGCTCGCGCGGCGGCTCACCCGGGAATGGCGCAGTCGCGAGGCGCAGGATTATTTCCCGGCGAATTTCCAGGCGCGGTTGGATGCACTGGTTGCCTCACTGAGTACCGGCTGGAACGAAAGTCTGCCCGCCGCCCAACGCGCGCAGGCGCTCTTCGCCGCCGCCAAGATTGCGCGCGCGGACGGCATGGAATTGCTCGGCACGGAATTGGCGCCGGACTGGCACATTCATGGCGGCGATTTCGAGGAAGGTTTGACCTGGCAGGTTCGGGCTACGAACTCAGTTACCGCGTTGGCGAACGTCGCCGGCGAGGAGGAATTGCGGCGTGCGGCGCTGTCCAAAGCGGATCCGGAGGTGCGGTTTCATTATCGCTATCAAGCCGCGTTCCTGGGGTGGGAAGCGGCGAAGCTAATGCCGGACCAGGCCGACGAAACGGCGCGCGTGCTGGTCACCGCCGGCTCCTGGTTGAAAATCCGCGACCCGGCGACGGCGGACATGTTTTACAAGGCGCTCGTGCGGCGTTGTCGCCACACAGCCATCGGGGCACAGGCGGATCGGATGCGCTGGTTTCCGGTGTTGGACGCAGCCGGTAATCCAAAGCCTTACCGGTCGCGCTTGGAGGAAAAGTCGTCGCCGGCGCTGAGCGAAGAATCACCCCAGCCCGCGCCAATTCCGTCCCCAGCGGTGGAGGATGATGACGTTGCGACCGCAACGAATCCGTCGTCCGGAGCCGTCTATAGCATCCAGAAAGGCGATTCGATCGCCGCCATCGTCACCGCCGTCAACCGGCTCGGCCATTCATTGACGCCGGCAGAGATTTTGGAAGCCAATCCCGGCTTGGATCCGGCCCGGCTAAAAGTCGGTCAGATAATTTTGATCCCGATCCACGGAACCCAAAGTGAAATTGGGAAGGAAAATGCCGGGCTTGAAGGCGAGAATTAATTTCCGGACCCGGGGGCGTGATGGACTGCCACCCCTCGCGATCAGGTTGAAGCCAGTTCCAAAATGGGCATCGGCGGATGGTCGAGGCAATGACGGACGCGTTGTGCCAGTTGGGGCGGGCGATAGGGCTTGGCCAGAAACATGGCGTCGTTTTCGCTTAAGCTCTTGCCCCCGATCTCCGTGCTGTAGCCGCTGCTGTAAATGACCCGGAGGTCGGCCTTGCGTTGGCGAAGTTGCTGGGCGAGTTCCGCGCCGCCGACGCCGCCGGGCATTACCATATCGGTCAGGAGCAAGTCCACTTTGCCCAGGCAAGAGTCCCAAACTTTCAGGGCTTCCACGCCGGTTTCCGCCTCCAATACGCGATAATCATATTCCTTCAGCACCTTGGCCACGAGTTCGCGGAGCAACGGCTCATCTTCCACGAGCAGGATCGTCTCACGTCCGCCGCGGGCGATCAGGAGCGAATCATTCTGGTCGTCCGTCTCAACGGCGACGGCGTCCAGCGCAGGAAAGAAAACGCGGAAAGTGGTGCCGACTCCGACTTTGCTCGTCACCTCCACCCAGCCCTGGTGCTGCTTGGCGATGCCGTAAACCGTGGCCAGTCCCAGCCCGGTGCCGCGGCCAACTTCTTTCGTGGAAAAAAACGGTTCGAAGATCCGCGCGAGCGTTTTGGTATCCATGCCGCAGCCAGTGTCCTGGACGGTGAGCGTGACAAAAAGACCGACCCGCGCCTCGGGGCGGAGCGCCACGTAATCGGCGCGAATTTCCGTTAGTGTGGTGGTGATGGTCAGGGCGCCACCTTTGGGCATGGCATCCCGGGCATTGACGGCCAGATTCATGACGACCTGTTCGACCATGCCGTCGTCCGCCTTGATGGCGGGCAGCTGTTCCGCATAGCTGGTTTGCAGCACGATATCTTCGCCGAGCAGTCGGGGGAGCATTTTCCCAAAATCGGCCAGGACGGCGTTGAGATTCAGGGGCCGTGCCTGGATGACTTGCTTGCGGCTGAACGTCAGCAATTTTCGCGTGAGCACGGTCGCGCGCCGGGCGGCCCCCGAAATTTGTTTCAGCGGGTTGGCCATGGATTCGTCCCCGTTCACTTTGACGAGCAGGCAATCGGCGTAACCCTGAATAATGGTGAGGACGTTATTGTAGTCGTGCGCAATGCCCGCCGCCACCTGGCCGACGGATTCGAGTTTCTGCACATGGCGATATTGCGTTTCCAGGCTCAGCATTTCGGTGATCTCGTTGCCGTAGCAATGGACGACATGATTGTCGGCCACGGGAAAGAACGACCAACTGATAGTGCGGTCATTGATGACCACCAACTCGCGCAGGCGCTTGACCCCACGGGCCAGACAATCGTTTACGATCTCCGCCACGCCGGCGGGCAAGATATCGAGGATGTGTCCCTTGCCCAGGGAGCGGGTCAACTCCACCGCCGCATCGTTGGTATAACTCAGTTCCGCGGCGGCCGTGAATTCCAGGACCGGATTGGGATTGACGCGGGGGAACGCCGCGAGCTTTTGGACTTGCACTTCGGCCTGCTTGCGGTCGGTGATGTCGCTCAAACTGCCGGACGCACCCAACACTAGACCGGCTTCGTTGCGCGTCAGGCGGAGGTAGAGCTCGGCCCAGCGCGGTTCGCCGTGCCGCGTCAGCAGGCGCGCCTCAAGGCTGCAATGCTCACCGATGCCATTGACCAATTTGACGAAGAGTTCGCGGACGGGATCCCGATCCTCCGGATGAAAATAATCCAGGAATGATTTTTCGAGCGAATCCGCGACGGCAAAGCCAGTGATCTCGGTCCAAGCGGGGTTGAGAAAGGTCCAATACCCAAACTCGCTGATTTGGAAAACCACCTCCTTGATGCTGGCGACTACACAACTATAACGATTTTCACTGGCATCCAGCGCGTCTTCCGCCTGCTTGCGTTGGATGCACAGGGCGACACCGTTGGCCACGGAACCAAGCTCCTGCAGGACGGTTTCAGCCAACGGGTCGCTGCCATAGAGCGACATGCACCCCACCAATCGGCTCTCCAGCATGAGCGGGTAGGCGGCAAAAGAAACCAGTCCTTCCGATTTTGTCCAGGTGGACGACTCAAAACGGGCGTCCACGGCCAGGTCCGGGACGAACACCGTCTGTCCATTCAAAATGGCATCCAACGTTAAGTTTCCTGCCGCAGACAGCGCCACGGCGACTTTTGGTCCGGCGTTGGCACTGAGGCGCAACGCTTTTTCTCCCGCGTCATAAATCCAAACTTGCGCCAGCGCACCATTGAGATATTGGGCCATCGCTCCGGCGCAGTTCTCCAAAATGACCGACAAGGTGGCGCGGCAGGTTAAAACCAATCCGACTTGGGCGCCGAACGCCGCGAGTCGCGCCTGTTCGAACGCCGCGAGGGAGGCCGCCCGTTTGCGTTCGATGGCGTACCGGATGGTTCGCTCCAGGCTTTGCGCTTCGATTTGCCCCTTCACGAGATAATCCGCCGCACCGGCTTTCATCGCCGCGTGGTCGGCATCCTCGTGGCCTACGCCGGTGACCAAAATCACCGGGGCATCCGCGCCTGCGGCGCGGGCCGCCTGTAATAATTCCACTCCGTCGTGAACCCCCAACCGGAAATCCACCAGACATATGTCCTGGTGATTTTTCCGCATGGCGTTGAGCCCTTCATCGAAAGTGCGGGCCCAATCGATGGTGTACACGCACCCACGAATGTCCTTCAAGAGATCGCGGGTAAGCATGAAATCCTCTTCGTCGTCTTCGACGATCAGCACCCGGAAGTTTCGTGGTTCGTTCATGGGGCGGAGGCTTTTGCGGACGGCAGTTCGACGAGCCCAAACCAGTAACCCACCATTTTCGTGACGGTCGTCACGAGGGCGTCAAACGCCGCCGGCTTGGTGATAAATGAATTGGCGCCGAGTTCATAAACCTGCCGGATGTCCGTGTCGGCGCGCGAAGTGGTGAATACCACAATCGGGACGCGCCGCAGGTCCGGGTGATCCCGGATTTCCTTGAGCGCTTCCCGCCCGTCTTTGCGCGGCATGTTCAAGTCCAGCAGGATCAGCCCGGGGCGGGGGGCGGTCCCGGCGGTGAGGTAGCGGCCCCGCCGCATGAGGTAATCCAGCAACTCCTCGCCGTCGGCCACAAAGCGAATCTGTTCCTTCACGCCGCATTCGGCAAAGGCTTCCTGTACGAGCAGCTGATCGTCGGCGTCATCCTCCGCCATGAGAATGAGATGATTGCTGAGATTGATCATGTCGGAGATTTATCCTTTGCGGCTTGGTGGACCGGAAGGGTCACCACAAACGTCGCCCCTTCGCCCGGTTTGCTTCGCGCCGTGATGACGCCCCGGTGGCGATCCACAATGCGACGACAAACGGCCAGGCCGATGCCCGTGCCCTCAAACTCCTGCCGGCCGTGGAGGCGTTGAAAGACGACAAAAATACGGTCCAGATATTTCTCGTCGAAGCCAATGCCGTTGTCTTTGATGGTGAGTTGAAGAAACGGCTGTTCGTCCGGCGCGCAAATCGCCGCCGGCTTTTCCAGTTCCACGAAGCCCGGGAGGTTGCCATCGCGCCCAGCCACGATCCGGCTGGCGATCACTACCCGGGGTTTGGCGTTCGGCGGCTGGAATTTAAGCGCATTGCCAATCAGATTTTGCAGCAGTTGCCGCAATTGCAGCGCGTCCGCCTCAATCTGCGGCAGGTCACCCACCACGACCTCGGCGTCGGACTTTTCAATGCGTACCTCCAGGTCGCTCAGCACTTCCCGGGTTATCAGCCCCAAGTCCACGACTGCAAACGGCTCGGTGCGGCTGATGACACGCGAGAACGTCAACAGGTCATTGATCAGCGTCTGCATTCGCGCGGCCGCACTTTGCATCCGTTCCAGATAGTCCGCACTTTCTTCCGGCAGGAGGGCCGCACATTTTGTTTTCAGTCGGTCCCCAAAAGCGCGAATTTTCCGCAACGGCTCCTGCAAGTCATGGGATGCAACGAAGGCGAACTGCTCCAGCTCTGCATTGGAACGCGTGAGCTCCGCCGCCTTGGTTTCCAGCGCTTCCGCCGATTGCTTGCGTTCTGTAATGTCCTTGAACAACACCACGCGGCCGACCAGTCCCTGGTTCTCATGGATGGGCGAACGCTGGAATTCCGCGTGGAAATTCGTGCCATCCATCCGCTTCAGGACGACATCCAGCGGGATGCCGGCGGCGAGGTTCGTCGCGGTGGCCACACCGTCCCGGGCCAGATCGCCAAACAGCTCGACTTCCCGGCGGCCCAGCATGGTCTTGACCTCCAGCCCCATGAGCCGGGCTGCCGTCGGGTTGACGAAGGTGATGATGCCCCCTGGATTAACGCCGCAAATGCCCTCGCCCGCCGAGTTCAGGATCAACTCGTATTGCCGCTGACGTTTTTGCATTTCCTCGAACCGGGCCTGCACATGCACCGCCAACAAGTCCTGGCTGCGGGTCAGTTCCGGCCGGGCCCGCTGGAGACTCTGCTCCATGCGGTCCGTCCTTTTCTGCCGGGTCAATTCGGCCTCCAGTTCCGCGTTCACGCGCGTGAGGTCGGCTAATTGGGTTTCCATCCCCTTGCGCTCCCGCCGCAACAGTTTCTCCAGCGCGAGCTTTTCGGTCACCTGCATCCGCAATTGGCCGTTCAACGACTCCCAATCCGAGTAACCGGCCTTCATCCGGCGCTGCCACGCTCGCTCGCTGAATTGAAACCCGCTGAAGGTCACCAAAATTAACGCCGCACCGCTGCCCAGAATCATCATGAGCGACATCAGCCGCCACTGCATCAGCTGGCTCATCCGGCTGGTGCCCTTGCTGCTCAACACCGGCTCCATTTCATCGGCGACGCGCGTGGTTTCCGCATACATCCAGCTGCCCACGCACACTGTCACGACGAGAATCGCAGCCAATACCACGGTCTGCCAGTGGTGGGCCGCGATCGGTCTGGTGGCGGCGGACGTGGCAGCGGCACTCGCGTCCGTTGTCTCCGCTTCGTCGATCAGTGATAGAGGTTGAGCTTCGACCATAATGTTTCTCCCCATATCCGCTCGCGGCAAAACCCTCGATTAGCGGGAGAAAGACGCGTCTTCGAAAGCACCTTGAAGACCATCCTCCCCAAAACCGGTTTTTGTTTGGGCGAAAGGGGGAAGACAAACCAAAAAATTGCTGCGGGCGACCTTTGTCTGTCTCGGTCTTTGTCACTTAATGAGACTCGCGTGGCAGCAAACGGGTCTTACCCCGGCGGGGGACGGTGCCGCTACCAGCCCCGCCGTTGCCGGTCATGCCATCGCCGGTCCTCGTCGCCGCGTGGTCGTCCCGTGGTCGCACGGCGGATTCTTGCTTCGCTCCGCCAATTCGCATAGCGTTCGGCTGGCGAAATTATGGCATTACTCAACGACCACTATTTGAAACTCAAGGCCGGCTACTTGTTTCCCGAAATTGGCCGGCGCGTGAAAGCGTTTTGCGACGCGCAGCCCGCGGCGGCCAAGCGGCTGATCCGGTGCGGCATCGGCGACGTGACCGAACCACTGCCTCCCGCGGTCGTGGCCGCGATGCACCGGGCCGTGGACGAAATGGCAGCGCGTGAAAGTTTCAAGGGTTACGGCCCGGAGCAGGGCTACGAATGGTTGCGCGCCGCCATTGCGCAGCATGATTTCCGCAGTCGCGGTCTCGACGTGGCGGACGACGAAATCTTCGTCAGCGATGGCTCGAAGTGCGATTGCGGCAGCATCCTCGATATCCTGGGCCGTAAAAATAAAATTGCGATCAGCGATCCAGTTTATCCTGTTTATGTGGACACCAATGTGATGGCCGGGCACACGGGCGAAGCCAACGCCGCCGGGGCGTACGGGAAGATCATCTATCTCCCCTGCCGGCCCAGCAACGGCTTTGTCCCCGAACCACCGAAACGCCACGTGGACATCATTTATCTTTGCTCACCCAACAACCCGACCGGCGCGGCGGCGACTCGCCCGCAGCTTGAGGCGTGGGTAAAGTTCGCCTCCGAACACAAAGCCATCATCTTATTCGACGCGGCGTACGAGGCTTACATCACCGACCCGGCAATTCCGCACTCGATTTATGAAATCCCGGGGGCGCGGGAATGTGCCATTGAATTCCGCAGCTTCTCAAAAAACGGTGGCTTTACCGGCACGCGTTGCGCGTTCACCGTCGTCCCGAAGTCGCTCAATGCCGAAACCCAGGCCGGCGAGTTCAAACCGCTTCACCCCCTTTGGTCCCGGCGCATGACCACAAAATTCAACGGCGTCAGCTATATCGTGCAGCGGGCCGCCGAGGCGCTCTATTCGCCCGAAGGTAAGGAGCAAGTGAAGTCGCTCATCGACCATTATCTGGGTAACGCCCACGTCTTGCGCGCGGGCGCAAAGAAAGCTGGCTGGAAAGTGTTTGGCGGCGAAAACGCTCCCTACATTTGGGTGCGCACCCCCACGGCCGTCACGAGCTGGCAGGCGTTTGATAAAATTCTCGACCAGGCCAATGTCGTCATTACGCCCGGCAGCGGTTTTGGCTCGAAGGGCGAGGGTTACTTCCGCATTAGCGCCTTCAACAGCCGCGCCAACGCCGAGGAAGTCGCGCGGCGGTTCCAGGAATTGAAGTGGTAGCGCGTGCTGGACGGCCCCCGCCTAGCCAACCCGCCTTTGCATTCAAGGCTCTTTCCCACTTCACGATTGCTGCAACCGCCGGCCCCCGTTGATCAGCGATAGAACACTTCTGATTGCGACCGCGGGTGCTTGCTGGTTGGCATTGGGTCGATCAGATTCGTGGCCTCGGCAACGGAAGGGAATCGAAGCCAAGCATGCATCGCCGAAGCATTTGCCCGCCGCCTGGCACCGGGAGGTGTGAGCGAGAAAATGTCTGTCGGGGTGATCAAAGTCTTTCCGCGGTCGCCCTGGTCGCGCCGCGCTTCAGGCCAATATTTCCCGGAGGACATGCCCATGCACATCGGTCAACCGGCGGTCGATGCCGCTGTGGCGGAAACTGAGCTTTTCGTGGTCAATCCCGAGCAGGTGGAGAATGGTGGCGTGGAAGTCGTAGCTGGTGGTGACGTCTTCGACCGCCTTCCATGACCACTCGTCGCTTTGCCCGAGCGCGACGCCGGGCCTCACGCCGGCCCCGGCAAACCACGAGACAAACGTACCGCCGTTGTGGTCACGACCGACGCTACCCTGACTGAACGGCATCCGACCGAACTCCGTCGTCCACACGAGCAGCGTGTCGTCGAGCAGACCGCGAGCTTTCAAATCCACCAGCAGCGCCGCCGCGGGTTGGTCCATTTTGCGGGCGGCCGCTCCGAGCTCCCTGGCAATGTCGCCATGGTTGTCCCAATTGTCCGAACCGCCGCCCTGTCCGCTCCATACCTGCACAAAACGCACGCCGCGTTCCACCAGTCGTCTCGCCAGCAGACAGCGATTGCCAAAATCGGCGGTTTCCGCCTGGTCCAGTCCGTAGAGTTGCTTGGTCGCCGCGGACTCCCCCGAGAGGTCCAACAGCTCGGGCGCGGAAAGCTGAAGGCGGGCGGCGAGTTCGTAGCTCGCGATGCGGGCCGTGAGCCGGGAATCGTCGGCCCGTTCCGCGGCGTGCGCGAGGTTTAGCTCGCGCAGCAGGGCGAGCCCTTCGCTGCGGCTCGCGGGCGTGATGTGCGTCGCGTCTGCAGGCGGCTGCAGATGGGTCATGGGCTGCGGGGCGGAGGCGTTGATGATGGCGCCTTGATGGTTCGCCGGCAGAAACCCCGCCGTGAACGCGCTGCGCCCGTTGTACGGCAGCCCGCGCGCGTCCGGCAGCGCGACAAACGCGGGAACGTTGTCGGCGAGACTACCCAAGGCATACGATATCCAGGCTCCCGCACAGGGGAAGCCGGGCAGCAAAAATCCGCTCGTCTGCAGATACGAGGCTGGGCCGTGAACGTTCGACTTCGACTGCATGGCCATGAGGAATGCCAGATCGTCTACGTGCCGCGCCAGATGCGGTAGCGCGCTGCTGACCCACCGGCCACATTGGCCATGCTGCTGCCACGCGAACGGACTTTTCATCACTGCCCCGGGCACGCTCACGCTCGCCTCGACACGTTCCCCGACGCCCGGGTCGAATTTCTGACCGTGCCGCGCGATGAGCTGTGGCTTGTAGTCGAAGAGGTCGCACTGACTGGCGCCGCCATTCATGAAAAGCTGGATGACGCGCTTGGCTTTCGGCGGATGATGCGGCAGCGCCGCGGCGAACGCCTCAGGCTGCAGCAGCGAAGCCATCGCGATGCCGCCGAGGCCGGTGCCGAGGGTGCCGAGAAAATCGCGGCGCGTAAACGCGGTGGCGTTCATGGTCAATCGAGGTAGAGGAATTCGCTGCTGTTGAAAAGCCATTGGCAGGCATTGGCGAGACCGTGGCGTTGGAGGTAGGTGGCGAAAGCCGCGCGCTCCGGTGCCCGGGCGCCGCGCTGGAGGACGAGTTGGAAAGCCGACTCCGCCTGCGACCCCGGCTCGCCGCCGCTCGCGGCCAGGCGGTCGGCCAGGTGTTCGCATTGGCGGATGAGGAAGGGATCATTCAACATCGCCAGCGCTTGTTGGGCGGTCGTCGAAGCCCCGCGCACGGGAGTGAACAGGCTGCCATCGGGGCAATCCAACGCGTCCATGAATGGGTCGGGAACGGTGCGGAAGAGGAAACGATAAACGGCCCGGCGACGGGCAGCGGGGGCGTCCGGATCGAAATGCTGGTAATCGAGAAAGGCGGGGTTGCCGCCGGACATGAAGGTGGCGTCGCCATGCGAGTTAAACTGCACCGCCGGCGGGCCGCCCATGGTGAGATCCAGCTGGCCGCTGAGCACGAGGAGCGTGTCGCGGATTTCCTCGCCAGAAAGGCGCGCGCGATTCTGCCGCCACAGCCACCGATTGTCGCCGTCGCGGGCGGTTCCGTGATTGGCGAGCGTCGTTTGCTTCCAGGTTTCACTGGTCACGATGAGCTGGTGCAGTGCCTTGAGCGAACCTTTCGCCTCATCGCGAAACCAGACTGCGAGCCAGTCAAGTAATTCCCGGTGGCTCGGAGCGCCGCCCATTTTACCAAAATCATTCGGCGTGTCGCACAGGCCGCGTCCGAAGTGATAAGACCAAATGCGGTTTACGATACTGCGCCAGGAGAGCGCGTTGCGCTCGTCGGTGAGCCAGTACGCGAGCGCGGCGCGGCGTGCGGATTCGTCGCTGACATCCGCGATCACAAGCTCCGGCGGCATCCCCGCAACACACCTGAGCGCGCCGGGCGCGATGAGGTCGCCGGGTTTGCCCAGTTCACCCCGGGTGAGCAGATGGATCGGGCGCGGTTGCGCCGCGGGCTTGAAATTTTCGCCGTCCGGCGGGACATCCCGGGTCACCGCATACACCAACTGCGGCGGGGGTAGTGCGGCCAGCGCGCGCTGGTTTTCCATTTTCAGCATCGCCAGCGCCACCGCCTGGCGTTGCGCAGGAGTCCGACCCGACGGCGGCGAACGCAGGATAGCGGTCACCTCGGCCGGCAACGGCGCGAGGGGAGCCGTGGCCAGCGGGGCGTCGCCGGCGCCCAGACGGAAGCGCCCAATCCCATGCCCCGCTGCCCCGGCTTGATGCTCCAGGAGAAAGGTGAACGTCGTTCCTTCGGGGAACTCCCGCGGATCCTGGAGCTCGAAGACCGCCTCGTGCGGCTCGCCATAGCGCGGATGCACACCCCAGTGCGTCTCACTTTTTCCATCGATCGCCTGCGCGGCGGAAATGGCGGGGCCTTCATCGTGATCGGCGGTGGCGCGGGCAAATCTCAGCGGCTTGGCTTCCTCACCGGCGCCCGCCGGCGCCGCGAACGCGCGAAACTCCGTGAGATGAAAGTTGCCGTTGTCCCATCGACCTGGCCCGCGTTGCGGCAGCCGGTCATCCGGCAATACTTCCAGCCGTACCGCACTCAGTTTCCCACCCCTTCGGTGCGCGGTGACAATATAAGTATCGCGTTCGGGCCGCGGGCCGCTTACGAACCACGAACCATCCGGCTGCCGCGTCAACGCCGCGCCGCCGGTCGAGACGATACTCATGATCTCGAACGGTACCCACGCAGCCTCCCGCCGCGCCCAGGCTGCCTCTCCGGCGGCGACCTGCGCCTTCAGTGCCGCCGTCTCCAGCGTCGCCAGCAGCACCCCATCCGGTTGCTGTAACGCGCGCTGGGTCATCAACAGCTGTCGCCGGGCTGCCTGCGTGTGTTCATCAGGGCCGAACGGCCGGTTCGCCCGATCCACGCCGGCGAAAACCGCCTGGAGCGCATAATATTCGCGCTGGCTGATGGGATCGAATTTATGATCGTGACAGCGCGCGCAGTGGACGGTGAGACTTTGAAAAGTGCCCATGACGGCGCTCACCATGCCATCGCGATCCAAGTTCTGCGCCATGTGATGGTCCACGGTGTCTTCCCGGACCGTGACCATCAAGGTGTGATCCCAGGGCCCGGCGGCGATGAAACCCAGCGCCACGGTGGCTTGCGGGTCATCGGGAAAAAGCGCATCGCCTGCCACCTGCTCCTGCACAAATCGCGCATAGGGTTTGTCTTCGTTGAACGCCCGGATGACATAGTCCCGATACGGCCAGGCATTCGAGCGCACATAATCGTGATCATTGCCGTGGGTGTCGGCGTAGTTCGCGACATCAAGCCAATGTCGGCCCCAATGCTCGCCGTAGCGCGGGGAAGCGAGTAGCCTTTCGATCAGCTTTTCGTAGGCCTTCGGGTCTGGGTCGGAAAGAAACCTTTCCCGTTCCGCGGGCGTCGGCGGCAGCCCGGTAAGGTCGTAATATAACCGCCGGAGCAGCGTCTGTCGGTCAGCCTCCGGCGACGGGGCGAGCTGCTTTTCGGCAAGTTTTGCGCGAATGAAGGCATCAATCGGATTCGCACCACCGCGGGGCACGGTGGGCTTCACGAGCGGCGTGAGCGACCAGTGCGGCTCCGCCGCCTTCGGGGCACCGGCAAACTCGTCTGGCCACGCCGGTCCTTCATTAATCCACACGCGGAGGGTTTGCACCTCCGCGGGCGTGAGCCGCAGTCGGTTGCTTTTCTTCGGGGGCATCTGTTCGTCCTCGTCCTCGCCACTCACAAAGCGGATGAGCGGACTTTTCTTTGCGTCGTGCGGCACGATCGCGGCGTTGCCGCTTTCGCCACCTCGCAGCGCGACGTCGCGCACATCGAGCTGGTAACCACTCTTTTGTTTTTCCGGCCCGTGGCACTCGTAGCAGTATTTTTGGAAAATCGGACGCACGTCGCGTGCGTAGTCCACCGGTGCGCCGGCCGCCCCGGTGGCCACGCTGACCGCCAAAATCATGCCCGCGAGGCGCTTCATGGCCGGCCTGCGGCACCCGGAAGTGTCGGTGGTGGTGGCTGCGACCGCCCCAGCAAAAAGCCAGTTATCATTCGGGCCTCCGCCGCCTTTGAATTTGCAGTTCCTGCGGCATCACTCCGCGCGGCCGGACCGCACCTGCGCGCGGCTGGCCATCTACCGTGCGCGCTCCTGACCCTAATGGGCTGAGGCGGTCTGGCAACCCAGGTTGGCGTGGAGCGCATCACGCAAGAATCTCCCTCAAAACTTCGCCATGCACATCCGTGAGCCGCCGCTCAATGCCATTGTGATAAAAGCTGAGGCGTTCATGGTCCAAGCCAAGAATTTGCAGGATGGTCGCATGGAAATCGTAAACCGTGGCGATTTTTTCCACCGCCTTGTAGCCAAACTCGTCGGTGGCGCCGAAGCTAAACGGCGCCTTGACGCCCGCTCCCGCCAGCCACGCGGTAAAGCCGGCCGGATTATGATCGCGGCCGCTGGCGCCCGCTTGAAAGGTCGGCATGCGGCCAAACTCCGTGCACCAGACAACGAGCGTGTCTTGCAGCAACCCGCGCTGTTTCAGATCGGCGAGCAAGGCGGCGGTCGGCTGGTCCAGCACCTCGCCATGGACGGTGTATTGATCTTTCAAAACTTTGTGGCCATCCCAGTTGCTCGTGCCTTCGCCGCCGACCTGGTAGGCGCCGTTGAAGAGCTGGACGAAGCGGACGCCCTGCTCGATCAATCGCCGGGCGAGGATGCAATTGCGCGCGTAACCCGCTTTGATTTCCTGGGTCCGATTGCCGGTAGCGTCCGCGCCATAGCTCCGGAGGATGTGGGCGGGCTCGGTGGAAATGTCGCTCACCGCCGGGACCGACAATTGCATGTGGGCGGCCAGTTCGTAGCTGGAGATGCGCGCCGCCAGCTCGGTGTCGCCGGGGTAATGGGCGCTGTGGTGCCGATTCAGCTGGGCGATGAATTCGCGCGTGGCCCGGTCCTTTTCCGGGCTGATCCCGGCCGGACGCGCCAGGTTGCGCAGGGGCTTGGTGGCGTTGAAATCCGTTCCCTGAAAGGCGGCCGGGAGAAACCCCGGATTCCAGCAATTGCCGGCGGATTGCGGCACGCCGCGGGGATCCGGGATCGCCACATAAGCGGGCAGATTGTCATTGGCGCTGCCGAGCGCATACGTGGTCCACGCGCCGAGGCTGGGAAAACCATCGAGCGTGAAGCCGGTGTTCATGAAGTTTTCGCCAGGGCCGTGCGTGTTGGTCTTCCCCGTGAGCGAGTGCAGGAAACACATCTCATCCGCCAGTTCGCCGAGGCGCGGCACCAGCTCCGAGATCATCTTGCCACATTGTCCGCGCGGGCGGAAAGCCCAGGGGCTTTGGTTCAACGCGCCTTGCGCCCCCTGGAAAGTGACCAACTTGTCGCCGCCCGGCAGGGGCTGCCCGTGCCGCTTGATCAGCTCCGGCTTGTAGTCAAACGTGTCGAGATGGCTGCAGCCACCGGCCGAAAAAATCATCAGCACCTGCTTCGCGCGCGGCGGGAAATGCGGTGCGCGCACGGCGTTGGGATTCGCCGGATCGATCTGCGGCCGGATCGGTGGCTTCCGGCTCGACTCGGCCGCCAGCAAGCCATCGCGACTGAGCAGTTGGGCCAGGGCCATGCCACTCAACGCAGTGGCGCTGTGACGGAGGAATGCCCGCCGGTTCAGGAAGGGATGAATGCGTTCGGGGATCGCCATAAAGGTGAATCAGAAAACAAAGAGAAATTCGCTCGTGTTGTAGAGGGCGCGCGTGAAGGCCGCGAGTCCCAATTCGCGGATCAGGGCGGCAGAGGCCTTGCGCTCGAAGCGATCGGGCTCGCGGCCATACATTAGTTGAAAGGCGCGCGCGATCTGAGCCGCCGGTTTTTCACCGGCTTCCCGGCGCAAACGTTCGGCGAAAAGCTCCGCTTGCTGGAGCACGAAGTTGCTGTTGAAGAGATTCAGCGCTTGCAAGGGGGTATTGGAACGGCTGCGTTTGGGGATGACCTGGTTGCCGCTCGGGCAGTCGAACGCGCCGAACACCGAGTCCTGCTCCTGGCGGATGCGGGTGAGGTAAACCATGCGCCGGAATTCGTTCGGGCCGAAATCGTCCTTCGGGAAATAGCGATCGACGTTGTCCGCTTCCTTCCGCTGCAGGTAGAAGCCGGGGCCGCCCATGCGCAAGTCGAGGGCCCCGGACGCCGCGAGCATGCAATCGCGAATGGCTTCGGCCTCCAACCGGCGCGGCGGGAAGCGCCAGAGCAGCCGCGCATCGGCATCCACGGCCAAGCCCGCGGGCCGCGGCCCGGACGCTTGACCAAAGGTCCGGGAGCACAGGATCAGCTTCTGCACGTGCTTGAGGGACCAATCGCTGCGCATGAACTCTGCCGCCAGCCAATCCAGCAACGCCGGGTTGGTGGGGCGGCTGCCGTTCGCGCCAAAATCGCTGGGCGTATCCACGATGCCGGTGCCGAAAATGTACTGCCAAATCCGGTTCACCATGACGCGCGCCGTGAGCGGATTTTGCGGGCTTGTGATCCAGGCCGCGAACTGGAGCCGCCGCTGCTGCTCGGGGGCATCAACGCCGAGACCCAGGTCGCCGAGGACGGCGACCGTCCCCGGCGCCACCACTTCACGCTCCTGCGTTGGATCGCCGCGGTACAACCGGTGCGTGGTCTTGGGTTCGGAAAAAGTTCCGAGCCAGGCCGATTCGCCTTCGGCTAGTTTCGTCACCTGCTCGTGGGTCTGGCGGATTTGAGCCTGCAAATCCCGCGCGACCTTGGCGTCCGCTTCCGTGAGTGATTTCAGGAAGGCGTTCGGGTCGGAAGCGCCGACCGTTTCCCGGTCGTTGGAGGAAGCGATCTCGGTCCATTTCCCGGGTTCCCGCGCCGCCTCGATTCGGTAGTCCGTGGCGACGCGATCCTTGAAGACGCCTTCCCGATCCCGGCTCCAGACAATCCGTTGAATCCGTTTCGGAGATGGAAAATCCAGCTGCACCCAGCCCCGGCCGGCGGTGTCGGAGATCCAGCTCCAATTGTTTCCGGTAAGGCCGTCGTTGATATGTTCCAATTTGTGGATCGCATAACCCGGCAACGTGCCGGACGCGGTCGGCACGGTCCCCGTGGCAGCCAACGCCACGTTGGTTCCGTTGGCGTCGAAAACTTCCAGTTCGTCAACGCACGGTTCCGCACTGGTCGTGGCCAAGATCGTGAACCGCACCGCCGTCGCCTCCACGGCCGCGAATGACTCCTCGTTGAATCGCTCATTGACCGCCGGCCGCAGGATTTTGACTGCGCCGTCGCCGGGCTTGGCCATCCGGGCGGCTTGCTTAAGCGCGGCGAGTGAGTTGGATTGCGAGTTCAGTTCGGCCTTGAGCCTGGTCAGCTCCGTTTCTTCAGCGGCATTCAGTTTATGCGGCAACCGACGCTCCGCGAAATTGACTCCGGCGAAGACCGCCTGGATCGCATAAAAATCCTTCTGCGCGATGGGGTCGAACTTGTGATCGTGGCAGCGGGCACAGCCGAGGGTCAACCCGAGAAACGCCGTGCCGGTGGTGTTCACGATGTCGGCCAGTTCGTCCTGCCGTTGCATCAGCGTCAGGTTAGGATCGGGACTCTTGACCACGTCGTAGGCCCCGGCGACGAGAAAGCCCGTGCCGGCATCCGCGCCGCCCGCATCCCCGGCGATCTGCTCGCGGATGAATTGGTCGTACGGTTTGTCGTCGTTCAAGGACCGGATCACGTAGTCGCGATAGTAGTGCGCATTCTTCCGTTCGTGGTTGGTCTCGAACCCGTTGGACTCGGCGAAGCGGACCACATCCAGCCAATGGCGCGCCCAGCGTTCGCCATAACGCGGACTGGCCAGGACGCGATCCACTAATTTTTCCCGGGCGTCAGGGCGGGCGTCGTTGAGGAAATTCGCCACTTCCTCCGGCGTGGGGGGTAGGCCATGCATGACGAGGTAGAGCCGCCGGATGAAAGCGCGTCGATCGGCTGCGGCGGCCAGGGTCAGTTGCTGCTCCGCCAGTCTCGCCGCGACAAAGGCGTCGATCGGATTCCCGGTCGTGGTTTGGTCACGCCCCGTCGTGGGCACCGGCGGACGCTCGACCGGCTTGAGCGCCCAGTGAATCGGCTTGGTCGTCGTTTTGTCCGCTGGCCAATTCGCGCCTTGGTCAATCCAGGCGCGCAACAGTCCAATTTGATCGGCCGTCAACGCGTCCCCTTTCGGCGGCATCTTTCGGTCCGGCACCAGGCCGGCAACCAAGTGAATGAGCGGGCTGTCCGCGCTATGCCGCGGCTGGATGTCAGGGGCGTAGTTTTCTCCGCCCTTGAGCGCGGCTTCCCGTTCGTCCAACCGGAAGCCGCTCTTCTGTTTTTGGGTGCCGTGACAGGACTGGCAGGCCTGCTCGAAGATGGGCCGGATATCTTTGGCAAAGTCCACCGGCCGCGGCGTCGCCGGGGGCAGTTGGGTGAGGTCCAAAGCGGGCGCGGGGGCCGCTTCGGCCGCCCCCCAAATGAGAGCTAGGCCGACGCCGACCGCTACCCACGTCAACCACCGGCGTGGAGTTTTCGTGGGCGTCATTTCCGTCCGGCGAAAAGTGATTCTCATCTTTCGACGCAACAGCAGTGCGCAGGGCATCCGTTGCCCTCAACCTGGTACCGCTGCAAAGCTTTTGGTCACTATGCCGGTGATCCGCCTTGGTGTCCATCCCTCCAGTTCCGGCTCGAGCAATTCTCGTTTGGAACCGGAGCGCGGCTGTGTCGTCCTCGACCAGCCGCAGCAGGTTGAGGAACCCCAGCGGTTCTGGCCTGACTGCGTGCTGCGGCTGATCTCTGACACAGCCGCGCTCCTCAAAATGAGTTTCGTGTTCCGATTGGAAACCCGCGTGGCGGCGGCAGGGGACCCGGCAGCCGCTCGCGGCTTCAGGTTGCGATAGGGGTTTGCTTGGTTTTGGCGGATGGGAAAATTGAGACCTTCGAGTTAGCGGGCTCGCGGCGGTTTTCGATTCAGCGTCATGGGGCCGACCCAGCGGGTTTGGTAATGACTCATCCGGGTTGCACTCAAACTCGGCGGGCGGGTCTGCCGCCCGTAAGCTTGATCATCGAGGCCGAGAAAGGGCAGTGGCTCGACCCGCCAGCCCTCAGCCACATGAACATCAGCGTCCTTGTCCCAGCCGACGACGTACAGAAAGAAATCGCGCTCGAAGCCGGCGGGTTTTTTAGGTGGGAGTTGGTCGGCCTTGAACGACAGCGCCAGTTCATCACCGCCATTCAGGAGCACCAGGGCATCGTCGCGGTCCTGCAGCAATTCATCCACGGCCCCATACCGCGTACACCAACCTGCGGGCGTGCGGCGCCAGGGCGGTGCGGCTACGACATTCTCGTACTCCGGCGTGAGGGGCAGAAAGTCAGGCCAAGGTTGGTGTTTGCTAAACCCGCGCCAATGCAAATCAGTACGGTCAGGCCGCAGCGTGGTTTGCCGGGTCTGATCCGCGGCGGCCTTTTCGCACAGCGTCGCCGAGTCCCAATAGATTTCGAAAGCCGTGGTCAGGCGGAGCCGGCGCGTGCCCGCCGGCAGTTTCTTCTCCAAATCCACGAGGATGGTTTTGGTTTTTCCCGCCGGGGCGCCAACTTCAACCGCGACCGGTTGCCACGTGCCATCGGGCAATTCTGCCTCGAGCTGGGGGAAAGGGAAAGGCAGGCTGGCGTCCAGTGAGGCCGCGATGTTCGCCATGCCGCCGCCAAAGCGCAGCCAGCCGTTCAAGGCCAGCACCAGCGGCCGATCGGTCGGCAGCTCCCCGAAATCCATCGTGATGGAAAACGGCTCGGCCAGTCCCCGCAACTGGGGGGCGCGCAGGTGCACGGGGGAAACCATCTGATGATCGGTCTGCGCCAAGGCAGCGGTAACATCCACCCCGTCGCTCCGAATGGCCTGCTGCAGCGAGGCCAGCCGGCGCAGCGTCCAAAGTTCGTGCGGTGGGAAGGGTTTCCCCGGGCGCAATTTGCTGGTGGATGCGACCAAAGTCCCGGCGGGATGATCCACCACGACCAATTGGGCCTGATCCAGATAAAGCACTTCACGTAGCTCTTCAGTGATTCGGAGTTCAAACTTCCCGTCCTTCGACGGAAACTGCGTTTCATTGCCGAGGGCCAGGTACTCTTCCGGGTCCGCCTCAATGTAGCGCGTTTCCGACACCGGCAGACCTAACGGTGCCGCGCCCAAAATGTCCGTGACGAATTTGAATTGCTGTCCGTCCCAAGCGAAGAGATAGGGGCAGGACCCGGTCGGCAGCGTGAGTTCCACGAGATCCAAGGCCTGGGTCGCCACCGCCACTTCGGTCAAAGTGGTCGCGAGGTCGAACCACCGGACTTTGAGCAAATCGATCTGGTCATGTTTGCCGACGCCAATTTCAAACGGGAGCTGCGTCAGCGTGCGGATGGTTCGCCAGTTGCCGGATACCAGTTCCACCCGGACGCCCAGTCCCGAGGCGTTTGAGCGGTTTCCCGCCAGCCGCAACTTGAACTGCTTGTTCGCACTGCCGCCATCATTCCGCCAGAACTGCAAACCGCCCGGCGTGCCAACGATCAAATCAGTGTCGCCGTCCTGGTCAAAATCCGCGGCCGCGATGGATTCCACGGCGCCGAGTTTGTCGAGCCCGGTCGCGGCGGTGACGTCTTGAAATCCCCGCTTGCCGAGATTGCGCCAGAGGCGGACGCCGTTGCCGCAGGCGGCGACATCGAGCCAGCCATCATTGTCATAATCCAGGAGCAGCAGGGATTTGACTTGGAATCCTGACAGCGGGAGATCCAACCGTTCATTTAGGCCGCCGAAAACCAGGTGGATCGCTTGGTCATCGGCCAACGCCAGATCAACCTGGAGATCGTTGTTCAGGTCGCCCAAGGCGATGGCCCTTCCGGCTGGCCAATTCGCGGTCAAGTTGGTTTGCACGAATTGACCGGCGCGTTGTTTGGCGAAAAACTGCGGCGGTTGCGCGGCCCGCGCGGCGAACACCCCGGCCATGTCCTCGTCGTTCCAATCTTCGACGGCCACTTGTTCTGTCCCGGGCAAGATTGCGGGCAAGCCGGAATTGGTACGGCTCTGAAAGTAAAAGCTGCCGAGGTTGCGATAAACGTTTAAGCCCGCGCCTTCGGGGAGAACCACCAGTAAATCGAGCTTGCCGGTGAAATCGAGATCGGCGAGCAAGCCATCGCGGCCTTGAAGATTTTTGAGGCCCGCGGCGGACGTGACTTCACGAAACTGGCCGTTGGTGGCGAAACGGAAGACGTGCGACGCCTGCTCACCCAACATCACGACATCTTCGAAGCGATCATTGTTCAAGTCTCCCACCAGGCAGCGCCGATACGCTACGGTATTTGTGGCCGGCCACAATTCGCCCAGCGGCGCGAAGTGACCGTTGGAGTTACTCAACAACCGAAAGCCATTTCCCTCCGTCACAAACAGACTGTTACGCCCGTCGTGGTTGTAATCCAAAACTCCGATCGGCCCACGATAAACCGAGGCTTGCGACCCGAAGGCCGCGGCCGTCGCCTCGGCGAAGTGGACCGAAATTCCGTTTGCTTCCGGCTGCGCCAGACTAAAGGCGATGCGGGGTTTGGTGTAAAGACAGCGCTCAAAAGTTGCCGGTCCGCTGACAGCGCCCGGGTTTTTCGCGATGATCTCCTGGTGCTTCGCCAGTTCCTGGGTCGCCTCAGCGGTTCGATTCATGCGCTGGTAAAGCCGGCTCAGTTGATAATGTCCGGAAGGATGGTCCGGTTGAAATTGGACCAGCGTTTCGAATTCGCGGATGGCATCCTCCAAGTGTCCCAGTCGTTCTTGAGCCACACCGAGTTGGAAATTGAGGGCGTCCACCGCAGGCTCGATTTTCTGCGATTCTTGGAACGCCTGGACCGCCGGTTCGGCTTCGTTCAGCCGCAAGTGGGCGCAACCCATCAGGTAGTACGCCGCCGGGTTATTGTGGTCGAGCGCGAGCGCCGATTGACACTGTGCAATCGCCGCCCGGCTGTCGCCGGCCAGCAGGTACGCGTTGGCCAGGTTCAGGTGTGCGTCGATGCTTTCCGGAGCCATCTTGACCGATTGGGTGTAGGCGATAATGGCGTTGGTGGCCTCGCCCTTTTCCAGATAACCCTGACCGAGGGTCATCGAGCGTTCGAAGCCGCCGGTAGGAGGCCGCAGCCGGACAAACAGCAGTGCCGCCACGGCAGCGAAGCAGGCGACAATCAATAACAGCACCTTTTTCATCGAAGTCAGAGAGCCTGTCAAAATATAGTGTGACCAGCAACGAAAACTGCCGCTGGGAGGCCCGCAGCGCGCCTGGGTTCAGGTTCATGAATTCTCATCACTCTTCCGTGCGGAGGCCATTGAGCCATCCATTCAAGAAAATAAAATGGCCCGCCGTTAGCGGCCGGCGCGCGTCCGTCCTGCCGTATTGAAACAACTAAATTGCGGTCGGGTCGTCGCGCTGCGACGACCAGCACCGCGAGGATCGGCGCGACGATGTTGTACGGGTACAGGTGGTATGAGACACGTTCCGGCCCTGCACGGGCCGGGGTCGTCGCAGCGCGACAACCCTACCGAAGGCATCAGTGCGCTTCGGTGACCGTCGTCGTCGCATCCACCGTTGGTTTTTCCACTCTTTGCTTCGCGCCGCCGGGCCAGACGATCTCGACCGCGTCGGGGCTGACCGCGGCGCCCAGACCAAAGGTCACCGGCAGTTCGGATTGGGAAAGATAGCCGCGCGTCGGCATCACGTCGCGCGACAGGGTTTGCCCGCCCACTTTCACATTAATGCGGGCGCCGATGGCATCGCGGTTGGCCTGGGTGCCGGTTAGTTTCAAGCGCAGCCAATGATGGCCAAGGGCCTGATCGTTGCGCAGCAGCAACGGCGCGCCGCCGACTTGGGTCAATAAAACATCCAAGTCGCCATCGCCGTCGATGTCGGCGAAGGCGCAGCCCCGGCCTACGATGGGTTTGAAGAGGTCGGGCCCGCATTTATCCGCAGACACGGAGCAGAAGCAGCCGGCGCGGGCGGCCCCGGCGTTCCAGAAGAGTTGCGCCGGTTGGGCGTAGTGCTGGCTTTTTTGGATCTTGCTGATCTCCTCTTCCAAATGTCCGTTGACCGAAAGCAGGTCCAGGCGACCGTCGAGATCGTAATCAAAAAAGAACAAGCCGAACTTCAGCCATTGCCGGCTCGCGGGACCCACACCTTCGGTGATGGCTTCATCGGTAAACACCAGCGGATCCTGCTGCGAAACGTAAAGCGCCGTCATTTCGTTGGCGAAGTTGCCAATGGCGATGCCGAGGGTTTGATCGTTGCGATATCGGGCGGAGTCAATGCCCATGGCGCCCCGCGTGTTGCCATAGCTGTCGAACGCGATGCCGCTCGCCGCCCCAATTTCCTTGAATGTTCCGTTGTGTTGATTGTGAAAAACAAAGTTCTGGACGGTGTCGTTGGCGACGACGAGGTCGATCCAGCCGTCGCCATCCAGATCCACCGGCGCGACGCCGAGCGTTTTGGCCACGGGCACTCCGGTGGCCGGGTTCTTGATTTGAAGGCCGGCCGCCGCCGAAACCTCCGTGAAGTGACCGTTGCCATCGTTGTGAAACAGCGACGGGAAGGTGCCTTCAAAATTCATCGGCTGGCCGTAGGCGCGGCCAATGCCGACGAGCTTGTAACCGACTTCAAAATCAATCTCCCGCGACCAGCGCACGTAGTGGCCGACGAAGAGATCGAGTTTCCCGTCGTTGTCATAATCAATCCACGCGGCGCAGGTGCTCCAATCATTGGTGGCGCCAGCCACGCCTGCGGCGGTGGTGACTTCCTTGAACTTCCCATTCCCTTCATTGTGGAAAAGATGGTTGCCGCCGACGCCCGTGATGAAAACATCGGGCAAACCGTCATTGTCGTAATCGCCGATCGCCGCGCCCATGCCGTAGAGACTCACGTCCAGCCCGGAGCCGGCCGTCACATCCGCAAAATGCCCTTTACCGTCGTTGCGATAGAGCGCCAGGGTGGGCTTCGGGTCGGAGGTTTTCCACGGCCAGGTGGTTGAATTGACGAACAACACATCCGGGGCGCCGTCGTTATCGAAATCAAAGAAGGCGCAGCCGCCACCCATCGTTTCCGGCAGCAGCTTGTCGCCGTAAGCCCCGTTGTTGTGGACGAACGTGATCCCAGCTGACTTGGTGATGTCGGTGAAGCGGGCGGCGGGGATTTCCGCCGGTGCTGGTTCGGAGGGAGTTGGCGCGCTGAGTTTGGTTTGTTGCTCGGGAGGGAGCGCCGGTTTGCGTTGCAGAACGATGATGACGCATGTGACCACCAGGCCGAGGATGACGAAGGTAACGGCGGATCCGCGAAAAGCGCGGCCGATGACGGCATCGTCCAGATGCGCGACTTCGTCGTGCTCTTCGGGTGGCGGGCTGGGTTGGTCGTTGGCGTTGGGGTTCATGAGTGGATGGCGGGAGGGGGGTGAACTTGGTTTGGGAAAGGAGGTTTTAGCGGGTGGCGGTTGGTTTCGCCTCGCGGACCGGGAGCGATGGGGCACTTGATAAGCCGAAGGCGCCGGGGCGTTGCAGCGGGTAGATGACGATCGCTTGGGCCGCATGGTCGGCGGCCGCATTTTGCCGGCGATGCATGGCAATGGCGCGATCGCGTGCATTGTCATCCGGCCGGAAGCGTTCGTGCAGCCGACGATGTTCCTCGGCTAGTTTTGGGTCGCCCAATTGCGCGTAAATCAGCGCGAGGTTGTAATGCGCCGTCACGTTTTCCGAATCGAGCGCGAGGGTTTTCTGGAATTGCGCTTCGGCCTGGTGCAGGAAAGCGGTCTGTTGCGCCCGGTTGGCATCGCCGCGTTCGAGTTTGGCTCGCTCGAATAGCGTCTGGCCCAGTTCGTTGATCACTTCGTAATCCTTGCTGAAGTCGAAGCCCCGTTTGTCCAGTTCGGGGTAACGATCTTCCAAGATGCTGCGGAACTCGGTGATCGCCTTGTCGAGATAACCGTTTTGCTTGTTCACCAGGCCATTAAGCCAGGCAATTGTCCAGCGCGGCGCGGGCGGATCGAATTGCGCGGCACGCTGCAACGCGACCACAGCGTCCTCGAGCCGGCCTTCCTTGAAATACACACGCGCCAGATTCAACGGACCATCGGCGCGACCGAGTTTTTCCACGGTCTCAAAGGCCTGGGCCGCCTGGATCAACTCACCTTTCTCGCTGCCCTTGTCGCCTTCCAACAACAAGCCGATGCCGTAGTCGTTCCAGCGTTGCCATTCGGGGATCGTTGAGAGTTGAGGGCTGAGCGTTGAGGGTCGGTTGGATGCTCCGCCGACCCCCGCGATGGGAAACGTGATGGCATCGGACGCGATCACTGTGATCGGCAGATCGTTCGTCACTCGGAAGGGCGCGCCGTTGGAATAATCCTTGCCCAAGACGTAATTCAAATAGATCGCGTCGAACTTCCGGTAATGGAGTTTTACTTCAACCGTGAGCGGCTCGGTCTGCTGCTCCGGCACCGTGAACACATAATGGGCGACCTGACCGGCCCCGGGCGGAATCTGGTGATTGTAAAGCGGGGTGAAAATGTCCTGGGGATTGCGGCGGTCAATTCGGTTACCGTCCTTATCAAGCATATAGACGTTCACGAAGTGCGACCAGGGATCCACCTCGTTGAAGGCGCCGAGACCGCCGCTGCGACCAATGATCCGGCCGCCGCTGCTGATTTTGCTCTCCACCCAGACTTCGTTGGAATCCACCGTGCCCTGCGTGAACGGATGGCCGACCTTGAGCGTCCGCAACACGGCTTCGAGCAAATACGTCTGGCCGGGTTTGAGCGTAGGAACTTGGGGGCGCAACGGCGCGATGAGCGGGCTGTCCACCGTGCCGCCTTCCTTCACGCCAAAGATGTCTAGGCGCACAGTGCCTTTGAGGAAAGCTTGCTGGATCTGGACGATGTCCGGCTCGTGGCGGAGGTGCGCGATCCCGGTATTGGCCGCGGGGAAGAGATGGTCGTGGATGCTCAGGGTGTGGTTGGTGGGATTGAAGTAGCGCGCACCAAAATCATCCGAGGGCTGGAGCGGCATGTGACAACCGGCACAGTTAGGCTGCGCCTTTTCCGGATAGTAAAAACTGCGGGCGCTGTGGCCGGAAACTCCGCTCAACAGGTAGGTGTCGTAATGGTTCTGGCCGCGGAGAAATTCCTTGTACTTGTTCAGTTCCAACGGCAGGCTGACTTTGTGGCAGGTGGAACAAAACTCCGCGGTTTTGTGGAGCGGCTTGAGAAAAGTCTTCTTGTGGAAATCCGGCTTGGCCTTGACGAGTTGTTGGTTGATGAATTGCAACAGCGCATTCGTGCTGTAGGCAAAGGGGTAATGAATCGGTTCCTCGATGGTGTAATCGGCGTTGCCGCGCGTGCTGTTGACGTGATTGATGGCATGGCAGGCGGTGCAGGTGATGCCGGCCTTCGCGGTGGGATGATTTTCAACATCGAAATTGGGGTCGTCAAACGCGCCGCTGAAGAACGGGACCACGTCGTGGCACCCGGCGCACCAGCGGGACGCTTTCACATTGCCGTCGCGCTCCAGGGAGACTTTGCGCGTTTCTTTGACGCTGAACAAATAGGGCTGGTTGTTGAAAGAACTGAAATGGTGCGCACTATGGAACCAGCCCTTATAAGCATCGGCGTGGCACTTCAGGCAATAGTCATCCATCATCAAAGTTTGCGCCGGAATGAATTTACCGGAGGCTGTGCGTGCCAGCGAGGGTTCAAAATATTTTTTCCCCTCGGGCGAGCCGATCACATTCTGCGGCGGATGTTTGGAGTGGAAAAGTACAGTCGCTACCGCCATGACCCCGACCACGGCTGCCCAACGCAGTCCGGCTCGCCATTGAATGCGTGGTCCCGCCAGCCGGTGCAGGAGGTAGAGCCAAACCGCCAGCAGCGGCGTGATGACGTGCGCCCAGTAAATTGGGGAACGCAGCCGGGGATCTTTGAGGACGAAGAAATCAAAGCGCATCAACGCAATGCCGGTGAACAACAACACCAGGCTGATCGCAAACAACAGGTAGCCGACCCGGACCGCGCGGCGGTTCGGCCGATCGTGGGCGTTCTTGATATGTAGCGCGCCGAAGATGACGAACGGCGTCACCAGCAGCAGCCCCAGGACGAGGTGCGCCAGAAACATGAACTGATAAAAGTAGTTTTCGTACGAGGTTTCGGTAACCCACTGCAAAAACGTGATGCCCGCGAGATAAGCGGAATTGGCGGCGAGGACCGCCACCAAGCCGAAGATGAAGTACAGCAGCAGGCGCAAGCGCGGGCCGACCGACCGAACATATTTTTTCTTCGGGGTGGGATTTTTATCGGAGACGCCTTGGCCGGTCATAAAACTAAGCCCGCGCCAGGTGCAACTTTGATCGGGGCGCGCGCAATCTCAATCCGTGCGGCCGCGCCGGGTTCAACGAAGCGCCAAGCTTCCGAAGCCGAATTATGCCGCCCGCAAATGATCATCGGGTTGGCCAATCTGGTGAAATCGCTTTCGGCATTTAGAATTTAGTAAAGGGGCTGGTCACGGCACATAAAAGCGAAGGGTGCCGTCCAGCGTGTCGGCGCTTTTGATGGAAAGAACGGTGGTCTTGAGGCCGTTATCGCTGACTTGCTGAACACTGCCGTCACTCATGGCCAGATTTCCCGTATTGGCTCCATGCGCCAGGGCTTTGTCCCATTTGGCATTCTTTCCGCCGTTGGGAGTATTGATGGTGTAACAGGCGGTGTTGTCGTTCAGACCCGAGAACTCAAACCCGCTGAGACTCCGGTCCGCCGCCAGGATGTGTTTGGGCTTTTTTTCATCGGCGTCATCACCGAGCGAATAGCTGACGTTGGTGCCGTAACAGGCGGCGAAGTTCGTGGCCGCCCGGCGGTCGCTGTCGTTGGGACAGAGCAGGATGTTGGGCGTGGCGAGTTCGTTGGAGGCGAGGCAGAATTGGAAGTTTGCGGGCGCGTTGTCGGTGCCATTGGGCTTGCCGCCCCCCACGGATTGGTCCACCAGCCAGGGATATTTGCCGTCATGGTCGTCGGCCCACAACCGCATCGCGAGTCCGATTTGTTTGAGGTTGTTCACGCATTTGATGCGTTGCGCTTTGGCTTTGGCCTTGGCGAGTGCGGGGAGCAACATGCCCGCCAGGATCGCGATGATGGCGATCACCACGAGCAGCTCAATGAGCGTGAAAGCGCGTCGCGCCAAACAACCGGACGTGTTCATGCGGGCTCGAGTTTACCGGTGGTGAAAGCCATCGCGCCCGGGGCTTACGGCGTGAGCGAGCTCGCCGTGCGGTAGAATTTCTGCGCGGCGCCGGCACTATTCGTACTTACAAGCCACCCTTCGAGCGCGAGTTTGGCCCCGCCGGGTTCATCCGTGAACGCATTGCTGAGATTCGTGGTGGACTGCAATTTGTAGTAGAAACCACGGAGCGTGTTGTGGCGAACTTCGTCGTTATTGGCGTCAACCTTTCGTAGCGCCAGGGTCACCGGTGCGTTGATAACTGAGCCGTCGAAATACTTGCGCGCTAGCGCCCAAACGTCTTTGCCCACCTGCGCCCCCAGGCGCCGACCCACCAAATTGTCAATCGGCGGATGAATCCCGCCCCAGATCCGGGAAATTCCGGCTTGATCGGCCGCATCGTAGTAGGTGGCCCATTGCAAAATGACCGGCGCCGACGGGCCGTTTTCAAAGCCGAGAACATAAATGTTATTGGTGCCGAGGCCGCCGGGAAAGAACGGGGTGCCCGTGATCGCCGCGAGAATTTCGGCGGCCGAACGGCTGAACGTGCTATGGCCCGAAATGTAGCCGGGAAAGGCCGGGGTGACAAAATTCGTGCGTTGATACGGCGCCCAGGTATCGGCGTGAATCCATTTCACGCCACTGTATTGGTTGACCGGGTCCCCGGGCGGACCGGGCCAGGCCAGAACCGCGATTTTGCCCGGCGTCAAGCCGGCATGCCGACCGGAGGCGGCGGTGTCGGCCGTCACCAGTTCGATCTGGTTGGCAATGAGGGGGAGGCCGTTGGTGTTATACGACGGGAGGTTGGGATTGCTGGACTGGCCGAGGCCGGCCAGGAAGCGGACGGCACTCATCGGCCGCCACGCATCGTAGTAGCGCTTGATTGACCACGCGGTGCAGGCGGCTTCATGGACCGCGGCATTCAGGGCGAAGTACATTTTCACGTCCCACTCCAAATCATCCACGACCGGCCCCGTCCCGCCGATTTTTTTCACCAGCAACGGATTGTCCGCAACGTAATTGGCCAAAACATTCCAGTGCCCGGGCGGGGTTTCAGAATTCGGACCATCCGCCCAGAATTCAGCCAACACGCGGGCGAGATCGCCGCGTTTGACCAGATGCGGCTCGTACGGTTGGCCGGTGACGGGGTTGGTGCTGTAGCCATGGCCATCATACAGCACGAAGTTGCCGGTGCCGTAGTCACCGGCAAACGCAAGACTGTTGTTGCCATAAGCCGCTGGAGAAATATCAACCATCGCTCCGTCATCCGGGGTTAACTGGCAGTCCGCGGTGATCATGGCCACCACTTCGCGCACAAACTGTTCATGCGTCGGACCGCCAAAGAACGGCGGCGGTCCGGGGTCAATCCATGGTTTGGTCGCATCCGTTCGGGCGAGGGCGAAAGGCCGCACCCCGAGCCATTGCGCGCCCAGATAACTTTGGAGCGGCCCGAGTGGAAATCCATTTTGGTCCACGGCATTGACGATGCGCAGCCGCTGCCAATGATTGATATCCACCACCGTCAGCCCGGCGTTGGTGCCCCCGGAGCCATCATCGATGCCGGCCCGATCGGTCGCCAGCGCGGGGTTGAGGTAGACATACCCGCCTTGGTTGGCGGGGTAATCCGGGTAAGCGATCGGTGGGTCGCGCAGCGGGTAGGGAGTGCCATTGGTTTGCCGGGCGCCGTCATTGAGGAACCAGGCGGAAACCGCATCGTACACCGAATTGCCGACTCCGGCCGGGGTGGAAGTGTCGCGCGAGGCATTGTTCGTGTCGTAACCCAACGCCGTCATCTGGATGTCGTCCAGAACCAAAGTATTGCTGGCCGTCCGGGAATAGACGTGGCGCTCCTTCAGGAGCCGCCACGCGGCGTAGGAGATCGCTTCATTCCGGGCTGCGGCCAGATCGGCGGCCGTGTGCTTGCCGCGATAGACGTAGCCCACCGCGTTGGTGTCGTAGGCAGCCCAGGCATCATACATGCAGGCCGAGAGGCTGAAGTAATTGCGCGCTTGCGCGGGGGGATGCGGCGTGTCCTGTCGGATGGCCGCCAGCGCGCGCTCATCCCAAACGCGGGCGACGCTGTTGGTGGCCCGGGCGCGGGTGACCACAAGGAGGCCCACTAGAATCAATAAGGCAAACTCGAGTTTTCTCCCGGTTCGAGACAATACCAGAGCTGATCGGATTTTGCTTTGCATTGCTCATTTATTGCCGACCCGCCGGAAACTCACAGGCTTTTGGGGCGGGACGCCCAAATCCGGTGGCGAAATGTTCCCCCGGCGGGGTCAATCAACCAAACCCGAGTTGCTTTAGTTTATCGCGGTAGTTGCGGCTCAACGTCAGGCGCGTGCCGTCTTGCAGAATCACCGTGTAGGCGCCGTGAAATAATGATTGCAGTTCCTTAAGGCGGTCGACGTTGACGATGGTTGACCGACTGATCCGCACAAATTTTTCCGGCGCGAGTTGGGTTTCGAGCGTGCTCAACTTTTCGCGGAGCAAATGGGACTGCTTGCCGACGTGCAAATCCACGTAATTGTCCGCCGCTTCGATCCAGTCAATGGTGTCGACGCGCAGCAAGACGACGCGCCCGTTGGCCTTGACGGCCAGCCGTTCCAGAAATTTTGGCGGCGACTTTAGTTCGGCGATCAGGTTCGACAGCCGCTGGTCGAGGTCGCCGCCTTGGCGTTGCTTGACCTGGTCCAGCGCGCGCCGCAGGGCCGCCTGAAAGCGAGTGCGGTCGAAGGGCTTGAGCAGGTAATCCACCGCGTGAAACTCAAACGCGCGCAAGGCAAATTTGTCATGCGCGGTCACGAAGACGATCACGGGCATGGGGCCGGCGCCGATGGATTGCAAGACACCGAAACCGTCCAGTTCCGGCATCTGCACGTCCAGAAATATGAGCTCCGGCCGCTGTTCCTGGATCGCCCCGACGGCCTCGCGGCCATTGGAACACTCGCCGACAATTTCAATCTCTGGTTCCGGCAGGAGCAACTGGCGCATCCGTTCACGAGCCAGTAGCTCGTCATCCACGATCAAGGTTCGAGTTTTCATGATTATTGGTTTCCAATCGGAACGGAATGATCAGTCGCACCAGCACTCCGCCACCGGGCGCATTACCCAGCTCGAAGCGATGTGCCGGGCCGTACAGTTCCCGCAAGCGCGCCCGGGTGTTGGACAGGCCCACGCCCTCTTTGCCGAGTGCATGGTCTTTTAGTCCGCCACCGTTATCGCAGACATCCAGGGCGAGCCCCTCCGCCTGGCGGCGCGCGTGCAGCTCGATGCGACCGGGCCGGGCGTGCGGTTCGATGCCGTGGCGGATGGCGTTCTCCACCAGTGGCTGCAAAATGAGATTGGGGACCTGCGCCTCGAAGGTGTCGGGCGCGATATCCAGTTTTACGGTGAGCCGGTCGCCGAACCGGATCTGTTCGATCTCCAGATAACGTTGGAGAAAACGCAATTCATCACGCAAGGTTACCTCCTGCGTGTCGGAACCTTCCAGGGCAGCGCGCAACATGTCGCCCAGCCGCATGATCATCCGGTCGGCCGCTTCCACATCCTGGTGCATGAGCGAAGAGATGGAGTGCAGGGTGTTGAACAGAAAGTGCGGATTGAGCTGCATCTGGAGGGCCTGCAGTTTCGCCTGGACCAGACGTTTCTCCAATGCTGCCGCATGGAGTTCGCGTTCGCGGTATTTCCGATAATTATCAAACGCCTGACTCACGGCGAGAATGACGCAATAAACCAGGAGATTGAAGTGCCAGGTTTTCACGAGCAACGGTCGGAAGGCTTCGGAAAAATCAGCGCCGCTTTGCCATTGTCCAATCCAGGACCGAATCACCATGTAGGCGAGCGAAAAAGTCATCCCCCCCAGGACGTGCACCGCGAGACTCCAGCCCCACGTGCCCGCTTCGAAGCGAAACCGCCGCGCCAGGTAACCCACCGGAACCGACAGCGCGGCGAAGACATACCAATCGCCCAGCGCGTAGCCCACCGCCTGACGCCAACTCACCTCCAGTCCCGCCTTGGCGCTGGAAATATAAAACTGGCTCGCAAACGACAGCCCGAGGAGGGTCCAAAATACGAAGCCGACGAGCCACCGGACCCGGCGCTTTTGGAGGACGGTTCTTATTGTCATGTGCTTGCCGCTTTGATAGAAAATCAAACTAACAAATTTGAAAACACCAAACAAATCCTATCTTGCAGTGGGGGTGCTCCTGGCCGCCACCCCGTTTGGGCACGCAAACCCGGAGGCGACGAGTGAAATCCCGACCGTGAAATTCACCGACATTACCGCCGCCGCCGGGATCAAATTCGTCCACCATAACGGCGCATACGGTGACAAGTTGTTGCCGGAAACGATGGGTGGCGGAGTGGCCTTCCTCGACTACGACAACGACGGCCATCAGGACTTGCTGTTCATCAATTCCACCGACTGGCCGGGTCACGTTCCGCCGGGCAGGCAACCGCCGACCATGGCGCTCTACCACAACGACGGCCAGGGCCGTTTCGCGGACGTCACGGCTGACTCCGGTCTCGACGTGAGTTTCTATGGCATGGGGGTGGCCGTGGGTGACTATGACAACGACGGATTGCCGGACGTCTTCATCACGGCCGTGGGCGGGAATCACCTTTTCCACAATGAAGGCAAGGGCAAGTTCCGTCAGGTGACCCAGGCGGCCGGGCTCGACGGTTCGCCCGACAATTGGAGCACCAGTGCGGCCTGGATCGATTACGACAATGACGGCAAGCTGGATCTGTTCGTGTGCAACTACGTCCGGTGGTCGCCCGAAATTGATCGCGCCGCCAATTTTGAACTTCCCAATCTCGGGCGCGCGTACGGTCCGCCACGTAATTTCGCCGGCACTTTCCCGCACCTCTATCATAACGATGGCAACGGCAAGTTCACGGACACATCAGAGCCGGCCGGCATCCAAATCAAAAACCCGGCCACGGGTCTGCCCGTTGCCAAGTCGCTGGCCGTGGCGCCCGTGGACGTGGACAACGATGGCTGGATGGATCTGGTGGTCGCCAACGATACGGCGCAAAATTTTCTCTTCCGCAACCAGCGCGATGGGACGTTCAAGGAAATTGGCGCGCGTTCGGGCATTGCCTTTGACGCTTATGGCCTAACCCGGGGCGCGATGGGCATCGACTCGGCCCGGTTTCGCAACGACGACACCTTGGGGATTGCGATCGGGAATTTTGCCAATGAGATGAACGCCCTCTACGTCGCGCCGCGCGGCTCGCTGGTCTTCGCTGACGAAGCCATTCGGGAAGGTGTCGGGCCGGCCAGTCAAAAGTTGTTGAAATTCGGCCTGTTCTTTTTCGACTATGATCTCGATGGCCGGCTCGACGTCCTGACGGCCGATGGCCACTTGGAACCCGAAATCAATCGCGTCCAGCCCACGCAACAATACCGCCAACCGGCCCAGCTCTTTTGGAATCGAGGCGACAAAGGTTTAGGGTTCCTGCCCGTGCCCCCGGAAAAAAGCGGCCGGGACCTGGTCCAGCCGATCGTGGGGCGCGGTTCGGCTTTCGCAGATATTGATGGCGACGGGGATCTGGATGTCGTGCTGACCCAGGTCGCGGGCGCGCCGTTGTTATTGCGCAACGATCAGAAGTTGAACCATCATTGGATTCGACTGAAATTAATCGGCACCAAAAGCAACCGCGACGCCATCGGCGCCTGGCTCAAGGTACATGTGCGCGGTCACACTTTGTCGCGCCAGGTGATGCCCACCCGCAGTTACCTCTCGCAGTCTGAATTGCCGGTAACGATCGGGTTGGGGGAAGCGGACAAGGTGGACAGCGTGGAAATCGCTTGGCCGAGCGGCCAAACTCAACGCCTCAATTCGCCGGCGATTGACCGTCTGACGGTCGTCACCGAGCCTCGCTAGTGATATTGACGGAGCCGTCATCTAAAACCACCGGTCAAAAAAATCAGTATGACCCTGTCACGACGAATCAATGCCTCGAGCGACGGGTTGCTCTCAACGCACCCTCGGCCATTTTCTGCTTTCTGTATTTTTTGAGTCCACTCGAGGGATCAGTTTTTTGGCGGGAGTTGAGACTTGACCCCAATGTCCGCTCTTACTTACGGTGATCGCGGCGGCTCCCGGTTTAGAGTCGGTGAACAGTCCATTTTCTTGGGAGCCGCCGTGCGAACCTTGAACAGCCACCAGCCTCAGCCCCGGTGCCAGAATCGTTTTATCGGCACGGTTTTCCCACTGTTGTGGTGGAGTTGGATCCTTTGGTTAAGTTTTGTTGCCACGCCAGTGCGAGCCACGGACACGGAAGCTCAGACAATACGATGGCTCGAGACGCGGAAGCGGCAACAGTTGGAGACCGTGACGAAGTTTCAAGCCTTCCATGAGTTCCACTTTGCGGATCATCTCGCCGCCAGCGGAATCACTTTTCAACATCGCGCCGTAGATGACGCTGCCAAGAATTGGGTGCGTGGCCACTATGATCATGGCTGCGGCATGGCGGCCGCCGACGTGGATGGAGACGGGTTACCCGACATTCTGTTTGTGAACCAGTTAGGGGCCAATGAGCTCTGGCGGAACCTGGGGGACGGCCGTTTTGAGAACATCACGGCGAAAGCGGGAGTGGGCCTGCCCGGCCGGATTTGCGTCGGGGCTGCGTTTGCGGACTTCGACAATGACGGCGACCCGGACTTGTTCATTACGACCGTTCGCCATGGTAACGTGCTCTTCGAAAACCTTGGCGACGGCACGTTCCGGGACATTTCAAAAGCAGCAGGCGTCGATTACTCCGGCCATTCGTCGGGGGCGGTTTGGTTCGACTTTGACAACGATGGCCTCCTGGATCTTTTCGTCTGCAACGTGGGAAAGTATACCACGGATCAGGTCGGTCCCGGAGGCTACTATTTGACGATAGCCAGCGCGTTCATGGGTCACCTTTACCCCGAGCGGTCGGAACCCTGTCTGCTCTACAAAAATCTGGGGCATGGAAAATTCAAAAATGTTACCGCCACCGCGGGCTTGAATAACCCGGGTTGGACCGGGGATGCCACGTTCGCGGACCTGAATGGTGATCGTTACCCCGACCTGTACCTGGCGAACATGCAGGGCGACGATCATTACTTTGAAAATCGGAGCGGGAAGGGTTTCGTGGAGAACACCGCCGCGTTGTTCCCGAAGACTTCGTGGGGCGCGATGGGCTTAAAGTTTTTTGACTACAACAACGATGGCCGGATGGACTTGTTCGTCACCGATATGCATTCCGACATGACCACGGAACAGGAGCGCCAGGCCGCCTCCTACCGGCTCGAGGTGGAGAAACAGAAGAACGAGAAGTTCTGCTCCATCGAGTATACCGAAGCCGTTCTGCAGGGCTCCTCCAACAATATCTTCGGCAATACCTTTTATGAGAACCTGGGGGGCGGGAAGTTTCGCGAGCGCTCCGATGAACTGAACCTCGAGACTTACTGCCCTTGGGGCATAAGCACGGGTGACCTCAACGCGGACGGATTCGAAGACGTTTTCGTCAGCGGGGGAATGGGATACCCGTTCCGATACGGCATCAACTCGGTGCTGTTGAATGAGCACGGGACGAAGTTCTTCGACGCCGAGTTTGTGCTGGGAGTGGAGCCCCGGGCCAGCGGCCACACTGCGGTCATTCAGTTCCTCCTGGATTGCAGCGGCGCCGACGCGGGTCGCTCAGAATGTGCCGGCGTTTCCGGCCAGGTCGGCGTTGAGGGCCATGTGGGAACCCGGACCTCAATAATTCTCGACCTCGATGGGGATGGGGACCTGGATATCGTCACGGGCGACATGAACAGCCGGCCACAGGTACTGCTGAGCGACCTCACCTCCCGTAAATCGATCCATTACCTGAAAGTAAAACTCGTCGGCTCCGCCTCCAATCGCGATGGATTGGGCGCAACGGTAAAAGTCTACGCCGGCAACCGCGGGCTTACCCGGTATCACGATGGCAAGTCGGGGTATCTTGGCCAGAGTTCGCTGCCGCTCTATTTCGGTCTCGGGGACGCAGTCAAAGCGGATCGCGTTGAAGTGGCCTGGCCCTCGGGGCAATCCCAATCTGTCACAATCGACATCCCAACAAACAGCCTCTTGATAGTGCGTGAACCTGCGACCCGTTGACTTGCCTCAACCGCGTTGACGCAGCCCTTGCGGACTAGAGCGTTTTAAGCACGAATGGAAAGCGGCGTTGCGAAGCTGCCGATCAATGGTTATTACTATCGCAAATCCATGAAAAACCAATACCTCGAACGGCTGGTTGATCTCACCGAACCTTCAGCCAATCGTATCCTCAACATGACGGTGGACGAAGCTCGGGGCCGCCTCCGGCGTGGTCCCGCCGAAGGGCTCCGAGAGATTGAAGGTTCCTTTGCGCTCGTCGCCAAGGAAGGGAAAGCCGTGCGGCTGGCCCGGTCTTTGGATCGACCCCTGCGCTACTTTCTGGCCAAACGTCACGAAGGCCCCGCGCTGGTGGTTGCGCACCGCATCGATGCCATCTGGCAATGGCTAAAGCAGGAGGGCTTCGCCGCCCAATTTCATCCCAGCTACACCCGGATGGTGCCGGCGCATTATTTGGTCGAAATCCAGTTGGTGGGATGCCCCGATCCCGACCCGGTTTGTGAACGTTTTTTCACGCCACCCCGCAATGCTTTCCCGACGAATCTCCAGCAGCTCGGGGAGAACTACATCGGCGCACTGGCGCATGAAGTCAAACAATGGTTGACCAGTCTGCCCGCCACGGAACCGATTGGCGTTTGCTTCTCCGGCGGCATCGACAGCGGCGCCGTTTTCCTGGTCACGTACCACTGCCTGTTGCAATTGGGGATGAATCCGGCCCGGCTCAAGGCCTTCACGCTCTCCATGGCCGGCGGGCCCGATCTGGATCAGGCCAAGGCATTCATGGACCGGCTCGGCCTCGGCCTTTTTCTGGAACCCGTGGAAACCGATCTCGCGTCCCTGAATCCGCTCGAGACGATCCGCATCGTGGAGGATTACAAATCGCTCGACGTTGAGTCCGCGACCATGGCCCTGGCGCTGTGTCGCGGACTTCGCCAACGCTACCCGGACTGGAAGTTCCTCATCGATGGCGACGGCGGCGACGAGAATTTGAAAGATTATCCGATCGAGGAGAATCCCGAATTGACGATCAACAGCGTGGTGAACAATCGTCTGCTGTATCAGGAAGGCTGGGGCTTGGGGACGATCAAGCATTCCCTGACCTATTCCGGCGGCTTGAGCCGCTCGTACACGCGCACCTACGCGCCGGCGCATCATTATCATTTCGAAGGCTTCAGCCCCTTTACGCGGCCGCGGGTCATCGAGCAAGCCGAAGGGATTCCCTTTATCGCGTTAACGGATTACGACGTCGAAAAACTCTACCAACTGAAAGGGGAAATTGTCGGGCGCGGCGTCAAAGCGGTCACCGGGTTGGAAATGCCGATCTTTCCCAAGCGTCGTTTCCAGCACGGGGCCGTTCCCTTGGAGCGTCTCCGGCTGCGGCTGTCCGGAACCGATCCGGAATACCGGAACCAATTCCTGGGGCTTTATGCCTGATGCACGGCTTTGAACATGAGCAAGGCGACGGGCCGGGTCCCGCTGCCTAATTTTTAATTTTCACTTTGAATTCCCCGGTCACGACGGCTTGGATTTCGGCGCAACGACCACCCCGACAAGGTGGCATGGATCCCTTCAAGCCCCACGGATTTTTCCTGGAGCAGGAACGGTCCCGTTCCGGGCGCGTGGTGCCGTCCGCCGTGATTCTACTCTCGAACAAGGAGTGTCCGTGGCGCTGTCTGATGTGCGACCTGTGGAAAAATACGCTTAAGGAGACCGTGCCGCTCGGGGCGATTCCCCGCCAAATTGACTACGCCCTGACGCAACTCAATACCAAGCCCGAACAACTCAAGCTCTATAACAGCGGCAGCTTCTTCGATCCGGCCGCCATTCCGCTCGCGGACTACCCGGCCATCGCGGATCGGGTTTCCTTCGCGGACCATATCGTGGTGGAAGCGCACCCACGGCTGGTGGGCGAAGCCGCCGTGAGACTCCGCGACTTGCTGTCCGGTTCCTTGGAAGTCGCCATCGGGCTGGAAACCGTGCATCCGGAAATCCTGCCGCGCTTGAACAAGAAATTCGAATTAGCCCACTTTGCCCAAGCCGTCGATTTTTTGCGGTCGGCGGGAATTGTCGTGCGCGCGTTCGTGCTCGTGAAGCCGCCTTTCATGAACGAAGCCGAGGGCTTGGCGTGGGCGGTGAAATCGGCGGAGTTTGCCTTTGCTTGTGGCGTAAGTGTCGTTGGACTTATCCCGACGCGACCCGGCAACGGGGCCATGGATCGCTTGATGGAAACGGGCGAATTTACACCGCCGCGCCTGGCCACTTTGGAGCAAGCTTTGACGCTCGCTCTGAATTTGCGGCAAGGACGAGTATTTGCGGACACTTGGGATCTTGAACAATTCGCCGCGTGTTCCGTTTGTCTTGAAAAACGACGGCAGCGTTTGCACACCATCAACCTGACTCAGCAGATCCTGCCGGCCATTGGCTGTGAGGTATGCGGAGGATAATGAGCCCCGGCCAGACCCAACTGGATTGGGGTAGGGTCGTCGCGCTGCGACGACCAGCGCCGCGTGCAGCGGCGCAATGGTTTGGCGCGCATGCAATGACCGACCACGGCATTCGTTCCGGCCCCGGCCAGGCCGGGGTCGTCGCAGCGCGACAACCCTACCTGATGTGAACCGCCAACACTTTCAGGTCGTCGTCGTTGGCTCCGGTTTTGCCGGCTCGCTGATCGCCATGATTGCGCATCGACTCGGTCTGACCACCGCGCTGGTCGAGCGGGGGCGGCATCCGCGTTTCGTGATCGGGGAATCCTCAACCCCATTGACAAATCTCCTGCTCGAAGAACTGGCCGACGATTATGATCTGCCGTTCGTACGTCCGCTTTGCAAATGGGGGACGTGGCAGAAACAGACGCCGCAGCTCGCCTGCGGGCTCAAACGCGGCTTCACTTTTTACCATCACGAACTCGATCATCCGTTCCGGCCGGACCCCGAACGCCAGCGGCAGCTCCTGGTCGGCGCCAGTCCGCGGGAACAAATTGCCGATACGCATTGGTATCGACCGGACTTCGACCATTACCTCGTCCAACAGGCCCAAGCTTTGGGTGTGACCTTTTGGGACGAAGTCGAACTGGCCACCGCCCGCGAGGAAGCGGACGGGATGCATCTGGCCGGGAAGCGACACGGCAAATGGGTGGAGCTCACGGCGGAGTTTGTCATTGATGCCACCGGCCCGCGGGGATTCCTCCATCGGGCGCTGGGGCTGCCGGAAAAAACCTTCGCCGCCTTGCCACCGACGCAGGCGTTGTTTTCGCACTTCACCGGCGCTGGCCCGTTGCCGGACGCCTTTGTCAGTGCGGGCGAGGCGCCGCCTTATCCGCCGGAGCAGGCGGCGGTGCACCATGTCTTTGCCGGCGGCTGGGTTTGGGTTTTGAAATTCAACAACGGGCTCACCAGCGCCGGAATTGCCGCCACCGATCCGGTCGCGCAGGCGTTGAAGCTCCCGGCGGGCGAGCCGGCCTGGCGGAAACTGTTGGTTCGTTTGCCCGCCCTGGCAGAAATTTTCGCCTCGGCCCGGGCCGTCGTGCCGTTCACTCACCAGCCGCGCCTCGCCTTCCAGAGCGGAGTGAACACCGGTCGAGCCTGGGCGCTCCTGCCGTCGGCGGCGGGCGTTATCGATCCGTTGCTCTCCACCGGATTTCCGTTAACCCTGCTGGGCGTCGGACGGCTCGCCCGTCTGCTGCAAGCGCATTGGCACCAGCCAACTTTTCAGCCGGGTCTCCATGATTATGCGCAGTTAACCACGCTCGAGCTGGAGACGACCGCGCGGCTCGTGGGCGCGCTGTATGCAACGATGGACCGGTTTGAACTGTTCCAGGAATTGAGCCTGCTCTATTTCGCCGCCGCCAGTTTTTCGGAAACGGCCCGCCGTTTGGGCAAACCGCATCTGGCCGATGGCTTCTTGCTGTGCCGACACCCTGGATTTGCCGCCCAACTCCAGGCAATCTGTGGCGCCGCCAGCCAACCACTTTCCGTAGGCGAAATCGAAAACTTGAGACAGCGCGTTCGGGTGGCAATCGAACCCTTTGACGTCGCGGGCTTGACCGACCGTTCCCGCCATCCGTGGTACCCGGCGTTAGTGATGGATCTCTTACGGGGCGCGCCCAAGCTTGGCGTGAGCGAAAAGGAAATCGCGGCCATGTTGCAAAAGTGTGGTCTGAATGCGGGTAACCCTTGAAACGGAAGGGAGCGAGCTTGCGCTGCTCCAGGAAGGGTTGTCGAAGCGAGGGGGGATTCTGCAAAATAGTGATTCACGCGCAGCAGAACCCGGCTTGGATCGCTCTCGGTGGACGCAGGCCTGGGCCGGCCAGCCAGGATTCACGAAAGCGGCCGCAGCAGGAAATGGTCTTGTTGCGCCGCGCTGATGGAACGAGAGGGAGGAGGAATGCCGAAGGGGCTTACGAGGTTCTCTGCCGGCTTCGTCCGTAAGCTTTGCTTGCCAGGAAATTTTTCGCCAGCGCGGCCCGCAACGGGTCAACCTCCGTCGCGCTGAAGCCGTAGTGCAAATGCCGCCGCCAACCTTCAGCGAATTTGAAATTCTTCGACAGCTTGCCCACGGCGCGCGCCATGGCATCCACCCTTTGGCCCAGCGAATCCAATCCCTGGCTCGCCTCCAGCCAGTTTTGCTGACTCTGATGTTCGCCAAGCGCGGCGCGCTTAGTGGCTTGCGTCGTCGTCGTATTCACGAAGGCTTCGGGGACGATGAGCTGGCGGAGCGGGTCCCGCAGACTGTGCGGGATGGCGTGATAAATTGTGAGGTCGTATTCGGCGGTCGACCGCGGTGGCACGGAACGGAAGTTCGGCATGGCGTGCGCGAACGCCGCCGTCACCACCAGCCGACAGGTGTTGGTGTGGTCTTCCATGTAATCCACCGGCGAGTGGGTGAGAACAATGTTCGGCTTCACCACACGAATGACCGCGGCCAACCGACGCAGGAGTTTCAGATCGTAAATGATCTCCATGTCATTGCACAGGCTCTCATGGAAATGCGCGCCGAGCACCTTCGCAGCACGTCTGGCCTCGGCCCGGCGGATGATGCGGGTTTTCTTCGCGTCGTACTGCACGCTGCCGCAACAGCCGTTGGCTACATTCAGGTAGTGGATTTCCCAGCCCGCGCGCTGGAGCAATACAAGCGTTCCGGCCATGTAAAACTCGATGTCGTCCGGGTGCGCGCCGATGGCGATGGCAACGGGTTTCATGGTGGAGGGCGGAATGCGGAGCGCGGAAGAGAAGTTAGAAGAACAACCGCCCTCACCCTGACCCTCTCCCCCAAGGAGAGGGGACAGCCATCGTCAGTCTTCAGATTGGTGGAAGCAGGCTTGGTCAACTCAGACGAACGGCATTTCAAAAGCCGGCGAAGGATCTTCCCTCTCCCCGGGGGAGAGGGCCGGGGTGAGGGCGGGCGTGAATGCACCTGGCACATCTGATTCTTCACCTTTTACAGTCTTACCGGCTTGCCCGTGGCCGCGGATTTGTCGGCCGCGAAGATCACCTCATGGCTTTTCGCCGCGTCGGCGAAACTCGTCAGCGGCATCTCCCGGCCCGCCGCCAGCGCTTCGAAGAAGGCCGCGAATTGCGTTGTGTAGGGATGATCGGACACGTCGCCGGAATCGAGCATCTTCATCGCGAGCGTGCTCCATTGGTTTTTGTTCGTGCCCAGCTTCATCGAATGGAATTTGTTGTCGAGCAGGCTGCCCTCGCTGCCGACCAGGTGCGTGTGAAAATAATACGGCTGGAGGCAATCCACCACGGCGGCGCATTTGCCGACCGTGCCGTTCCTGAATTTCACGATCGTCACACTGCTCGTCGGGTATTCGTAGGGCGCGAAGAGTTTGCTCTTCGATTTCGTGTCGTAGCTCGTGACTTCCGCCACGTCGCTGCCCATGCAGAGCAACAGCGCATCGAGCGCGTGGCAGCCGGCCGTGAGCAAGGAACTGCCGCCGGCGTCCCGGCGCGTGTTCCAGCGGAACTGGCCGTACCACGGTCCGATGCCATGATAATAATCCACCTCGCCGTAATGCAACGTACCGAGCAGGCCGGCGTCAATGGTCGCCTTCGTCGCCAGAAACTGGCTCGAATAACGGCACTCGAAGCCCACGCAGGTTTTAACTTTCGCCTTCGTGATGGCCGCCTGCATCGCGCGCAGCTCTTTGAGCGTCAGGCCCAGCGGCTTTTCAATGATCAAATGTTTGCCCGCCCGGGCGGCTTGGATGACTTGCGCGACGTGCTGATTCGGATAGCTGCAAACCGAGACTACTTGAATGTCCGGATTGGCGAGCATGGCATCTAGATTGTTGTAGATCGCGATGTCGCCGCCGTATTGGGCGCTGAGGGTGGCGGCGTCCAGCGGGCGAGCCGAGCAGATCGCCGTGACCTGGGCCAGCGGAGAAGCATTAATGGCCGGGATATGAGCACTGGCCACCCAACCGTAACCGATAATGCCGACGTTGTATTTCTTCATGACGATGACCCGGATCCCAATTTCAGATGCGCGTTATGCCACAACCTTTGCGCAAGGTTGTCAAAGCTAAACTCAGCATTCCTCATTTTGCGGAGCGCGGCTGTGTCAGCGACCAGCCGCAGCGCGCAGCTAGGCCAGAACGGCTGGGGTTTTTCAACGTGCTGCGGCTGGTCGAGGACGACACAGCCGCGCTCTGGTTCAAAATGGGAATTGCCGAGCTAAACTCGGTGGCGGCGCCCGATTACGGCACCAATTGATAACTGACGAAGGCCAGCTTCCGGCTATCGGGCGACCACGACGGTACATTGATCGTTCCCTGGCCGCCAAAAAGTTTTGCGAGCACATCAATCTGGCCATCCGCCAGCGAGAGCCGACGGAGCAGGACATCCTTGTTTTCCGGATGCCCTTTCACGTCCGGTTCGTATGAAAGGAACACGAGCGATTTGCCGTCCGGCGACGGATGAGGAAACCAGTTTTGGTAGTCATCTTTCGTGACTTGCTCCTGCTCGGTGCCGTCGGACTTCATGCGCCAAACGTGCATGTGCCCGGTGCGATCCGAGTTGAAGTAGATCCACTTCCCGTCCGGCGAATAGTCCGGACCATCGTCCAAGCCCTTGGCATCGGTCAACCGCCGCTCGAGTCCACCCCCGACGGGGATCGTGTAAATGTCGAACTCGCTCTTGCGCTCGGCGCAATAGGCGAGCGTCTGGCCATCGGGTGACCATCCGTGCCAGTACGACGGTCCCAGTTCAGTGATGAGTTTGGGAATGCCGCCCGCGATGGGCAGGGTGTAAATGCGCGAGCGCCGGTCGCCCTGCGATTGATCGCTGATCACGAGTTGGCTGCCGTTGGGCGAAATCCCGTGATCATTATTGCAGCGCGTGGCAAAGGCGGTGTCAATGGGCACCGGGGTCCCGCCCGTGGGCGCGATCCGATGGATCCGGCCCTGGCTGTTGAACAAAAGGTTGGTGCCATCGGGCAACCAATTCGGCGCCTCGATCAAATTCGTCGTCCACCACACGACCCGGCGGTCTTTCGATGCGAGCGTGATCGTCTCCAGCGTGCTGATCAGCGAAGGTTTCGCCGGAAGCGGAGTCGTGCCTTCGAGCAGCTCCACGTTTGTGAATACGGCTGTCTCGAGTGCCTCATCATTGTGCGCACAGACGCCGAGGCCCACGTAGAAGGGCCCCGCGAGCTCCAGCCGAAACGAACCACCCGCCGGGCGCAACTCGTCGCCCACCCGAGCCACGGACATGGAGACGTACTTGCCGCGTTTCTCCAATCGGAGCCGACGGGGGCCGGCCAGGTTCGATTGAATCTCGCGCGTCAACGCGCCCTTCGCTTCGCGGTATTGCAGGGAAGTCAGACCATCACCATGGAGGGCGGCATCCGCATAGGCCGAATCGTCATCAAGATTTTGCCGGATGAGCAGGCACGCTTTGCGATGCGGATCGCCGCCCTGGCTTTCGAAGGTGATATCCGCCGCGAGCGTTAAATCGCCGGAAATCTTTTTCCAGACAAAGTGGAACGCGTCGTTCGTGAACCACATGTTCTTGCCGCCGCCAGCGACCTTGTAGCCACGCTGGATGGCGTCAAATTCGGCGGACCCCGCGCGTTTCGGATTGCCGACGTCCACGTGACCATCGAAATCCCCGAGCGCGGCCGCGTCGATTTCGAAGCTAAGTGCAAACAACCCGAGCATGCCGGCGAGGTAGGGCAAAAGTGGGAATCTCATGGCCGGATTGAACAGGGTTGGAGCGCATTTGGCAACCTGAGAGCGAAAACGGGTGCGACCAGAAGTGGTGTCAACCCGGGTGGTAGGAGTGTTCGCGCTGCGAACACTCCGCCCGCGCAGAGCGGGCGGAACGTGCGGTGACTCGGACGTGCCGCTGGACGCGGCACGACGGCTCGCAGCGCGAGCCGTTCTACCCCACTGACCACCACTTCCAGTCGCACCCCCCAAAAAACCTAAAGGCTTCACGCCGGGCGCAAGTCAGCTTCTCGGCTTTGCCAGCCAGCGCAGCAAGGGAAAGAAAAGTGATGGGCGGTAACCCGCGGCGCACCGTCCCCGGCTGCTGCTGGGCGGGCGGCCTCACCGGGGCTGGATGACATCGTCGCGGACGTATTGCACTCCGGCGCCGGCCAGCAGCTGTTGAGTTTCCGCTGCACTCAGATCAGGCCGGATGACCACGGACATGGGCTTTCCGAAGACACAGTCATCCCACAGGGCTAGAAAACGCGGCCTGATCCTGGCGGTTTCCGAAGAAACGCAGGCCTCCATTCCGAAGTGACTTTAGGGATTTTCAGATCATCGCAAGGGTATCCCGCCGCTGGCGCGCGGTGGCTATCCC
>JANXWY010000011.1 GCA_025350905.1 Verrucomicrobiota bacterium
GCCACAGATGAAACACGGATCCAACACGGATAAAAAGCAAGAACGCGCCGACTCACGCCCGGCCAATGCAGTCTCATCTGTGTTTCATCTGTGAGAATCTGTGGCTCGGATCAGGCGAGGCCGTCCAAATAGCTCTGCAACAGAATCGCCGCCGCCGTTTGGTCCACCTTTTCCTTGCGCTTCTCCCGCCGCATGCCGCCTTGAATCAGGTAGCGTTGCGCCTGGGTCGAGGTGAGCCGTTCGTCCCAAAGTTTGACGGGAATGGGAATGGCGTCCTTGAGCATGGCAACGAACGCCTGAACCTTCAGCGCCGCCGGGCCATAACTTCCATCCATGTTCCGCGGCATCCCGATGAGCATCAACTCGACCTCTTTTTCGCGGATGATCTCCTTGAGCCGCGCAAGAAAATCTGCGACCGGCTCGGCCAGGATGTATTCCAACGGATGGGCGATCATCTTCAATTCGTCGCTGACCGCAACGCCGATGCGTTTGGTTCCGTGGTCGAGGGCAAGGATGCGCATGAGTTAATCACTTTCCGTTTGTTTGCCGGACGGCACGTTACCAAAGCCGTGCCCGCCGCCCAAGATTCATTCTCCGCAAGCCCTTCCGCGCGGGTTGTAGACCGCGTTTGCACCACAAGTTTTTGTTTTCAATCGGCCACCGCCGCTCTAACATCGTGATTGACGAGGAATTCTCGGTCAAAACCAAAACGGAAATCGAAGACCATGCCACTAACACACACACGGGACCTTTTTGCCAAGGCGTTGAAAGGGAAATACGCTTTGGGCGCCTTCAACGTAAACAACATGGAGCTGATCCAGGCCATCGTCGAGGCCTGCGAGGAGGAGAAAGCGCCATTGATGCTGCAAATCTCGAAAGGCGCACGCCAATACGCCAATCCAGTTTACCTCAAGAAGCTCATCGAGGCTGCCGTGAGCCTCTCCAACATTCCCATCGCCGTTCACCTCGATCACGGCGACACGTTCGAATTATGCAAGGAATGCATTGATGAAGGCTTCACGAGTGTAATGATTGACGCGAGTCACGAGCCGTTCGAGAAAAACGTAGAAACGTGCAAGAAGGTCGTGGACTACGCCCACAAACACAATTGCTCGGTTGAGGGCGAACTGGGCATGCTCGTCGGCGCGCAGCATGACGACGGCGAGGAAGGCGGGGGTTACTCCAAAGGCGGTTGCTACACGCACCCGGATGAAGCGGTGCAATTCGTCAAAGCCTCGGGCGTGGACTCGTTGGCCGTCGCCATCGGCAACTCGCACGGCGCCTACAAATTCAAAGGCGAACAACATCTCGACCTTGAACGCCTCAAGGCCATCAAGAAGGCGCTGATGGACGCTGGACTCGGTGATTACCCGCTCGTGCTTCACGGTGCTTCCAGCGTGCCGCAGCATCTCGTCGCGGAAGTGAACAAATACGGCGGCAAGATGCCCGATGCCCAAGGCGTGCCGGAAGCCGACATCGAAGTCGCCCGCCGCGTCGGCTGCACAAAGGTGAACATTGACACCGACCTGCGGATCGCCATGACCGCGGCCATCCGAAAAGTCTTCACGGAAAACCCCAAGGAGTTTGATCCACGCAAATATCTTGGACCCGCCCGCCAGGCAGTCAAAGACCTTGTCCGACACAAAGTCAAAAACGTCCTTTGCTGCGCCGGCCACGCATTCGACTAGCGTCAACCGCTTCCAGGCCGTCAGGTTGCAACCCAACCACCACGCTGCCGTCGCAAACGGCACCAGCCAAAGCGCCAGCATCGGAGGCGCGCGGTGCCATAGCAGCAGTTCCAGCCAGGTGAGCCCGAAACACTGGCGCGTCCGCCACGAACCGTAGGGAAGACTAAACACCAAGCTGCTTACGACCGAGACCGCGAGCATCAGGCCGATGTCCTCCAGCCGGCGTAGCAGCACAGTCAGCCCGACAAACGTCAGCCCCTCAAAAAAGAAGATGAAACGCAGAAAATGCATCCGTTTCTTCTGACGGACCAGACCTGTGTGGGCATGAACGGACACGCAAATCACCAGCCAGAAAGCGATCGGCAGATCA
>JANXWY010000110.1 GCA_025350905.1 Verrucomicrobiota bacterium
TACGGGGACCTTTACGTTTGGTTCGAGTGTCATTCCGAAGATAAAAGACAGAATTCCTCCCAAGGAGCCAGAATTATCGTTAACTATTATTGCGCGGTTCGCCAAAATTATCCTGACGCCTATGCGCGTGCAGCGGCGCAATGCCTTTCACCGGCGATACCCGGCGGACCGCTTTTTCCGCCCGCTCTACGCGGGCGGGGTCGTCGCAGCGCGACGACCACTACCTGACTCGAAAGAAACCATGACCCTGCGTGAATCCATCCGACAGGCGCACACCAGCGGACCGCAACCGGACGCCAAAGATGCCGCGACGCTGGAGTTCTGCTTTCCGGCCGACGATCCAACCTTTGCCGGCCACTTCCCCACGCGCCCGTTGTTGCCCGGCGTGTTTCAACTAGAGATGGCGCGCTTTGCGGCCGAAGCGGTGTTGCATTGTCCCCTGGCGGTGTGGGAGATCACCAAAGCGAAATTTCTGCGCCCCATTATCCCGGCTGAAACTGTGCGTGTGGAATTGAAATTGTCCGCGAAAGCCGACACGATTCAGGTCCGCGCTTCCTTCACTGTCACCGGCCGACCGGCGGGGGAAGCGCTATTGCAACTGGCACGCAAGTCATGAAACGTTGGCTCACGAGAATTCTGATCGGGGCGGTGGTACTCGCCGTGGGCGGCTGGTTTTTGGGCCAGGGGCTCATGCGGAGTTGGACCGCCAAGCCGCCACCGCTGCCGACGGACGTCTCCATCATGCAACTCAAACCCGAGTTGCGCGGCGGTAAAACCTGGCTGGGTCAGTCGTGGCTGGCGCACCGCGAAGGCTTGCTCGTCCTCCGGCTCAAGGGCACGCCGTTCGCGATGGGTTACGCCTCCGGCGTGCTGTTGACGGATCAGATGCACACGCTGGAAAATGAATTCCTCGACATGATCCACGGTTACGTGCCGCAGGATTGGAAAATCAAGCTCTTGCAGTCGTACGTCATCTTCCGCAACCGCAAGCTCAGCGCTTACGTCCCGGAGGCGTATCGGGCGCAAATTTACGGCACGATTCTCGGCTGCCCGGACGGTCACCCGGAACTCGGCGATTACTACAACCGCCTGCTCAATTACCACGCCGCGCATGACATCTCGTACATGATGATCGACAACCCGCTCATCTCGAAAGCGGGCTGCACCGCGTTTGGCGCCTGGGGGGACGCGACGGCCGGCGGCCATCTGATCACCGGCCGGAATTTTGATTGGGAAGCCGCCGACGTTTTCAGCCGGGACCGCGTGGTGATTCTGTGCGAACCGGACGACGGCATCCCGTTCATCTCGCTCGCCTGGGCCGGCATGGCCGGCGTGGTCTCGGGCATGAATCGCGCAGGCCTCTCGGTCACGATCAACGGCGCCCCGTCCAGTCTCCCCGGTGAAACCGCCACGCCGGTGGCGATGGTGGCGCGGGATGTTCTGCAGAAAGCGCACAACCTTGATGAAACTTTGAAGCTATTGCGCGAAGCGAAGGTTTTTGTCTCCACCCTTTGGCTGATTGGCAGCCGCGCCGATGGAAAATTTCTGGTCGTGGAAAAAACCCCCGACGTGACCAACGTGCGCCCACCCGACGGCGATTTCATCGTCTCGGCCAATCACTTTCAAACCGACCCACTCAAGGATGACCAACGCAACCTCCGCTATCTCGAGGAAGCCACGTCCCGGCCCCGCTTCGAGCGGCTGACGGAACTGCTGACCAACGCCAGTGGCAAAATCAGTCCGACGCTCGCCGCTGAATTTCTCCGCGACCGCAAATTGCCGGGCGGAAAATTTGCCGGTAACGGGCATCGCGCGACCTTGAACGCTCTCATCGCCACCCATGCGACCGTCATGGATTTGACCGACGGAATTTTCTGGGCCGCCGCGCCCCCGCATCAACTCGGCCGCTTTGTTGCCTTCGATGTAAATGATTTTGATCATGAGCTGCCGGAGCGCGGCATCGCAGCGGATGCGATGCTGGCCTCGAGCGAATACGAACAGGCCGAACAGGCCCGGAGGTGCCTGCACGAAGGCTGGCAGGCACTCAAGAAAAAGGAAGGTCCGGTGGCACTCGCCTCGGCCGAGCGGGCGGAGACTTTGAATCCGGGCTTTTATCAGAACGCGGCGCTGCGGGGGCGCGCGCTGCGGGCCCTGGGGCGCAACGACGAGGCGGCCGCCGCTTTTCAAACGGCACTGAATGAGCATCCCTCGTTTCGATCGGAGCAGCAGGAATTCGAGGTTTTATTGAAACAGGCGCAAGGAGCAAAATAGCGTCATGGATAAAGCGCCCAACCGAAAGCCGGCCGAACCTGGCCTGCCTCGTCTCAGCCGCGGGTTGGTGATCATTCAATCCTTGCTGGGCCTGGGTTTGCACCTCTTCCTCGCCCTGCCCTTCCTCCGGCGCCAGCACGGTTTGGAACGTCTGCGCCCGCGCCAACGACATCTTTTTGTTGTCAACCATATCAGCCTCCTCGACACGCTTCTGCTCGCCGCGCTCTGCTGGCGTGCCGGCTTTTATCCGGTGCTCGTGCTCGGCGACCGGAATATCTGGCACGCCTCCTGGATCCGGAAATTTCTCAGCCGTCGCACCGCCTTTCTGCTCGAGCGCGGCAAACTCAACCCCAATCGGATCCACGAACTCGAGGCGTTCGGTCACGCGGGCGAGGAATTTCAACTCATCGTTTTCCCCGAAGGCACGCGCGGCGATGGCATCACCGTCGCGACCTGCCAGCCGGGAATTTATTTCATCGCGCAGGCGGCGCGGATTCCGATCGTGCCGGTTTTCATCGAGAACATGCAGTTGATCTCCACGAAGCACGGCCCGTTGCATCTGTTCCGCGGCCTGCGCAAGGTGGAGGTTCACTTTGGCGCACCGATGGCGCCGGAGTCATATCTGCCGATGCCGCGCGAGGAGTTTCTTGAATTTGTGCGCCTCAAGATTGCAGCGGCAAAGAGCTGATCAACGGAGCGTGGTGTTCTGAAAGCAATACAAACGAGTCGCGCGTAAACTCTCTGGACAAACGCTGGATGCGGATTGGGTTTGCACTGCCAGGCAAACCCAAAGGGATTGCAATCATCCAGCCCAGTGTTGGCGCGTAGCGACTACGCTGGGTCAAAGCCCCCAACAAATTCATCAACCCTGAAAGGGTTGAATCAACCACAAGAATCGAACATCATCCCGCCATGCCCCAATCCCTTGCCAAGATGCTTGTGCATACCGTTTTCTCGACCAAAGATCGTCGCCCGTTTCTACGCGACAAACCTCTGCGCGAAGAATTGCATCGTTATCTCGGTGGCATTCTGACGAATCATGATTGCCAGCCGATCATCGTCGGCGGTGTGGAAGATCATATCCACATCCTCTCGACGCTCGCTCGCACTTGCGCAGCGGCGGAAATGGTCAAGGAGATCAAGCGCGGCTCCTCGCTCTGGCTGAAAACTAAAAGTCCGGACTGGCACGATTTTGCGTGGCAAAACGGCTATGGCATTTTCTCCATCGGCAATTCACAGATCGAGACGGTGCGTAATTACATTGCCGGGCAGGAGGAACATCATCGGCAGGTTTCGTTTCAGGATGAATTTCGGGAATTCCTGAAACGCTACGACGTTGAATTTGACGAACGGTATGTGTGGGATTGATACAACCCTTTCAGGGTTGAAGACTTTTTGGCTTTCGTCACCTAGGGTAGCTCGTTCCTCGCAACCCTAGGCTGCATGATTTTCATCCCGTTGGGATGAATGAGAACAACGCCCACTGCCCCGCGAAGAATTTGTTGAATTGGACCGCCAAAGCGTGGCTACAGCACGAACCAGGGATCACGACTTGCTCAAATCAAATTGAAACCAGCCGCAAAACCGGGTAAGACAGTCCAAGCGTAATTCCTATGAGCATTCCAACGTTCGACAAACTACTCCGTCCCATTCTGGATTTAGCCCAACGCGAACCAGTTACCCGCCGGTCGGCGACTGAAGCGATGGCCCAGCATTTTTCTCTGACGGCTGAACAGCGTGAAGAGCGAATTCCCAGCGGCGCTTCCACTGTTATCGGCAACCGAACTGGCTGGGCGATGACGTTTCTTACAAAAGCCGGGTTAATCGAGAAGACAGAACCAAAGACTTATCGCGCCACCAAAAAGGCAGGCCCATTTTTAGCAACGCGTCCGCAAGCTATTACTGTGGCCGATCTACGATTGGTGGAAGGGTTTGAAGATGCTTGGGAAGCGGGTCGCGCTAAACGAAGAGAAAATGCCCGACAAGAAATGTCCGACGAGGAGTTATCTACCAATTCTACCGCAACCCCGCAGGAGGTGATCACCCGTGAGGTTGCTGCATTGCGCTCCGACCTGCGCGGACGACTGCTCCAGACCATTGTTGACCAATCGCCCACGTTCTTCGAGCGGCTCGTACTCGATGTTCTCACCGCAATGGGCTATGGCGGGTCGCGCGAAGATGCGGCCGAACATTTAGGACGCAGCGGTGACGAAGGAATCGATGGACGAATCAATCAGGACTCGCTTGGACTGGATCAAGTTCTCGTTCAAGCGAAGCGCTATCGGCCAGACATCAAAGTGGATCGCAAGGAAGTGCAGGCGTTCATAGGATCGCTTGCCGGACAGGGCGTAACCAAAGGTGTATTCATCACCACGAGCAGTTTTGCTGCAACCGCGCAGGAGTTTGTGGCACGGGGTTCGACCACCAAGGTTGTCCTCGTGGATGGGCAAACGCTTATTGATTTGATGCTGCGGCATGGCATTGGCGTACGTGTGGTCGAGCAGTACGAAATTCATGAGCTCGACCAAAATTACTTTGAGGAAGCCGACTAACTGATCACCTCGCTGCTACACCCACGCCACCAGCATCACGTTCGAGTCTTGGCCGGCGCCAGCTTCTAATTCCCAGCGGGCGAAACCGGCGCGGCGCAACATCGCCTCTAATTCCGCCACGGTCTGGAAATGCAGTCCTTCCTTCGTCCGGTTCATGCCCACGAGCGTGGCGAATTTCTCCCAGCGCTGCACGCGTTGATGCGCCGCGCTCTCGGCCCGTGCCCCGTCGCGCAATACCAACCGTCCGCCGGGACGCAACGCCTGACGCGCCCGGTTCAAAATCAACTGCTGCTTCGCCGCCGACCAGTAATGCAGCACATCCAGCAGGAGAATCGCGTCGCACGTCGGAAATTCGCGTTCCAGCAGGTCGCCGGACTCGAACCGGAGGCGCGGATGGTCCGGCGCGCTACGCTGCGCGACCCGGATTTTGTCCTCGTCGTAGTCCAGGCCGAGGAATGTTCGATCGTCGGTGAAACACGCCAACCAGTGCGTCGCGAGGCCGTAGCCGCAGCCCAGATCGAGGATGAATCCCTGGCGCGGCACCACGCGGTCCAGCACCGCGAACATCGGATCCCCTTTGAGCTTCCAATACACGAATTGCTCGATGAACACGCCCTGATAGCGGTACAGCCGTCCCACCTTGCGCCGGACGACGCGCGGCGTGTTAATTTCGTCCAGCTGGGCCTGCAAACCTTGGCGCACGATGGCCGAGCAATGTTTCATCAGCGGCCCGACGCCCTGAGAGTAATCAAAGTTTTGCGGGGTGACCCGCGGCAGCGCGCGAACGGTGGTGTGAAACGGCTCGAACCAGTAGGCATCCCGCGGCATCGCCGCGTTGGAATCGCAAATAATCACCGGCAGGATTTCCTGATTCAACTCGAACGCCAGCTCGAACGCGCCGCGGTGAAAGCGTTGCACGAAGCCATCGGGGGACCGGGTACCTTCGGGATAGAAATGCACACACGCGCCCCCCGCGAGGCGCTCGCGACAGCGTTGCAACGTCGTCTGCGGAGCATTGGGTTCGACCATCACGTGCCCGAGCAGTTTGCAGCCGACGCCGAGCATCGGCGCATCGAACACGCGCTTCTTCGCGGTTTGCCGGACATCGCCCGGCAGACTCACCACCAACATCACGTCCACGGCGGATTGATGATTGCTGATCACGATGCACGCCGGGGAAAAGTTTTCGCGGGTGATCTTTTGAAACTCCAGCTTTCCGAACGGCATTCCCTTCACCACTCCCCGAGCCAGCCAGCGGGTCGCCCGGCGCAACTGGTCATCGGCCGTACGCGGGGAGAAGATTTTCAGGATCGGTCGCAAACAATAATAGAGGAACAACTGACTCCCCCCGAGATGCAGGATGACCCAAAGCGTGCCCAAGACGTGCCACCAACGCGGGGCGCCGCGCGGCGGGTCGCGGAATAGCAACAGGTCCATGCACATCGGCGTCAGCACCAGCGTGGCCACAAAGGCGAAGCCCATGCCGATCAACACCGTCGTGCCCATCGAAAACAGCACGGGATGATCCGCCAGCACCATCACGCCGAATCCGAAAATGGTGGTCAGGGCCGAGATGAACACCGAGGCGCTGGCCACCGCCGTGTGCCGGGGACGGCCGCGCCATTCATCCAGGCGGGTCATCACCATGAACACGCTGTAATCCTCGCTAACGCCAATGATGAAGATGACAAAAATGCTGTTCATCAAATCAATCGGCAACCCCAGCCAGCCCATCACGCCAAACGTCCAGACCAGGCCAAGCGCGATGGGCACCAGAGTGATGACGACCAGTTCCAGCGACGCCAGCGAAAGCAGCAACAGCCCGGCCACGGCCACCCCGGTCCAGAGCATGAAATTGCGCAATGAACTCTTGGCCAACCCCGCGATATGACCGGCGAAATCCTGACCGTCGAGCACGATCAGGCCGGGCAGCGCCTCCCGCATCTTCCGGACCTGCGCGCGATGCTCCAGCTTGACCAACGTGCTCACCGCATTGTCGTTCGGGCTAAGCGCCACGCGTTCCGTCAGCGCTTGTTCCAAGGGCGTCCCGCGAAACAGTTCGAGGGTCACCGGGGCGGGCGTACCCTCGACGTTTTCCCAGAACTTCGCGAAAGCATCGTCGCGATAACCCAACTCGGCGCCGACTTGCGCTAACGTCTGCCGCAGGTCCGCGCGCTTGGCCGGCGTCCAGAACGCACGCCAACGCTGGAGATTCGCGGCTTGGGTCGCGAGCGACGGACAGACGGCGGACAACGAATACACCGCAGCTACGGCTGGGTCGTGCGCGAGGATTTCCGCAGCCCGGTCGTTTTGTTCCAACGCGGCCTCGGGGGTGGCGCCGCGCGCCACCACCAGCGTCATGCCCAAGGCTTCGCCCCAGGTGTGGTTGATCAAGGCATCGTCCTGCCGGGTGGCGGTGGTGATGCCGTTCAATTTGGCAATCTCGCCTTCGAAGCGAAGCCGACGGACCCCATACCCGGTCCCCACCGTCATCAAGACTACCATCGCCAGCAGCCAGCCGCGCCGGGGCGATTCCCACTCGAAGTAGCGCTCCCACCACTGCGTCAACCAGAGCGGCGGCTGGCCACCTTTTTTGGCCACCGGCACGAGCAACGGCAAAATCACCAACGCGAACACGGACGAAAAGATCACCCCGATGGCGCCCAGGATTCCAAGCTGCTGATAACCGTGCATCGGCGAGCCCGTCATTACCAGAAACGCTGCGATGGTGGTCACCACGCCGATACTGACCGGAAATACCAGCGTGCTCAAATGCCGGCCAATGGTCGGATGATCCGAACTGGCTGCGTCATCCAGGTGATAGATGACGTGAATTGCATAATCCACCGTGACCCCGATGGCGATGGACGCGAAGCCCAGGGCAATGGCCGACAAGTGTTCCTGCCACAAGGCCAGAACCACGCCCGCCATGAGCGTACCGAAGAAAGACGGCACAAAGGTGACCAGCGCCAGCCACCGGCGACGATACGCCATCAGACAAAGCGCCAGCATCGCCACCGTGCCAATGGTGATGCAGCGCTTCGCATCGGCCCGGATGATGGCCGCGTTGTCCACCGCCATGCGATGCCCGCCCGTGAGCGCGACGTGCACCCCGGGAAAATGTTGCTCCACGGCGCGCGCCACGCGCAACAGATCCTGGACCAGCGCGGTGCTGGCGCGGGAATCGGCTGAGCCAAATTTCGGTTCGGCCATCAGCAACACGTGCCGACCGTCGCCACTCGTAATGTGGCCCGCCACGATTTGGGCGCCCCCAAAACCGGTTTGTAGCGGAAGCACCTTCGCCAGCACCAGGGCGCTGCTGTTGATCGGATCGGCAGCGACCACGTCCTTGAGCACCATGCCTTCCGGCCCGGCGAGTTTGCGGCGCATCGTCGTCAGATGCTCGCGTACGGCCGCGGGATCGAGTTTCGGTTCCAAGGCGCGCGCATCCGGTTCCGTGAACAGATTGGGCAACGCGCCCGTCAGAAAATCGATCACCCGACCCTGGCCGCCGACTTCGATTTCGTACAGGATCCGCACAAAATTCGTATTGGCGGAGAGGGCGGCAAAAACTTCATCCCCGGCGCGCACGAGCGTTTCGGGATCGTCGGTGTTAATACCCACGTCAACATAGACGCGGTCAATTTGGCGGAACTTGCGCAGGGCATAGCGGTATTCATCCACTCGCTGGTCGTGACGTGGGAGCATGTCGAGGATGTCTTCCTCCAGATTTATCCGCAACGAGATCACCACCCCGACCACCGTCAGCAATAGCACCGCGGCCAAGACCAGCCACCGGTGGCTCACCAGCCAGAGATAGAGGCGTGTGTAGAGATTGAGTTTCATTTGCGCTTCACCAGCCGCGCCGCCGTGTATGCGATGACCGTTCCCAACCCCGCCACCACGATGGCCAGCACCAGGCTGCCGACGAGCCATTGCCATACATAATCGCGGGCCCGGGCCATGGTCATCTCGCCGAGCGCAACCTTCAGCAGTTCGCCGGTGAACATCCAATGGCCGAGCGCCGTCCCCGCGTAGAGGAGAAACGGCACCATCGGCGGAAGGGAAATGTTGCAGGCCAGCAGAGTGATCGCCATGTTCAAGCGCAGCCGATGCGCGAGCGTCGCTGCGATCACCGTTTGCAGGCCCCAAACGGGCACGATGCCGAAAAACAATCCCAACCCGACCGCGAGAGCCAGGCGCAACGGATCCTGCGCATGTTCCGAGAAGAATTCCCGCAGTCCGGGTAAAAATCCCAGGTGCTCACCACAAGACCAGGCCGCGCGCAAAGATTGCGGCACGAACCACGATTGCAGTACCAATCCGATGTTCATCCCCGTGATATGGGCAAGATCGCGCACAGGCCGAAAGTGCGAGTGCCGGATTTGGTTGGGTTCGTAACTGCATTTGACCGGCACGGCGACCAGCGGAGTGCCCAGCCAGGCAGCACGCACCATGAACTCCAGCTCGTACGCGTACCGGCTGGATCGAATCGACAACCGCTGAGTCAACGCCAGGGGATAACCGCGGAAACCGCATTGGGTATCCCCGAGTCGGACGCCGGTCTCAATCCGAAACCAAAACGTGGAAACCGCGTTCGACCGGCGTCGATGCGTCGGACAACCCGCGGCGTAAAAATCGCGCACCCCCACCGCCAGCACGTCCGGTTGCGCCTGAGCCCGAGCCAGGAATTTTGGGAGATCTTCGGCGAAATGCTGACCGTCGGCATCCATGGTGATCGCGTGGGTGAAACCGAGCTCGCTGGCGCGTTGAAAGCCCGCGCGGAGCGCGGCCGCCTTTCCGCGGTTCCGCTCGAGTCCGAGCACAGTGCAGCCCGGCAACTCGGGCAGCGTCATGGTGGAACCGTCGTCCACCACGATCACCGGGCAATGCGTCAGCGCCGCGCGCGCCACCGCCGCCACGGTCGCCGCGTGATTGAAACACGGAATGAGGACGCAGGGCTTCACCGTAAATCCACGAACGTGCTCCGCTTCCGCGCCGCCGACGGCATTTGCAACGCCTCGATTTCCGCCCGCGAGGCCGGGCGGATCTGGGGCGCGATCTTCGCCCGCGCCTGCAGTATTTCGTGCAGGGCCGACACCGAAACGGAACCGTGGACCAGAACTTCGATCGCATCGGACAGCTCGCTTTCCTTGCGCGCGATGACCACGAACGCTTCCACCCCGTCGGTTTCCTCCAACACGGCGGCCAGCGTCGAAGGGAAGAGCGAGGCGCCCTTGAACTTCAATTTTTGATGCTTGCGCCCGACAATCGGACCGAGCCGCGGCGTCACGCGACCGCAGGCGCAAGGCGTACGAAAGAGCGCCGCACAATCCCCGGTGCGGTAGCGGATCAACGGCATGGCCTCGACGCCGAAGGTGGTCGCCACCACTTCACCAATTTCGCCGTCGGCCACCGGCTTGCCGTCGTCATCCAGAATTTCCAGATGCAGTTGTTCGTCATGGAGATGCCCGCCCACGCCCGCGGCGCATTCGCACAGAGAGTTCGCCAGTTCGGTCACGCCATAAGTGGAATAAACCTTGGCCCCCCACGCGGCTTCAATGGTCCGGCCGGATGAATTCAACCTCCACTCACGATCGCGAATAGGTTCGCCGATGCAGACCGCTTTCTTGACCGGGCCCGACAGCAGATGAATTCCGGTCGCCCGCGCCTTCTCCGCCACCAGGCGGAGGAACGAGGGCACCGCCACAATCGCCGTTGGTTGCACGCGCTCGATCATGTCCAGGACGAGCATCGGTGACGCCGCGCCCGGGCGCACGATCGCGCAGCCGAGTTCGCGCAAGCCCAGCCAGTACGCCAGGCCGGCCATGAAACAACGATCCATGGCCACCGCCACCAGCACGGTGTCGTGCGCCGTCAACCCGGCGCACGCGAAGGACTCGCGTTCGTTCTCGGCGAGCCGGCGCACATCCGCCTCGGTCAACATCCACAGCAACGGCTGGCCGGTGGTCCCGCTGGTCGTCACGATCTCGACTACGTGTTCGCGCGGCACGCACAAGAAATCCAGATTGCGCGCGGACAGAACCGATTTGTCCACCAACGGCACCTGGTCGAGCGCCGGGGTGGACCCGAGCCCCCGAAACTGTTCCCGGTAAAACGGTGAGTGCGCCGCGGCATGGCGGAAAGTCTCGGACCACAATTCATCAAACGACCGGCTCATCTGGTGCGCGCCGATCCTACGTAGGCCGCCGCCAGATTGCCAGCCGCCGCACCGGTGGCGAGACAACACCCCATCACCCGGGCACTGGCGATGGCGTCCACGTCGGCGCTGATGGTTTTGCCCGCCATAAAAAGATTTTCGATCTTGGCCACGCGCAGGGAGCGGGCCGGAATTTCGTAATGCGTGCCGGCGGGCAGATACTGGAACCGCGCCACCCCGTCCGCCCCCCATTGCTCGATGGGCCACGCGCAGCGGGCGACGGCATCGGGAAATTTTCGGCCCGTCAACACGTCTGCCCCGGTCAACACCTGCTGCCCCACGATCATTCGCCCGGCCCGGCGCGCCGGGACAAACTCGGTTATGGGCGTCGTACAGTGCTCAAAGCCGTGCACGCTCGACCGTAAGAATTCCAGCAATGGACCGACCTGTTCCGCCGAACCGGTAAACTTGGCGGTGAGGCGGCTTGGTTCAAGACCTGGTTGCAGATTCAGCGGCGGAAAACCCGCCCGCGCCAGAGGCAACAATACCTGGGCAACTTCAGCAGCGGTTTTTAATTCGCGCGTGACGTTGCAGAGCGGAAAGATAATCGCCGACGCCTGAGTGGTTTCATCCGTCGCGAGACATTCCGCGCCAATCGCGCGGGCCACCTCCGCGGTGCCGCTACAATCAATCACCGCGCCGACGTTAATGCCGCTCAACTGAACGATCCGGTTTCCCTCCAAAACTGCATCCACGACCGGAGTGCTCCATTGCGCCCGAAGCGTTGGCGTGGTTGCGATCAACTTCGCCGCGAGTTCACGGAATTTTTCCGGACGATACTGCAGCACCCACACGCGGCCCATGCGTAATGGGGCGCCGGTCTCCAACCCGGCGTGTTGGGGCTCTTGACTGGATTCGAGCCAGCCAGGAGACCGGCGCTCCGCCAACAGTTCGGCGAACTCCCGCGCGAAGCCGTCGTTGAGATAGTCGCCCGCGTCATCATACAGACCGCAGAGCGTCGTGAGTCCACTGAACCCACCCGTTCCGCCGACGGCAGCACGACGATCGAGCAACAATGTCTCGGCCCCCGCCCGCGCGGCGCTCACGGCCGCCGCGAGGCCCGCCGCCCCGGCGCCGACCACCGCAATGTCGACCGGTGGCTTCACGGGTTGAGCAATCGCGCCCGGAGATTCGCGGCAAATTCCGCCATCTCTTCCCGGGAGAAATGGGTTTCAAGATGGAAGAGGGTGAGCCGCAATTCACCACCGAAGTAATAGAAGATCGCCCCGATCCCCGGCGAAGGAGTCGTGGCGCCGACGTGCGTGAAGTCCTTGATGGTCGCACCGCAAAACGTCGTCAGCAGCGGCGAGACGTGGGCGGTGTCGCCATAAAAAAAGGAGCAGATTTCGCCCCGTAGCCCGTGCTGTTTGAGGATGTAAAGGTACAGCGGGAACGGCAGGCCGCGCGACAATTCGGTGATGGCTACGCCTGCCTCAATGCGGCGATCACGCAAGGCCTGGGCTAGCTGAGTCTTGAGGGTAGTCACCGCGGTCGCGGCCGTGACCAGCTGCGCCGGGAGAAATTGCACCATGAGCATGGCGATCTGGTTGCTGAACACCGGCTCGACGGTGCCTTTGGGCCGCAGGCTGACCGGCACGGGCAGCACGTAACTTGGTGAAGGACAGCCGAGCCGTTCATGCAACCGGTGTAATTCCATCATCGCCACGGCAGCGTGGAATTGAGCGTCACCCAGCGCCCCGCACAGCTTTACGCCCTGTGCACGAACGTGGGCGGTTTCTTCCGCGGAAAACTTTTCCACGCGATAACGTTGGACCGGCCGGGTCTCCGGTCGGCGCACCCCCACCGTGCGGGGCGCGGCTTGGCAGAAGTCGCTGAGTTGATTGACGTTTTTACGCGCCAGGAGCAATCGCTCCTTCAACGGCTTCTTTGGACGTTGGACCGGAGCGGCGATTGCCGGTAGTGCCATATCCTCCCGCCCCACCAGCGCGAGGAAATGCTCGGCGCTTGGTGCGTCCATCAATGCGTGCGTCCAACTAAACACCACCTCCATGCCACCACCGCCGCGTTCCACGAGGTCGAAGCGGAACAATTCCCCTTGTCGGATTGCGAGCGATTCGTCGCTGAGTTGCTCGCCCAACGGCGGAGTCGGCCGGTGAACTCGGACTTGCGGAAAACCACTTGAGTCGGCTAATGCCTGCCATTTCGGGGTAAACACGCCGGCGGGACGCGAACGGAGAATTGGATAGCGCTTAACCAATTCGGCCAGGCGCCGGCGCAAGGCCTCGGGCGAAATGGCCGCAGCGAGTTCCAGCACGATCTGACAGGAGTTGCCGGCGTACCCCCGGCGCCGGAGTTCGTAATCGAACCCGAGCATCAGGTAATCGCAACCGTTGAGAGGTAAATCAACGGGCATTGAGGAGGCGCGTGAACGTGGCGGCGAGCGTGCGGACGGTTTGCAAGGCGTCGCCCGTGATTTCACTTTCCGGAATCCAGAAACCGTAGTCGGTTTCGATAAACACGAGGAGGCGCACGAGGGACATGGAATCGAAGCCCGCCGCGATCAGATCGGTCTCGGGGGTGACCGCGACATCCGCCGCGAACACTTCGCGTTTCAGGAAGTCGAGGAGTTTGGTTTCAATTTCGGACGCAGCAATCATTCATGCCACCGGAGCGGCGCGGCGTATCTTGCCGGTAACCGGGGTGCGTGGCAAGGCGCTGACAAGGGTAAAACGCATCGGAATTTTGTAGGCGGCGAGCTGCTCGCGACAATATTGTCGAACGGGCTCCAGGCTGGCATGCGGCGGCTCCAACACCAGCTCGGCCGCGACCACTTCGCCCAAGTGCGGATGCGGTTGGCCGTAAACCCTCGATTCACGCACCGTCGGATGCCGGTTGAGCACCGCTTCGATTTCTTCGGGAAATACTTTGCGGCCTGCGAGGTTGATGACGGCGGTTTTGCGGGAAAGCAGAAAGAGAAAACCGTCTGCATCGATGCGGCCAATATCACCGGTAAAAAACCAGCCCGCCCGCAACACCTGCTCGCGGGGAATCCACGGTGCCACGTAGGCGTCGAAGATGCCCGGACCGGCCACCGCAACTTCACCGCAGCCGGTGGCATCCGGGTCCATGATCTGCACGCGAAAGTCGCCCGCCGGCCGGCCCACGGAATTCCAGCGCGCCTGCGGGTCGTCCGTGTTCAAGCTCACCAAGCCCAATTCAATTACGCCCATCCCCTGAACGAGCGGGATTTGGTAGCGCCCATAAAAATCTTCGGCGACCTCCGGGGGCAAGGCGCAGGTGGTGGAGACGGCCAAGCGCACCGACGGAAGGGCGGCGCCAGACCGGTCCCGCGCCAACATCGCAAAGTGAAACGGCGCGGCGTAGAGGACCGTGCCTCGCCAACGAATCGTGGCGTCAAGAAACGGCTGCGCCAAAACATGGCGAGCCAGGACCACCGTCGCGCCGACGCTCAGGTACACGACGAGCGTGACGAGAAAATGGTGGGCCATGGGCAGACACCAGATCACCGTGTCCTCGGAGCCAATGCGCAATGCTTGGTTCGCGGAGAGAACTCGATCGCGGATGGTCTCATGCGCCAGCGCGACACCTTTACGCGCGCTGGTCGTGCCGGACGTGAAGCGGATGAACGCCAGGTTCAGCCCGTGATTATCCGGCGGTGTCGGTGGCCGCAGCCGGCCAAAAAAGCAATCGGCGGTGACCGCCGTGCTTTCGGGGCGCGACTTTTGGCTCAGGATGCCTTCCAACTGCATCGCGGCGGCAAGATCGGCAATCTCCTCCTCGGTACATTCAGACGGAATGGGCACGACGACCGCCGCGACGCGCCAGAGCGCGAAGGTCAGGGCCACGTAGCTGACACCGTTTGGAAAGGCCAGGCCGATGCGTCCCCCCGTCGTGATGGGCAGCGCTTGAAGTTTGATCGCCAGCTCCTGGGTCCGCTGAACGAGTTCGGCGTAGGAAACCACCATGGCGTCCTCAATGAGCGCGGGTTTTTGCGGCCAACGGGCGGCGGTGGTGTCCAACAACTCGGTCAGGTTCATAGTTCCGGATCGCCTCGGCAGCATCTGGCCCGGCGGTTTATTATGCAAACCTTTTGTCCTCCGCCGGGCGGTCAGGGCCGGCCGGGAGCAGCGCGGGCGATCCGGAGCTCACATCAATTCCACCACCCGCTGCAATTCGGCATCGGTGTTGTAGAAATGGGGAGAGAGCCGGAGGTAACGTTGACCCGTCCGATCCCCGCGCAGCGACGTGACGATGTCGGCATCCAAAAGTTTTTGATGGAGCGGTGCGAGGTCCGCGCCCGGTTTAAAGCAAGCGACGATGCCGCTGGCGTTCTCCCGCGCGGCCTCCGCGTTCAATACGGTGTACCCCTTCGCCTGCAACGCCGGCACCAGCCACGCGCGTTTCCGCAACAGTTCGCGCGCGATGTTTTCCACCCCCACTTCCAGCAGGAGTGTCAGCGCCGCGTTCAGCCCAACGAGTCCCAGCAGGTTGTGCGTGCCCGCCTCAAATTTCTTGGCCCCGCTGCGATACGCGATCTGTTCCTGGGCCACAAAGTTCGGACACCGCACATTGTGCCAGCCATAAATCGGCGGATTGAGTCGCGCCTGAATTTCCCGGCGCACATACATGAGGCCGGCCCCACACGGGCCGAGCAACCACTTGTGCGCATCCGCCGCCAGCAAGTCCACGCGCTCCATTGTCGTCGGAAATGCGCCCAGCGTTTGAATCCCGTCGACACAGAAAAGAATTCCCCGTTCGCGCAAGGATTTTCCGATAGCGGCATGGTCCAACCGGTAGCCGCTGACGAAATGGCACGACGCCAGCGCGACCAACCGCGTGCTTTCATCCACTTGCCCAATCACATCCCGGGGCCGGATGACGCCCAGGCCACGGATATTCAGCAGCCGCACCTCGATCCCTTGTTCGGCCAACGCCATCCACGGATAGACATTCGACGGATAGTCGTCGTGGTAGATGAGGATGTTATCGCCTTTGCGGAACTTGAGGCCGCTCGCAAAAAAACTCAACGCCAGCGAAGTGGGACCGACAAACGCGACTTCCTCGGCCTGACACTGTAACAATTGCGCGGCGCGCCTGCGCCCGTCCTCGAGCACCCGGGGAAAGACCACGGCTTCCTGGTCGCCGGCGGCCGCTTGCTGGGCGTAATCCGCGACGGCTTGGGCTACCCGACGCGGCAACGGGCAGTCGGCGGCGTGTGCCAGGAAGATTTTCTTCTGGGCGACCGGGAATTCGTGGCGCCGCAATTCCTCATTCGTCAAGACTTCCGCAATCGTCATGGGCCCATATTATTTGGCCGACCGGGGCTCGTAAAGCGGCGCGAAGTGGTCCTGACCCCGACCTATCCACGGTCGGGCTGCCGGCCTGACTCGCGGCAGCCAGGGCCGAAGGACGGGCGGCAAAACGGAAGCCTGGAGGGTCGAGCATCGCGAACCACCACGGGCGGCGGGCCATTGAGTGAAGCCCGTCAGTTTTGCGGTTCCAAACTGAAGTCGTGCTGCGCCGCTTGGTCTTTCGTGGTGAGTAAGAGGCGATAAGTAACCCCCGGCTCGAGGGGATCGGCCTGCGCGCCCTTGACGGCGGGATGCATGCCGCGAATGCCACCACCATAAACCAGGGTGGAGGTCGGCAAGGAATTGGATTCTGTGACCAGACTCCAGATCGGATGCGCGTATTTGTTGGTCGCGAGGTCCGCCGCAAGCACCACGTTGACACTGGTCAAACGACAATACTCACTCAGCGTGAACACCACAGGCGAACCGAGCTGAGCAGCGCGCTTGCCCGGGCGTCGATTTTCCAGCCACGGGCTCACGCGGTGGGAAATTTGAATAGTCCGGGCCGCAAACCAGTCACTGTTCAGGTAGAGGCTCAACCCGCCCAAGCCGAGGAGGAGCAGGAGGATGGAAATAATTTTCGTCTTCGACATCGCGAAAGGATTGACGTTAGTTTAGTGGAAGTATTCGAAAGCGGAGCGGACAAAGCAATTTTAGACCATGAAGCACAATCGTTTTAACCATCCACCGGGAGTTCGGGCGGGCAACAGATCTCGCCCTCGGGCTTTCACCTTGATCGAATTGCTCGTGGTCATTGCCATCATTGCGATCCTTGCCAGCATGTTGTTGCCTTCCCTGGCGCGGGCAAAGGAAGCGGCCCTCCGGATCAAGTGCGCCAACAATCTCCGCCAACTGTCCCTCTCGATGACCTTGTATGCGGGGGACAACGGCGATTATTTGCCCCCGCGAACCAACGCCTACCGATGGCCCACCGCCTTACAAGAGTATTACAAAAATCTCGAACTGCTGGTGTGCTCGACCGACGCCAAGCGGGGCACGCCCTTGACGGACACCAATTCACCAACCCTCGCCGATCGCTCCCCCCGCAGTTACATGATCAACGGCTGGAACGACTATTTCTGGCATAGCACCGGCAGTCAAGATGCCAATGCCTACAACGGCATGGTCCTCAAGGAAAATGCCATCCGCAAACCTTCGGACACGGTCGAGTTCGGCGAGAAAAAGAATCTGCAAAAGGAGGCGGGGCTGGCCGTCTCGCCGCATTACTTCATGGACCTGCTCGAAGGCGTGGGCAACGACGCCGACCAGATCGAGCGCGGTTGCCACGGAACGCAACGGGCCGGCACAGTGAGCAAGTCCGGCGGTTCCAATTTTGCCTTCGTGGACGGGAGTGCGCGCTTGTTGAAATACGGTCGGGAAGTCTGGCCGGAGAATCTCTGGGCCATTGCTGACGATGATCGGAAGGCCTTCGCCTTTCAGCCGTAGGGATTGGGCTGCGGGATGGGAAGTGAACTTCCTGGCTCGGCAGCAGGTACTGGACGGAGCGCTGGCAGCACGCACAACGACATGCCCCCGGCCCAAGGGTTGCCTCGCCTTTAACCCTGAGTCGGCGCCCGACAGCCCTACCGGGCCTTCCGAATGGAAACGGCGCGGGCGGCCAGAAAGCCCGCCACGAACAGGGACGCCGCGCCCAGCGGCACGAGCAGTATGCCCAGGCCCGGATCGCCGGCATAGCAGACTACGCCCCCAAGAAAAAAGCCACCGGGGATAAGCAGCGTGGCGGCAAACAGACAGTTCGAGGCCAGACTCCGGGACCGGGCGGGCCAGGTCGGGACCAAGTAAGCGGTGAGGCTGAAGGCGAAGTTGAGCAGGCCAAGCAGCGTGCCATGGGCGTGCGCGAGCGTCCACATGAGCCGGCGCGTTTCGTTCGAAACATCGAGATACCAGCCTAGTTTGAAACCGTGAAACGCCTCCAGCGCGATGCCGAGCGTGAGGAAGACGAGCAACGCCCACCAACCAAGACGCAAATGGCGTTGGGGGTAATTGACGGTGGCGATGGTAGCTGGAGAGGATTCCGGAGCGTTTGCCTTTTTCATTCCTGCAGGTCCATGGAGTGGTTGTCGCGTTGTTGCCTTAAGGCGCGGATTTCGTCCTGTTGTAATTCGCCTCGGGTATCAATGAAAAGTTGCGGCTGGCTGCGAAGGGTACGATTACCCTCCGCCTTGGTCAAGAGACCCAGCGCCCGGGCCGGAGCGGTGGCCCGGTGTTCGGCGGAACCGGTGAAATCGTAAGCGAAATTCTGGTAGTCAGGAAGTCGCTTGAGCGAGCGTTGGGCTATATAGCGGACAGCGGAATATGGGTCATCGAGCAGTTGCGCCAGATATGGTGCGAGCCATTGCGTGCCGGCCGCTTGCTTCGCGGGCGCCCAGCCCATGCTAAAAGCAATGAGCGCGCGCTGGCCGGCGTCACCCTTGAGTAACCCGACCACGGCGGCGGAAACGTTTTGTTCCACCGCGTCCAACTCCGGCATTGGTTGTCGATACCACGTGGCAAGATGTTGCGCCGTCCAGCCGAGGGTTTGGTCGAGATGACACAGATTGCAAGCGTTCGGGCGGCCGGTCTTCTGCGTCGCTGGCACGGACGGACTGTCGATCTGATGACTTCGAATGGCTTTAAGCAAACCGTAGGTCGTATGGGGCATGTGGCAGTTGTAACACTCGCTGCCCGGCGAACCGGCCAGGTGATGCGTGTGTGCGACGAGCTCGGTGCGAAATTGGCCGTGGCAGGAGAGACACGCCCCGTTGCCGTCCATCTGCGGGGCGAGCTGATCTTCCGGAGCACTTTGATGCAATGCGTGACAGGAGAGACACGAAAGTTCTCCCCGCTGGTGGCACGGCGATTCGAGGAGCCCGTTATATTCGCGGCCCGAGACGCGCACCATGCCATCGGACCAATAGTGGTCTTCCAGAAAGGTGGGATTTTGCATCGCTGCCGCTTTGACCCAAGGTTGTTCGTCGAGTTTGGTCGGGCGAACGATCGGGGTGGTCGTGGCGAGGTCCTGGCCCGGACGGAAGCGGAAACCTTCGCGCCGCCATTCCTCGCGGTTCGGGATCCATTTGATGCCGTGGCATTGCCCGCACACTTGCGAAGCAATCTTTGACGGCAGGCGAGCGGGATTGGTAATGCTGGGATCGCCTTGGTCCATGTAATGGCTCGCGTACCGGCGGCCAGGCGAGCCGTTGACGGCGACATGCTTTTCGCCGGGTCCGTGGCAAGCCTCGCAAGCGATGCCGAGTTCGCCGGATCGAGTGTCCCAATCCTTAACCTGCAGATCGGGCCGCGGCTGGCCGCCCGTGGCGTGGCACTGAATGCAATTCAAATTCCACACGCTGGGCTGCAGCGGCAAGGCGGGGTCGCGGAGGAAGGTCTGGTGAAACGGCACCCAGCGCTTGTCTTCGATCAACCAGGCAAAAGGCAAGACCGTCTGGAGATTGCCATGTTTGCCCGGCAACCAATAAACCTGCAGGTGATGCGATCCGGTCACCAGGCCAACGCGCTGCTTCACGCGCGGCGCATGGCCAAGCCGCCTCGCGGGGTTGCGCGCTGCCGTGACCGAATCCGAGTCGTCCAACTCGACCCAGAACTCATCGCCGAGGCGTTCGAGTCGATACTTCTGACCGGCAAGTTCAAGGGTCACATTATCGAAATTGCCAACCACGCTCGTACTCCCGGCGAACTGGGTCATTGTGCGGTGAAAAGTGCGGTGCCACGAAGCGTATTGACCGGGGTGGCAGGCCTGGCAGTGATCCGAAGAAACGTAGCCATCCGGGCGGCCTTCGCGGGGAACCGAAGCAAAAAAAGCTGCGTCCGCTTGAACACTCTGCCGCCGCCGTACGTCGCGCCACCAAGCCCACAGCGCGGTGGCGACCAACAGGAACAGCGCGAGCAACCACCACGACGGGCTGAAATTCCGGCGCCGCCCGAAGCCAACGCCAACAGCGGCGAGCAGGGCGAGAATTGCCAGCCACTCAAATCTCATGTCCGCGGGGGGCGAAGCCGGCGTTGGCTGAAGCCGGAACCGGAACCACGTGCACCAGTGCAAATGAATTCAAAGGCCATGATCAAAGCGACCTTCGGGTCGAACGGATAGCCAAGCCATTAATTCTTCGGGAGGTTCATTTGCGGTGACTTTATGCCGCCCCAGGCAGGCGACAAGCGTTTTTTCCTTCTCGTAGGCGGGCGTTGTTCGAAGTCCGGGGGCCAGCCCTCGGGCCGGTCGAGGCCCGGCGAAGGGTTGATTTGTAATCGGGGCGAGTCGCGGTCAAGGGATCTGGTTGGTCGAGCGGATCCGGAGGTAAACCACGTGGCCATCCACATACAGCGCATTACGTCCGGTGTTGTGCACGGGCCGCGGGGTCGGCGAACCTTCGTAATTCCAGGCGTCCACATCTTCCAAGGCCCACACCGTGGAGATCGGCCCAAACCGGGTTTCAATCTCCGAAAACCTGAGCGGTTTCTTGAAGTTCGGCGGTACATAGCCAAATATGGGATAAAAGCCGTTCGAGATCGTCCCGAAATTTTGGACGTAGGAGCCGCGGTTGTTGAGGTTTTTGTAGTCCTGCGCCCATTTGTTGGCGGGACACATGAAGACTTTTTCAAAATTATTGGAAGCCTGCTTGATCAAGTAGGGAGCGAGGTAAATGGCCAAGACGTACGGATTTTCCGCGCCCCGGACCCCAACCGTGCTTTGCAATCCCCAGACCGGGCCCGGCAACGTATCGGCATGGTCATCGGCGTACATGGTGACCGCGAATCCGATCTGGCGGAGATTGTTCAGGCATTGGATACTCAGCGCCTTCTGTTTTGCCCGGGCCAAGGTCGGGAGCAACAGCGCGGCCAGGATGGCAATGATCGCGATGACGACCAGCAGCTCAATCAAGGTAAAGGCCGACCGGTTCGTTGATCTGAAGTTTGTTGGCGCCATTTTCATAAGTTGGGCTTTCGCTTCTGCCTCGCTAGGTTTGAGACGCAGCCCGCCTTCGCTGGTGGTTTAGCAGACTGGGATGATTCGTTGCTCGCCGCGGAGCGTCGTATGATTCGGGGGCCAGGTCAAGCCAGCCCGATGCCAAAACAATGCCCGCTAACCGCATCGCGATTCAGAACTCTTGCTGGGAGCGGTGAAGTTATCCGCGTGAACTTGATCCTCAAGCTTCAATCGCAATTAGGCCGCAGCCGGAGACAATGGCAAGATTGCCCGGGTTGAAGTGCGCGCACCAGACTTGATTCCTGACGCGGTGCGGTCAAGGATGGGCGCACAGACGACGAAAGGCGAATTATGCGAACTCTGCTTGCGCTCATGCTGACGGCGATGACGCTGCTGGGGGACGAAACCACCAATGCGCCGGCGCCGGGCTCGGTCACCACGAATTACGTGAAGGCACATTGGTCCTTCCGACGCGTCGACGGCCAGCTTTACAACATCGAGAAAAGCGTACTGTGGCGAGAACTCAGAGGCATCTGCGCCAAAGTGCTGACCAATGGCGCCGTCCTCCGCATCGTCATACCCAGGAGCGAGACCTACACCGTCCCGGCAGCGGAGTCGGGAACGAGTATCAGTAATTTGTTGGCGGGCGGTAAGCCGGCCGGGCCCAGCATCCAAACGCGCACTTGGCAGGAAGAAGGGCCGGCCATTTTCCTGGTGAACTACGATGGCCCGCAGCCGACGACAGGCAGCGCGATGCGGGCGAAGGCGATCAAGGTCGGCACTTTCGCCTACGAAGGGGAGGTGATCGAAAAGTGGGATTGTGGTTTGCCGAACATGGTGCCAGTCCTGATCACCAACCTGCCCGCTGTCCAACCCAATCACAATCGCCAATCCTCCAAGCCGCCGGCAGCCAACTGAAACGGCGCCGAGGGCTACCGCTGGTCGAAGGGCAACGCCGAGCCGCCGAGGACAAGGGGGCGCGCAGTGGCGCCAAACTCACACCACAAAGCACGCGGCCCACAAGCATTTCGGCCCTTCCTTTGCTTGCTGATCAGCCCGCGGGAGTTGGTAAATCACTGGCGTCCTCCAGCAATTGACTGAGACAAATCACATAGCCATCAGGGTCGGTGATCTCAAACTCGGCCAGCCCGTAAAACATCCGCTCCAACCGGCGATTCACGATGGCGCGCGCGTTGAATGCGGCAAACACCTCGCGGAACCGGCTGCCTTCAAGTCGCAAATACACGTCCCAATCATACGGCGGCGGTGGGGGGCGAACCGGAGGTAAACCGCGCCGGACCATCAGCTCCACCGGCCCATGGCGCAGGATCGCGAAGGCGTACGGCGGCGCGGCGGGAAACGGATCGCCCACAAAGCCGAGGCAGCCACGGTACCACTCGAGGGAGCGAGCAACATCGGCGACGCGCAGTACCGGAACGGCTAGCTTGATGGCCATAGGGTTAACGGTCATTTTATGTTACCGACTCTTTAAAGCGGCCAATCGCAAAAGGGAGCCCGACCAAGCCTGTTCCCGCAGCCCAAGGCTCAGCTGCTGGCCCAGCCGAGCGCCCGTTTTTCAACTTCCGCGATGAACGCATCTTTTCCATCCATGTAAGCCTCGAGATCGCCCTTACAGGATTTAACCAAACCGCGCTTCAGCTCACTATAGGCTTGGGCCGTGTCGGGATGAGCGAGCAGAAAATCCCGGAAGGCCAGATGCCGGACAATGTGTGGAGAGCGCTGGACAAAAGCGTGAAGGTGATGCGTCCGCCTTCCGCTACGATTGGTCTTACGAAAATACCGGCGACCAGGTATTCCAAATGCTCCCATCGCTTCATAGCCCAACGCTTGCAACACGTGCACGTGTCCTTCCACGGCTGCAAGGCTTGTGACCTCGGCCAACATATCAATGATCGGCTTGGCATAGATGCGGGGAATGGCCGTACTGCCGATGTGATGGAGGGCATTCAGGGCGCAGCCGAGGGCGTTCCGGACGCGGGCAGCTTCGCTCGCGAAATCCTGACACCAAGAAATGCGATGGGGCTCAATGGTCAAGACGAATGGCATTTTCATATCCGCTGAGTCCACGGCAAAGTTAGCCAGCCGCATCCGTTCGGACTCGCCCTGGGATTTGAAACCGAACGCGTCACGTGTTTTGTTACCATGTCTTGGCCCCGGAGCGCAAGGCGCTGAATCGCGAACGACTGCCGCCAGGCAAGAGACAATCTCAGGTTGCCGTTCCATGAGGTGCAAACGGCGGGTGAAAAGTGCGGCGGGTGGCTTCCGTAATGGTCTGGTGGCACAGCGTTCCTTTCGGGCATACTCGGGCAAATGAAATTCTGGTGCACCTTCACTGCGCTCGTACTTGCCTGGACCGTTTTTGCCGCCACGCCCACGCCGGTCCCGCTGGTGCTCAAGTCGAAGGCCTCTCAGCATTACGCTGAGGGCTTCAATCGCGATGACGAGGAACTCTACGGTCAGCACATTCCCAACGCGGGTGCGTGGGACTGGATGCAACGCAACGTACCGTTGTTCGAGTGCCCGGACCCGGAAATCGAGCGGACCTATTTCTTCCGCTGGTGGACGTATCGGAAACATCTCCGCCAGACGCCGGAAGGTTTCGTGGTCACGGAGTTCCTTCCGGATGTGCCGTGGGCGGGGAAGTTCAATACGATTTCGTGCGCGGCGGGCCATCACTTTTACGAAGGCCGCTGGATGGCCGATCCGCAGTATCTCCAGGACTATGCCTTGTTCTGGTTTCGCAACGGCGGCGAACCTCGGCGTTACAGCTTTTGGGCGGCGGACGCCCTGTTCGCGAATTATCTTGTTCATCCGAATGCGTCGTTGCTCACCAACCTGCTGCCCGATCTGGTGGCGAACTTTGAAGCGTGGGAGAAACAACAACGTGATGCGAACGGCCTCTTCTGGCAAAGCGACGACCGCGACGGGATGGAAGTATCGGTGGGTGGCAGTGGCTACCGGGCAACGATCAACAGCTACATGTTTGGCGACGCGCTCGCCATTGCACGCATCGCCGACCTGGCGGGCCGGAAGGACCTGGCAGAACGATTTCGCGGCGAGGCGGCGCGCCTCAAAAAGCTCGTGCAGGACAAACTGTGGGACGGTCAGGCGGAGTTCTTCAAGGTGCTGCCCCGCGGCACCCACGCGTCGCTGGCAGCCGTGCGAGAGTTGCATGGATTCACGCCGTGGTATTTCAATTTGCCGGACACGCAATTCGCCGTCGCTTGGAAACAACTCATGGACCCGCAGGGTTTCTTCGCGCCGTACGGGCCCACAACCACCGAACAGCGGCATCCCGGTTTCAAGGTGGCCTACACGGGACACGAGTGTCAGTGGAACGGACCGAGTTGGCCGTATGCCACCGCCATCACCCTGACCGGTCTGGCCAATTTGCTCAATGGCCCAGACCAGAGCGTGGTAAGTCGGAGCGATTATTTCACGGTGCTGCGCCATTACGCGTTGAGCCATCGCCGGAAGCGCGCAGACGGTCAAGTGGTGCCGTGGATTGACGAGAACCTGAATCCATTCACCGGCGACTGGATTTCGCGCACGCTGCTGATTCAGCGTGGGAAGAAAATCCCCGAACGGGGCAAGGACTACAACCACTCCACGTTCTGCGACCTGGTGATCAGCGGGTTGGTGGGATTGCGCGCGCGCAGCGATGACACGGTCGAGGTCAATCCGCTCGCTCCGGAGTCGTGGGATTATTTCTGCCTCGACCAAGTCCGCTACCACGAACGCTGGCTGACGATTCTTTGGGACAAGACCGGCACCCGCTACGGTCGGGGCAAGGGACTGCGGGTTTTCGCCGACGGAGAGGAAATCGCTGGAGCAGATTCATTGAAGCGATTGACGGCGGCTCTTCCGCCGAAACCGGACGACGGGCCCCGCGCTCAAACTACGGCGGGCTGGAAGAAGTTCGCCGGTAATCCGGTGATGGGCGGCCAATACGGCACGTGCTTCGACGTCGCGGCGCTCAAGGAGGACACCACGTATCGCATGTGGCTTTCTTGGCGGCCGAAGAAAAGTCTGGCCATCGTGGAGAGCAAAGACGGAACCCATTGGACGGAGCCGCCGCAAATCGTTCTCGGACCGCGGAAGGAAACCGGCTGGGAGGATGACATTAATCGCCCCGTGGTCGTCAAGCGCACAGATGGCTATCATCTCTGGTACACCGGCCAGGCGCGCGGTCAATCGTGGATCGGCTACGCCACGAGCAGCGATGGGGTTACTTGGAAACGCATGAGCGACCAGCCGGTGCTTTCGGCCGAAAAGCCATGGGAGAAAGTCGCCGTGATGTGCCCGCACGTGCTCTGGGATGAGCCGGCAAAACTTTTCCGCATGTGGTATTCCTCCGGCGAACAGAACGAGCCGAACGCCATTGGTTATGCCACCAGCCCCGATGGCTTGAAGTGGACCAAGCACGAGGCGAATCCAGTCTTCACCCCCGATCGGCAGAGTCCGTGGGAACAGCACAAGGTCACCGCCTGCCAGGTCGTGAAGCAAGGCGGCTGGTATGTGATGTTCTACATCGGATTCCGCGACGAGGCGCACGCCCAGATCGGGCTTGCCCGCTCCCGCGATGGGATTTCGAACTGGCAGCGGCACCCGGCCAACCCGATTATTCGCCCCGGCGAAAACGCGTGGGACCACGACGCCTGCTACAAGCCCTACGCCATTTTTGACGGACAGAAATGGTTGCTCTGGTATAACGGCCGGCACGGCGGGCTGGAGCAGATCGGGGTGGTGTTTCACGAGGGATTGGACTTGGGCTTCGAATAAGGGATCGAGCCGACGCGGCTGTCCGTGCGATTCGAGTCGAGTCGATGTGCCGCGGGTTGAACCAAAAGAACTGCGGAATTTCCGCCTTATCGTGTGTCAGGTTCTCAGCGAACGCCGCGCGCGCGGGCCCGCCGGGCTTCTTCAACTCGATAAGCACCAGCGGCAGGCCGTTGACGAACCCGACCAAATCCGTCCAGCAGGGGTTCGAAGTCTGAGTGAAAACTACGAGCGGTTCTGTTTTCAGGGAAAAGTCCGGATGGCGAAGCGCGAGGAGAGAACATACGTGAGTTTGGAGCGGGTGAAGGGAATCGAACCCTCGTTTCAATGCACCTTTTCTAAGTTACTGATTACGAACGCTGGGGCGTTTTAGAAAACGGTATTTCTTGAACTTTTTATTCTCACTTTTATTCTCACCTGCATGGCCAGCATCGTTAAACGGAAAAAATCCCAATTCTGGACGGCCTGTTTCGCCAGCCGCGACGGTCGCCAACTCAAGCGTTCTACCAAATCGACCGATAAGAATCAAGCAATGGAAATCGCCATCGAGTTCGAGCGGGTGGAACGCAAGGCGATGGCGGGCGCGCTCACCTCTGCGCAAATCAAGAGGGTGCTGAACGACGTTTCCGAAAAAGTCACGGGCGACACGCTGATCGCACCCACCACCGAAGTTTATTTGACCGAATGGCTGGCAGGGGTCGGGGCGCGCGCCACCGAGGCGACGGTGGAGCGCTACACTCATTCCGTCAAACTCTTCCTCGCGCATCTGGGCGACAAGGCGCAAAAACCGGTTACGGCCGTCACGCCGCGCGATGCCGAGGGCTTCCTGACCGGGCGATTAAAAGCCGGGGTCGCCCCCAAAACCGCGATCGTTGATTTGAAGACGATCAACATCGCGTTCCGACGGGCGGCAACCTATGACATCATCCTGAAGAATCCCATCGCCACCGTGCGGCCGCCCCGGGAAGATTCCTCGGAACGGGCGGTCTTCACTCAGGAGGAGGTGCAAAAACTCGTGACCGCCGCGCCGACCGTCGAATGGCAGACGCTCATTCTGTTTGGCTATTTTCTGGGCGCACGGCTCCGGGACTGCGTGCGGATGACCTGGGACAACGTCAAACCGGAAACCGGAGTGATCGAATATCAGCAGCAGAAAACCGGCAAGAAGGTTACCGTGCCCATGCACTATCATGTGATCGAACACATCCACTTCCTCGCCACCTTCGGCACCCACGGCTTTCTGTCTCCGAAATTGGCTGGCAAGCTGTCCGGCGGCCGGCGTGGCCTGTCCGAAGGTTTCAAGCGCATTGTGATCAAGGCGGGGCTGGATACGATGACCGTGCCAGGGAAGGGAATCCGGAAATTCTCCCGCCACTCGTTCCATTCGTTGCGCCACAGTTTTAATTCGGCGCTGGCCAACGGCGGAGTGCCCGAAGATGTGCGTATGAAGTTGACCGGCCATGCCTCCAAGGTGATGAACAACCGCTACACGCACTTGAATGTGGAGACGCTCAAAAATGCTATGACGACGATGCCGTTATTCGGCCCAACCTCGGCCAAGGGAACGCCTGGAAACCACGAATAGCTCGCTTGCCCACGAAACGAGTGGTCACCGCCCGTGTCAGCGTCAGACAACCCACCGCGTTGGGAACGGTCTGGGCCATCGGTCAGCGCATAAACCCAAGGGACCAGCCAAGCGAGAAGCTATTCATTGCGGTTTGGTGCCGAAGGCGGATGGGATCGCGGTCGCGGGTTGGTCAAACCCTTCCAGTTGCTTCTGGTAGGCCGCGGCCTGGTCCGATCGTTCCGTAGCTTGGTAGAGGCGGACCACTCGCTGCAGTGCATCCTTGAGATAGGGCCGGCAGAGGTAGTTAATGCTGGCTTCGCGTTCCTTCATCCCTTCATAGCCGGCAACGAGTAGGGACTCGGCGGTCTCGAATTGTTTCTGCCCAAGCAAGGTGGCTCCGACCAGGCTCCGACCACTAAAAGTGCGCCAATCGTCCGGGTTACTATTTTCCATCAGTGTCAGCGCTTCCCGGGCCAGGGGTTCTGCCTCGGCGAACTTTTCCTCCGCAATCAAAAGTCGGCTCAATTCGGTGAGGGTGCGGATACTTTCTTCATCCCCCGCCGGCAACCGTTTCGGCGCGCTCTGCAACCGCCCGCGATAAAGGTCTTCCAACTCCGTCAACTTGCCCTGGCGCTGCAACAGGAAGGCTAGGCCATTAAAGGAGTAATTTACCTGAGGATGTTCGTTGCCGAGCAACTCGCGACTCCGCGCCAGCGCTGCGCGGCACAAAGTTTCCGCCTCCTCCAATCGGCCCTGCTCGCGCACCACCTCGGCCAGCTTCAGCAGCGAATCGCCATAAGCCGGACTCTTCTCCTTGTCCATTCCCAAGGCCAACGCTTCGCGGAAGACCGCTGTCGCATTGGTCAGATTGCCCCCCAATCGGTAGATGCGGCCGAGATTGTTGAGGGAAACCAAAAAGTCTTGTGGCGCGGTGTCCCGTGATTTTCTTTGCATCGCCAGGGCCTCGAGTTGATAGGCTTCCGCTCCCTTCAGCCGACGCTGGTCGGTCAAGGTGTCCGCCAGACACGTGAGTGAATTGGCGACTTCGGGATGCTCGTTGCCGAACAAGGTTCTTCGCATGTCCAGTGCCTGGCGCTGCAAGGTTTCGGCCTCATATGTTCGGTCTTCCATGTTGAGGGCGTTGCCCAAATCGTTGAGCGACGCCGCGACCCACCGGTTGGTCTCGCCAAAACGTGCTTTGCGCACGCTTAGAGCCGCGCGGTACAACTCGGCGGCTTTCGAGAAATCTTCAAGTTGATAGTACGCGTTGCCGATGATGGTCTGCAGTTCTGCCTGAATTCCTGGCTGCGAGTTGAGGTCGGCAGCGACGCGCGCGGCGGTTTTATCCAGGGTCTCATGCAGATAGGGCGATTGCCGGCCTTGCGCTAACGCCGGGTTTAGACTCTCCAGCATGGCCTTGAGAAAGCGGGCTACCGTCTGACTTGTATTTGCTTCTTCCTTGGCCGTTTGTTCCGCTTTCAAGGCGCGTTCATAGTTGGCTTTCTCCCGAAAGAAAAGCCACGTGGAGAGGCCCAATCCGATAACCAACGCAGCCATCACCGCAACCGCCGCTGTAACCGCAATCTTATTCCGGCGAACTAGTTTCTGCAGTCGGTAAAGTGTACTCGAGGGTCGGGCCATGACCGGTTCGTTGGCTAGGTGGCGTTGGATATCCATCGCCAATCCGTTGGCCGATTCGTAACGGCGCGTGCGAACTTTCTCCAGCGCCTTCATCACGATGGCGTCGAGATCGCCCTGCACCAATCCGGCCAGCTTCGCGGGGGAGGCTTTGAAGCGTTGGGTGACATCCGTGGTGTCCGCCATTCCCATAGTCCGCAGGCGTGCCGATGGTTTCGGGGGAGACTTTTCCCGGACCATCTGGCGCATCGCGTCCCTTCCGCCGGCCAGTAATTCTTCCGTCACAAACGGCGTCTGGCCGGCCAGCAGTTCATAGAGCAAGACCCCAAGACTGTAGATGTCACTGCGCGTGTCAACGTCGGGACAGCCGAGATCAGCTTGTTCCGGGCTCATGTACGCGGGCGTACCGAGGAATTGTTCCTCGGAGGTTACGGGGGCATTGTCGGTAAGCTGCTGGTCGTTGATGGCCTTGGCGATGCCGAAGTCGATGATCTTGGTCACCGGCACGCCGTCCTGAAGCGTAATCAGAATGTTCGAGGGTTTGATGTCGAGGTGGATAACGCCTTTTTGGTGGGCGTGCTGGATGGCGCGGCAAATCTGCATGAACAGTTCGAGGCGGGCGCGGGTGGAAAGATGGTTCTGGTCGCAATAGTCAGTGATCCGGATGCCTCGCACCAAATCCATGACAAAATAGGGTCGACCGGTGTCCGTGGCGCCGGCGTCCAACACTTTGGCAATATTGGGATGGTCCATCAACGCCAAGGCCTGTCGCTCGGCTTCGAAGCGAGCGATGACCGATTTGGTGTCCCTGCCCAGCTTCATAATCTTGAGCGCCACTCGGCGGCGCACCGGGTCCTCCTGCTCTGCCAGATAAACGAAGCCCATGCCGCCTTGGCCAATCAACTGCAGAAGTTTGTAGTGGCCAATATGGTCGCCCGGTTTCTCGACCAAGGTCAGGCGCTCGACGGTGACTCCCAAGCCCGGGTGGGCGCTCGCAGCAGGCTCGGCGCTGAGTTCGTCACCCAGGAGGATGGCCTCAAGCATCAGGCAATTAGCGCAGAGGGACTGCGTGCCGAAAGACGCCAGCGTCCCCCCGCATTTTTCGCATTGTCCTTCCGTTGGCATAAGTAAGTCCGTCCGGGGCCTGAAGCGGCTGTACGCCTAGTTGCGACGGACCTTTCCATTCCGGCGTCGAATTATTTCCGGGGTTTCGTCGAGAACTCGCAACAGTGCGCGCACGACCACCCCGTATGCAGCCAAAACCTGACTGGCCAAACGCAGGCCGCCACGTGTCAGGTCATGAACTAATCACCGCCAGCAAATGGCGTAGTTCACCATCGATCTCGGCCGGATTAGTGACGGTCCGACCAACTTCTGCCCGCAAGATCTCGCCGTATTGGCGCCGCAGCCGGTGGACCGCCACCCGCAGCGAGTTGGGGCTCACGCCTAGTTTGAGGGCGATTTCGACTTGCGACATCGTCGATGGGCCACCCCAGATAAATTCCTTAAGCGCTTCAAACTGTTCCAGGTTGTCGGAGGCCAGGGCTTGCTGCCGCAGAGCCCCAAGCGCATGATCGAGCAAGGTCAACGCCCATTGCTTTTCGTAGGCGCGGTCGGGGGTCGCGGCGGAATCGGCGACTTGGGCGAGCCGGTGAGTCTCAGCGGTGGCCGATTGTTCCAACGATAGGAGCATGCGACCGCCGCCCCGTTTAGCCGCCTGGGCGTAATCCCATTCGTTGGCGAGAAAATTTTTGATCGAACTCAGCATGAAACAACGTAAGCGCCCGCGTTTCGGGTCGGCCAGTCTGACGTAATCCTTTTCCAGGAAGCCGGCGAAGAATTCTTGAGTCAGATCCAGCGCGTCATCCTGGCTTTGGCTCTGCCGGCGGATGAAGGTGTAGACCGGTGGCCAATAAGTGCGGCAGAATTTCTCCAACGCCGAGGCGGCCAATGGCGCGGCCGAGTCGGAGGCCACCAACACGACACTCCAGTGCGTGGTGGGGAACTCGGTGCCGGTCATTTGCCGTTTGAAGAATTCCTGATCGGACTGGGCCATGTGGTTGCCTGCTGTGGACCGGACGGATTTGGTATGCCGCATTGCTTAACACGGCAAGCAAATTCCACGGATTTATTTACGCGCAAGTGTATGGACCAGCACGAAGTGAAACTTCCGTCACCAATGGGAACTGGCGCAGCGCGTCGCACCCTTTGAAACTGCAATACCAATTGGCGCTTTGACGTGGGCTGCTTCGTGTTTGCGAGAGGTTAAAGACGAGCTCAAAAAAAGTTTCAAATATTCGGTAATGTTTGGCTGGTTTTGCTTTAGTACAATGGAGGAACCCAAAGTGTAGCGACCAATCTTATGAAACTCGGTAGGCAAACAAAGTCTGGCATGACCGTGCCTTGGATACTTCGTATCAAGGAACGATCACGTCGGAAGGTATCGCCGGCGACTGGGCGGGCCGATGGCGGTTATGCCGGGACGCTCGTCTCTTGGGCCAAACAGACATGGCGCTGCACAGTCGAGCTGGTCAAGCGCACCGAATGGCACACGTTCAAAGTGCTGCCGCGCCGCTGGGTGGTCGAACGCACCTTCGGCTGGCTGGGGCGCTATCGCCCGCTCAATTGCGATTACGAACGGCACACGCGCACCGCCGAAACCATGGTCCACCTCGCCATGATTCGCCTCATGCTGGCTCGTCTCGCTCGTCATGGTTGAGTTTTCAAACACGCTCTTAGCGATCAAATCATTATGAAAACAACTTTCCAGCTGCTTGCGCTTGTTTCCTTACTGCCAGTAGTGGTGTCCGCCCAGATTAGGACTCCACCGCCACCACTGCCTCCGACCGACACCGCAGCTTCTGTTATATCGTCAACCCTTGAGATTCGCGACCGCGGCGACCACCACCGCGTCTGGCAGCGAGTGACGGTGGAGACCGACAATACAGGCAAGACCGTTTCCCGGACCAATGCCGCTTACACGGAATTGGAAACCGGGATGAATGTACGGCAGGCGGATGGCACGTGGGTCGAAGCCAGTGACGAAATCGAAATCGCCAAGGCTGGCGCGGTGGCCCGGAAAGGCAGACATCAGGTGATTTTCTCAGTCAACTGCAACTCTCCGGTGGCCATCGACATGTTGACTGCCGATGGAAAACGGCTTCAGTCACGAATTCTAGGACTCGCATATTTTGATACGGCCACCGGACAAAGCGTGTTGATTGCGGAGATAAAGGACTCGGACGGCCATTTGTTAATGGATACCAAGAACGAGGTGATCTACTACGACGCGTTTACAGATTTCAAAGTTGATTTGAGATACCGAAATAGTAAAGCAGGGCTTGAGCAAGATCTCATTTTGCGGGAAGATCCGCCCTCCCCAGCATATTATAATTTAGACCCTGCGACGACGGTTTTGGAAGTTCTGACGGAGTTTTTTAACCCACCGGTGCCGGAGAAAAAGGCGCGATTGATCAACGGAGTTACGGACGAGTTTTTGAATTTCGGCGATCTCAAGATGGGGACTGGTCGAGTATTTGTGATGGGCGCCGAGACGACCGACATTCCAGTAAGCAAGCAGTGGGGTACAGTGGAGGGGCGCACATTTCTGATTGAGGAAATACCGTATCAGGCTGTGGAACCACAACTTGACGCCTTACCCAAGCGAACGGCCTCCCTGAAGAGTTCCCAGGATGGCGTGCGGCATCAGGTTTCGATCAAGCGTCTCTTACCGCCGGTAAAGCAGGCGAAGAAGGAGATTGGACCGATGAAACTGGCCAGCGCCCCCTTGGACGGCAAAGGCGTGGTGCTGGACTACGTCACCGCGAGTAGCGCGACCAACTACACCTTCCAGTGTGACACCACTTATTACGTGAGTGGAACCGTCAACCTTTCAGGAACCAATACAAGTTTTGAAGGCGGCACAGTTATCAAGTATTCACCGACCAATGCCCCAAAACTGAATATCACCAGCCCGATTACGTGGCTGGGCAGTGCATTTAGGCCGGTGGTCATGACCGGCAGCAGCGATAACACCGTCGGTGACACCATCAGTGGCAGCACAGGCAATCCCAACACCAATTACTTTGCCAATCCGGCGCTTTATATCGACGGCACGGCGGCGGGCACGAATGCCATCCTGCAAAACCTACGGATTTCCTATGCCCAAAGCGCCATTGTCTTCAACGGGAAAACGGGGCACATCGTCAGCCATGCGCAACTGGTCAACTGTGCCAACGGGATTGCGGCTACCAATGCGGAATTCAGCCTGCGTAATGCGCTGCTGTATAACGTAATCACCAACTTCAACGGCTCAACTTCCACGGGCCGTTGTGAACATCTAACCGTCGATACGGCGAACTGGCTGAACAACAACAATGCCATCACATTAACGATGACCAACAGCCTGTTGTTGGGTGTGACCAACGTGGGGACCTTCACCAGCAACACAGTCAACATAGTAACCGCCTCTGCTTTTCAGACGGTTGGCGCGGCCAGCCATTATCTGGCGACTGGTAGCGTTTATCGAAATGTGGGCACGACCAATATCAATGCCACTTTGGCAAAAGACTTGAAGAAACTCACGACGTATCCACCGATTGAGCGCACTAACGATTTCACCGTGAATACAGTCCTTTCGCCCCAAGCCGGCCGGGACACAGACGCGTACGATTTAGGCTATCACTATGATCCACTGGATTACGTCGTCAGCGGGAGGAACCTTACCAATTCGATATTGACCCTTGCGAACGGCATAGTCCTTGGGACTTACGGTGCCCTCAGCGATTCAGGAATCACCCTGCGCAATGGCGCAATTTTGAATTCGGCGGGCTCCGCTTCCTACCTAAACTGGATTGTCCGTTACAACACGGTGCAGGAACAGAGTACGACCAACTGGTCAGCCAGCACGGTGGCGCCTGCCATCGCGTTTACGGTCGCCAGCACCCCGGAACCCCAAGCTCAATTCACATTTACCGGCTGGTCGCTGCTGGGCAATAATGGGAAATTCTTTAATAGCAACAAAGAGCTCATCGTTCCTTTGGCCTTCAAGGATTGTCAATTCGCGGGCGGGGGGGTTAGCCCAGTGGACGTTTCCGTTGCGTTTACGAATTGTTTATGGGAACGGGTGGCCATCGACCTCTCGCTGAGCAAAAGCATTATTTCCGATCGGTATTTTTTTAACAATTTGTTTTGGCGTGGCTCGCTAAACCTTGCCAATACGGGGACTAAGACTTGGATCCTCAAAGACAACCTGTTTGATCAAACCGCTCTGAACAGTCAGTCCGGCTCGATCACCCACAGCAACAACGCGTACGTCAATGGCGGCAACCGGTTGACCCCGACCAATGTCAACGACGTGGTCATGAGTAACACACCAATTTACCTGACCAACTACCTTGGAAGATTTTACTACCCGACCAACGGCGGTTTGTTGAGCATGCTCATCAACGCGGGTAGTCGCAACGCGACTAATGCCGGACTCTATCACTACACCACCACCACCAATCAGGTAAAGGAGGCAAGTTCAACCGTTGATATTGGTTTTCATTATGTGGCCACTGATACAAGCGGTGTTCCAATTGACACCGACAGCGATGGAGTTGCCGATTATTTAGAAGATCGCAATGGGAACGGAGCGGTAGATACAGGCGAAACGGCTTGGACGAACGCTGCCGACTGGGGACTCAGCGTCATTATCACAAAGCCACGCCCTAGCGCGATCCTCCCTTAAACAATTCGGCGAACGAATGATATTTGCTTGATAAAAACATCCCTCGGGACTGAAACCTTATGAAACGGATCAACGAACACGACGGGAGCGAAGCGGCTGATGCCATCGAGCCAGCTGAAGCAGCGGGATCAAATGTGGTTTTGGTGACCCCAAATGGCGTTCCCACGGTGCGGCGACCACCGCGGCACATCCATGTGGGATTAATGCTGATCGTGCTGGTGGCTGGTTGGCGCATGGGTTTAGTGAATGTCATCCAGGTATTCGCGCAAGGGCAACAAAATTACTGCCGAAACCTGTTCGAGGATTGGGATGATGGCGAGGACGATGACGATGATGATAACTGTGATCCGCCGTCATCCAATGACGGCCCGGAAGGCGGAGGCAGCCCCTGTGGGATGCCGGTCTGGCGCGTTTCCGAGCCGTTTATCAATTTGTGGCTCCACGACACGCCGCTACAGTACCGGCTCGCTGGTGGACGTTGGATGCCACTCAAACTAAGTTACAAGCAACGTTCAGATATACGCGATACGAATTACGCCGGTTTCGGGCCAAACTGGGAATGCAACTGGATTACGTTGTTGCGCGTGACCAACGGAGTGGCGAAATTCAGCCAGCGTCTTCCAGGCGGGGGCGCGGTACAACTCGACACATATACACCCGTTTACGGGAGCGCAAAGCGAGGGACCATGGAAGGAGGTGGAATTTATACTACACTTGACTCCCCGGCGGGAACGAAGAGCAAATATGGGATCCTTGACCAATATCAGGGCCTTGCTGGCGTGACCAACCAGTTTTTGTCCGAACGGCAGGACCGATACGGGCGATCCACGCGTTTCAATTGGATTAGCTACACCAACGGGGGCCAGACTTATAAGCTCCTTTCTCAAGTCGTTGATCGTGATGGCCGCTCCAGCTCGTTGGCGTACGATAATGGCTCGTTTCCGAGCCTGGTGACTTCGGTCACTGATCCCTACGGTCGGAGCGCCACTTTCACGTATAACGAAAGAGGCTGGCTGACAAACATCGTCGACATGGCCAACATGCCTTCGTCGTTTCAGTACGATACGAACGGTGTAATCACCAACTTGCACACGCCGTATGGCGACACGAGTTTCCGGTACTGGGGTTCCTCGGCGAGTATCGACCGGGCCATCGAGATTACAGAAGCCGATAGCAGTCAGCAGCTTTACGCCTATCGCGACAATTGCCTAGGCGCTGAAGGGTCAGTGGCCGGCACGTATGCCACCACGGATACCGCGGCTTACAACCGGAATAGTTTTCACTGGAATCGTGCGCAGTTTGCGGCGCTGAGTGCACAAGCCCGGACCAACTACGTGGATATGCCGCGGGCTGATTATTTCAAAGGTTCGCTCAAGCATTGGTTGTTAAAGTTCGCCGGTGGCTTTCAACTTAACCCGGTTGTCTCGGATACACTGGGTGCGATGGCTGGACCGGTTTTACAGCCGGCTCCGAGTGACGTTCGGAGCGGACAAGTCTATTGCGAATATCAAGGGCAGGGTGCGGATCCCCGCATGATTGGTACCCTTAAACGGGTGACCAAGATCGTCTGGAACGGTACGGACTATACGCCGGGAACCAGTACCGCGATTGACATCGGGCGCAATGACTGGGGACGGCCGACCAACATTACCTATCACTACCAGGGAAACGATGTGGCGTACGCGAACAACTTTGATACCGATGGCCGCATTCTCCAGACGGTCATCGGCCCACGAGGCGAAGCCATCCGCGGGTACGGCTATCATGCCGTCATCACCAACCTGCTCACTTCCGTAACGAATGCTTTAAGTGAAGTGCTCCGTTACACCCATGACACCAACGGCATGAAGGTCACCAGTATCAGCTATCCGAGCGGGTTGCTGACCACCAATTTTTACTATACCACCGGGACGACCGGCTTTTTGTCCAAGACGATTGATGTTGGTTTTCGCACCAACTCGTACAGTTACACCAGCGGCAACGTTGCCATTCACACCAATGAGCTCGGTTTGATCACTACCAATTCGTGGGATAATTTGAACCGGCTCATCGCCACGAAGTACCCCGATGGCAGCTACACCTCGAACGTCTGGGACAAGCTCGACTTGGTGGGGGTGAAAGACCGGATGGGTTTCTGGACGCGCTACAAGTTCAATCTGGTGCGCCAACTCACGGCAGTCACCAACGCCAATGGCGCGGTGACGGAATACGCTTACTGCGGTTGCGGGTCACCCACTCAGGTCAAAGCATGGAATGGCGGTACGGCCCTGACCACCACTTTCGATTACAACCTCGCCGGGCAGTTGACCACCGCCACGTATCCCGACAACTACCAGATCAGTTACACCTACGATGACCTCGAACGCATGCTCACCGCGCTGGACAGCAGCGGACGTCAGGTGGCGTTCGGGTACAACGATTACGACCAGATCACGGCCATTCAGGTGGGCAGCGGTGGGAACCAACTGTTCTGGGCAGTGCGCACGTTTGACGAATACCGGCGGCTGACCAACAATATTGATCGCAACGGGGTGACGACAACCAACCGTTACGACGTCTTGGACCGCATGGTGAACCGGCGCGTCATCGGCGCGCTGGGAAATCAGCTCTCAGGGTTGGAGTCGTTTGAATACAACGCCCGCGGGTTGACCAACGCCACCGATGCGCTGGGTAAAGTCACGCGGTTTGTGCGGGATCAACTGTCGCAGCCGTTGTACGAAACCAATGCCAACAGCGAGGTACTCGGGTTCACCTACAATCCATTCGGCCAGCTGTTGACGCTGACGGATGGCAAGAGCCAGACGACCCAATGGAAGTATGACAGTGAGGGCCGGGTGACGAACAAGGTGGACGCGGCCAGTGCCGAGATGTTCCGCTACAAATATGATCCGAACGCCCGGCTGACCAATCGCTGGCAGGCGGGCGGCATCACCACCACGTTCCGTTACGACCCCGTGGGCAATCTGACGAACATCGTCTATCCGACCGCCAGCAGCATTGTGCTGCGGTACGACCTCCTGAACCGGCTGACCAACATGACGGACGGCCTCGGCTCGACGGCCCTGGCGTGGACGGATGGAAATCAACTGGCCAGTGAAGACGGCCCGTGGGCCAGCGACACGGTGAGTTTTGTTTACAGCAGCCGGCAACGCAGCAGCCTGGCGGTGCAACAGCCCAATGCCACGGCGTGGGCGCAGAGCTATGGTTACGACACCTATCGCCGGCTGACCAACGTCACTTCACCGGCCGGTGTGTTCGTCACCACTTACAAGGCGGTGTCGGCGGCGGGTGTGGACATGGCGGCGGACCTGGTGGCGCGACTGGAATTGCCGGGGGGATCCGCGATCACGAATCAGTTAGATGACTTGGGAAGATTGCTAGCAACGGTGCTTCAAAACTCCAGTCAATCAACTCTCAACTCCCATGGCTACGTGTACAACGAAGGTCATCAGCGCACCAACCAGACGTTCACGGCGGGGAATTACGTGGATTACACGTATGACAACATCGGGCAGTTGAAGACGGCCAAAGGCAAGGAAGCCGGGGGCACGACGCGGTTGCAGGAGCAGTTCGGCTACGGCTATGATGCCGCCTGGAACTTGAGCAAACGCACGAACAACGCGCTCATTCACACGTTCAACGCAAACAATCTGAACGAGCTGACGACCGTGACGCGGGCGAATAACTACACGGTGGCCGGGGCGGTGTCCGCCACGCCAACCAGCGTGACGGTCAAGGACAACGCGAACTCCGCCGTGGCCGCGACGGTTTATGGGGACAACGCGTTTGCGCGGACGAACGTGACGTTGCTGGACGGAAACAACACATTCGTTGCTGTGGCGCAAGACAGCTTGAGCCGTAAGGACACCAACACGGTAACGGCCTATCTGCCCGCCACGGTCACGCACTACTACGATGCGCGCGGCAATCTCACCAACGACGGACGCCGGGTGTTCTATTACGATGACGAAAACCAGCTGACGAGCGTGACGGTGTCGAACGCGTGGCGCAGTGAGTTTGCGTATGACGGGATGCTGCGCCGCCGCATCCGCAAGGAATATACCTGGCAATCCAGTGCATGGGTGAAGACCAACGAAATCCGTTATGTCTATGACGGGCGGCTCGTGGTGCAGGAACGCGATGCCAACAATCTGGCGCTCGTCAGCTACACGCGGGGCAATGACCTGAGTGAAACATTGCAAGATGCTGGCGGCATCGGTGGCCTCCTCGCGCGGACCGACAATGGGCAGCTGATCGCAGGCAGTCCCCTCGCTCACGCCTATTATCATGCCGATGGCAACGGCAACATCACGGCCCTCGTGAACACGAACCAATTGCTCGCGGCGAAATACGCGTACGATCCGTACGGCAATCTCCTCAGCATGGCTGGCCCAATGGCCGAGGCCAACACCTACCGCTTCTCCTCGAAGGAATTTCATCCCAATTCCGGCCTCGTCTACTACCTCTACCGCTATTACGAACCCAATTTGCAAAGATGGCTAAATCGCGATCCAATCGCTGAGAATGGTGGGTTGAATCTTTTTGCATTCATTGGCAACATGCCGACTGGGGCTATCGACCCGTACGGCCTCGACTGGAAGGATAAGTGTGCGAGCATATTCGCCGCGGCTGTCGCCTGGTGGAATACGATAACGGGAGATACTCCTGAGAAGATTGACCAACCGAAACCTCCCAACATAGAGCGACAAAAGCAGCAAGACAATGCTAACAAGGCGCCCAAGCCGCAACAACCAAAGTCTCCTGGTGGACCTGAGCCACCTAAACCGAAACTTCCTGAACCGCTAAAATTCCCAGAGACACCAAAAGGGCCGCCGCCTTTAGAAGGGCCAGTACCCAAGATTCCTTGGTACAGGCAGGGCCTACCGGATTGGCTGAAACAACCACCGCCGTTCCGCATGCCTTTCTTTTTTATGCCGCCCCAATGGGATCCCGATTTTGGTAAGGATCCTGCGACGGGGTGCATGGCGTAGACAGTCGGGTTAAAGTGCAACGGATGTACTTGGTTGTGTCGGTTGAGCATAGACTTGCAATGGCTGATGTTTTACATAAGATACCTAAATAGAGATTGCGCCTAACGCCCGGCTATTTATGAATTTTCTGCGAAAAAGCATGGCGGATGTGACTGCAGCATTACTGCACAGGCTACTACCAATCATTTCGCTCAGAGTGATGGGGCATGAACGCCGGTGGGTTGGCAAGTGCACCTTCTATGGACCAGTAGCTTTTTTGAACATCTGTGAGGAAGCGATGCATGTGTTGGACGAACGCGACCCTGCGCTCTCTAGGTCAATTAGGTTGCACAACTATGTATTCTGGTATGATAGGAAGCGCCTAATACGTTTTGAAAAGCACTTTAGTATCAATGACGCATTCCAAGTTTGGGGAAGCTTGGGAATTGTTGCGATGTTAGTATACGCGCATTACAAAACAGTGAGCTTTCAAGGGAAAGTTTTTCCGCTCTTCGAGCACACAGAAGTTCGCGGGCTCAATAAGGCGGTTCGCGCAAGAACCAAAACCTGGCTTATCATGAATGCCTCCCCGTTGGAATTGATTGAGTGCTTTGAAGATTGAATGGGTGTCACAGAGCGGAACAAAACCGGCCAAGGGTGAGCGATTCAAAACCGGCCACTCTGCGGTGAGATGGTTGGCTGCGTCACGAATCCGAGAGCCGGTCATTTTGCTTGAGGCTGCACTTGGAGTCTCTTGGCTACATATAGAGCAAGTTGGGCTTCTTCGGAGGCGAGCACGTAGTTATCATTTAGAAATATTTCCCACTCTGACCCAAACCGACGTTTACGGAGGAGGAGTTGTTCGGGCTGGTAACGCTTGAGTAATTCGAGAATGCTGGCCATGGACATCTGCCCGGACCAAAAACGTTTCAGGGTGATGACTGCCAACGCAGGCGGGACCGGAATCCGCGCGTGGAAGGCGTAAATGACCTGTTCGGAATACATCCAGCGAGTTTGATCTCGCAACTGGGTAATCTGCGCCAGAAGTGGATTTTCGGCCGCGCGAGGACTGCGTAAAATCGTGCGCACACTGGCCTCCAACCGGGCTTCCGTCAATGCCAAACCAAGGGCCAGCAAGACAGCAAGCCCAACTGCCCCCCATGCCTTGGGTGAGGCGATTCGAAACCCGCGACTTTCAAGTAATGCCAAGCACGGCTTCAGGATTTCCGCCGTTCCGTAGCCCCCAAGCCAGGCCAAAGGAACCGCAAGGTGAAGGTAGTAGTAATTCCACCAGGGCCGGTGGAGGGAATGGATCAGTGCATCCGTCAAAAGCAAAACCAAAGGAAAAGCAATTGCCCGCACGCGTTTCCGCCAGGTCGCCAGGATGATCCCTAAGGCTGCCGCCACGACGCATTCAATATGAATCCATAGTTGTCGGGGATCAAATTTGTGATCGGCGGCTCGATCCAATCCGTGAACGATTTGCGCGCCGGTATGAGCCCGCCACGAGGATTCAAAAGATCCTTTGCCCCAAGTCAATCCGACCAAAATTAAAACCGTGGCCACGCTCGCGATCCATACCAAGGTGTTTAGCGTCATTTCGCGCCGCCAAGACTTCGTTCGCTTCGCCCAAGCCTGCAGTATGAACTCGACGAACACGGCCGGTATAACCAGCACGGCTGTAAACTTAATTTCCACCCCCAGTGCCATGACCGCGCCAGAAAGTGCCAGCCACGCCCAATGGGGGTGTTTGCCCCATCTGAACAGCAACCATACCGAAACCAGTCCCAAGGCCATAGCGGGCACTTCCTGCATAACGGAAACACTCAACGCCAAAACGCCGGGGGCGGCCAAAAGGAAAAAGGTGGCGAGCAAGGCACACCACAGTCCGGCGCGTTTCCGAACCAATTCGTGGAAGACGGAAAAGAAAATAATCCCCAACCCTGCTATCATCAAACGTGCAGCGAGAATGGTTGGACTAAACGCATTGAAGGCGGAGGCGAGCAAAACTGTTAGCAACGGCGGCTGATCGTCCCAGATCTGTTTGTACAAAACATGCCCCTGGTTAACCAAAAACGGCTTCATCAACTCATATCCTTCATCGCCACTGAATTCAAAGGCGGTGCGGAGCGGGGAAAATGAATAAAAAAACAGGAGAGCTGTGATTACGATGAGAAGTCCCCAGAGGTTTTTCACGCGGCTCACGCCATCATGTTTGGCGAACTGCAATTGAGAGTCAAGGGGGCTGGACTCGTAGTCGCTATTCGCGCTAACCTGTCCCGCGAACTAGCCCCATGCGTGTGTGCATCACCATCCCAGTGTTCAATGAGGAAGTCAGACTGCGGGACTCCATAACTCGGTTGCACGGTTTCCTATCCCAGCATCTCAGCACGACTTGGGAGATTGTGATTGCCGATAATGGCTCGACGGACGGGACGCTCCATCTGGCCGATTCATTGCGACACGAATATGCAAACGTGCTGGTCACTCACTCCGATGAAAAAGGGCGCGGAGGCGCGCTGAAACGCGTTTGGTTGAGGAGCGGCGCCGATATTCTGAGCTATATGGACGCGGATCTTTCGACGGAGTTGGAAGCGATTCCGCCTCTGATCGAGGCGTTGGCAGTTGGTGGATATGACATTGCCACCGGTTCACGGCTATTGAAGCCAGCCCTGACCTCTCGCGGCTTCAAACGCGAGTTCGCCTCCCGCGGTTACAATCGGCTGGTGAAGGCGCTCCTGCGGACAAGTTTTTCCGACGCCCAGTGCGGCTTCAAAGCCATCACGCGTCAAGCGGCGCAGCAGCTTTTGCCATTGATCGAAGATACCGGTTGGTTCTTTGACACGGAATTATTGGCAACAGCTGAAAAAATGGACTATCGCATTTTTGACCTTCCGGTGCGCTGGATAGAAAACCGAGACAGCCATGTGAAGGTTCTCCAGACGGCGATTGATGACATAAGGGGGTTGCTGCGCTTGCGTCGTCGTTATCAGAACGGGTTGCCACACCGGCCGAAATAAGGGGGCATTCGCATATCGGCATCATTTTCTCCAAGCTTCCCCAATTGACGTAGACTAATCGCAAGAGCGCAACTCCTTGCCGGAAATAAATTTAGCCGGGCCCATGTTCGCGACCCGATCAAACGGCGAAACTTTTTCCACTTTTCCTGTAATGATTCCCCGCCGTTTCTTTAGTAATAGGTGTACGTAACCGCATTTGCGAAAGAAAAATAATGCTGTTCAAAGTCGCGTATGACGCGGAAAACGGCGGTCGCAGATCAGCGCCGTATCCAACCAAAAGTTGAATCAAAAAATATGAGGAATTGTCAGATGTTACCGCGGTGGCTTTGCCGCAGCCTCCAAACAGGAACTGAAATTTCGTGAATCAGATTACTGATGTTGACCGTGGTTTGCTGGCTGATGATGTTTTGCAATACCTCAGCCATCATCAAAAGGCAAACGACACCGTGGAGGGAATTGTGGCGTGGTGGCGAACCCAGCAAAGATTCAGATATGCCGTCAGCGACGTCGAAACCGCTTTGGATGAATTGGTGGAGTTTGGGCTCGTGATAGCCCAGGAAGCGCCCGATGGGCGGGTTCATTACCAAATGAACCCCCAGATGAAAGACGTGATTTTCCGTCACCGCGACAACAGTTGTTATAGACAAACGCCATTGGGTTGAACGGCGCGTTGTCGTCAGCCCCCGGCCAATTGAAAGCCGGATTTAAGTTCGCAGACTCTGGACCGGCAGACTGAACTATGTTGAGGGTTATAGGTGGCCCCGACCGGTTGCAGAAGTTGCTCGGTCAAAAAGTTTCATCTTTTCAGTAAGCTTTGACTCGTTTTTATCACTCTCACTTCACAACACACAAATACCAAAAAACATGACTACCATTCCATCCATCCAGTTTGACGAAATCCAAGGAAACAGCTTCGGCGGCTTTAATAAAGACCACGCCGTTTTCATCCTCCTGGAGGTAACCGATGCTGCCAAAGCGCGGAAAACCTTCAACGGTGTTGGGCTGCTCGAAGATACAATCGCCAGTTGCAGCACCGAAGTGCTGCGTTTCAACAATCAATTTAAAATCATCAAACAAGCCGGTGGTAATCCCGGAGTGTAACTTCCCTCCAAGCCCAAGGCCGCATCCACCGGATGATGACCGCAATCGGTGACCGGGTGATGGTAGTAATCTCGCCGAAGCTCGAAGGTGCCAAGGAGACATTGAACCAGGAGCGACTCGCGATCCTTGCGGTGTTCCCCGGCCTTGGGCCGATACGCAGCATCGATCCGATCGGCGGCCCGCTGCAGCAAGCCGCCGATGATAACCGCCGCTGGCTTGAAGAGGGCCGTCCGGACGAGCCCTTCCAATTCTTGCACCGCCGAGCCGGTGGGCGGTTGGGCGGAGAACCGCGCCATCACCGCGGCGATCTCTGCTTCCTGAGCGAGGAGGCAGGCAGAATCTTTTTTTTTAGGGAATCGGGAAACTGGTTCTGGCGCGTGTGAGCGACGGTGAGTTCGACGAACGTCGCTGCCAAGGACTCGAACTGCCGACGATTGGCAATGGCCGTCGCCAGCGCCGGGGCATCTGCCGCTGAAATTCGCTGACTGACATTGGCCCCCTCCCGCCAGACCTGATGTTTAAAGTACGGGCCGGCTTTGGTGCCGGAGAGCTGATCGCGAAATTCGGATTTGAGGCTGCCGGTTTCCATCGTATCCAGAGCCGCCATTTTTTCGAGGAGAGCCGTGCGTTGAGCGTGAAAGGTAGTATTCATTTCCACCATCATGTCTAGCAACTAGACAATTACCAGCAAAAAAACTAAGCAAAAACACACCACATCAGAATTTTGTCTCACACCCTGCTAATGACTGTCACTGGGAACTCGCTGGACATCAAGCAACCCACCGCCGCCGCGCTGCGAACCGAGTTAACTAAGAGTTTGGCGGCGATTAACCGTGGCGTTGCCGGGTTTGAAGACTTCTCGCCCAACGGAACCGCCGCCATCCAATCGGGCGATCCGGCGCGCAGTCTGCTCTATCATGCTTTGGCCAGCCCCAATGTTTATCCATCGCCGACCAGTGCCAGAACTGACGCTGACTTTCCTACGCTCGTGGAGTTGGACACCATCGAAAACTACATCTATAGCGTCGCCAAAATGAAACTGAAGGATATCTGTATGTATTCGTTGACAAGGTGAACGCCCAAGAGGATCCCACGGATCGAAAAAGGGTAATTGCCACCGTGAAGAACACCTTCAAGTTCCAGGTGTCTCGCCAAACCCGACTTCCAACAACACCCCCGTCACCACCTTGGCGAAGGCAGCTGTGCCCCGGCGCGTTTTGGCTTTTTTGAGCGCACTCTTGATCTGCGGCGTGTTGGTCAGACTGAATTGCGTACCATCCAGCGCCAGCAACCGCCAACCCCGCCAGAATGCCTTGGGCTGCCGGCGGGCTTGCGCCCGCGGCCGCAACGCGCGCGACATCAACTCGGCAAACACCTGCCAGGGCAGCCGCGCGCGGCGATCCGAGCACGCGCTGTCACCCAGCGCATCTTCAAAGAGCATGGCGAAATGTTCACCCAAAGTGCCAGCCGTGTGCAGGAGATGAAATACCAGCGCAGCCAACAGATTTCCCAGCGGCACGCGCGCGGGTCGGCCACACCGCTTGGGCAGGGACGGCAGTCCGGTGTTATCAAAGAGTTGCAGGAAGGCGGGGACAAAGCCAAACACTTCCTGATGAGGCGCAGGGGATCGGATGACTTTGGATTTTCGAGACGCCACCGAACCCCGCCGCAGCTTCAACGGCTGAGAATGTTTTCGCATCCCCAGTGTAAGTAGCTAATAATCAACAAGGGTCCAGAAAATAATCAGCCCCCCAATTTCCGAAAGGCATTAGGTTTAAGTCAAAGGATTTCGGAAATGTCGCGCAGCTGCGTATTCCGGGGGCTGTCGGACACTGATTCCAATTTCTGTCGGACAGCGTTCCGATTTGAGCCGGACACCGTTCC
>JANXWY010000161.1 GCA_025350905.1 Verrucomicrobiota bacterium
TCCCGGCGGGCGGAGCGGCGGCGTTTCTTACGAGACATCCACGCCCAGCCCAGAAGCGCGAGGCTGACAAGCAGCACGGCGCCAAGAATGATGAGCCTTTCTTTCATGACCTGACTCATCGGTCCGGCCCCGCTGATCGGACCATCGGGCTCGAAAAGGCTGAAGAGGAAAAACAAGTTCATGGCTCTCGGGATTCCTTGGCGGTCGGGGCGGGCGCATCCTCCTCACCATCGGGCGCGGCGATGTTCAGGCGTTGCATGCGGTAGCGCAGGGCATGCCGGCTGAGCTTGAGGCGCTCGGCGCTGCGGGTGAGGCTGAAATGATTCTGTTCGAGGGTGGAGGTGATGAGGTCGCGCTCGAAGCCGGCCACGATTTCATCGAGGGTTTCCTTGCCGGTGGCGCGCGGGAGGTCGCCCTTGTGCAGGCGGGCTTCGAGTTGGAAATCCGGCAGGCTGGCGGGCTGGATTTCGTGGGTGGTTTCCAGAATCAGCGCGCGCTCGATTACGTTGCGCAATTCGCGCACGTTCCCCGGCCAGTGATGCGACTGGAGTTTCTGCCGCGCCGGGCGCGACCAGGCGTTGATTTTCTTGTTCATCGTGACCGCGAACATTTTCGTGAAGTGCCCGCCGAGGAGCAAGACATCCTCGCCGCGCTCACGCAGAGGCGGCAGGCGCATCTGCACCACGTTGAGCCGGTGGAAGAGGTCTTCGCGAAATTCGTTCGCAGCGATGGCTTTGACGATGTCGCGGTTCGTTGCGGCAATGAGCCGGACGTTGACGCGCAGTTCCTGCGTGCCGCCCACGCGGGTGAAGGTGCCGTCCTCGAGAAACCGCAGTAACTTGGCCTGCAGCGGCCGGCTCATGTCCGCAATCTCGTCGAGAAAAATAGTGCCGCCATCCGCCTCCTCGACGCGCCCGGGCTTTTGCCGCACCGCGCCGGTGAAGGCGCCCTTCTCATGTCCGAAAAGTTCGCTTTCGAGGAGGGTTTCGGGAATGGCGGCGCAATTGATCCGGACGTAATGAGCCTTGCCACGCCGGCTGAGGCTGTGAAGCGATCCGGCCACGAGTTCCTTGCCGGTGCCGCTCTCGCCGAGGATAAGCACGCGGGCGTCGGTGGGCGCCACAGTCTGGATCAACTGGCGCAGCTCCCGCATCTTGGATGACTCGCCGACGATTTGTTCGAGGTGGTAAACCTCCCCGGCTCGCTCGCGCAACGCGGTGTTTTCTTCCAGGAGGCGAAACCGTTCCGCGCAACGACCGATGGCGTGGAGCAATTCCTCCGGCGCAAACGGCTTGGCCAGGTAATCCATCGCGCCCGCCTTGATGGCTTCGACGGCTAGTTTGGGGGTGGCGTAAGCCGTGATCATCAAGACGGGCAGGTCGGTCCATTGCGCGCGGAGTTTGCCGATGAAATCGTAGCCGCTCATCCCGCCGAGGCGGGCGTCGGTGATAACCATGAAGAATTCCCTTTCCCCCAGCACCCGGAGGGCGGACTCGGCGGACTCGACGGCTTCCACGGCATAGCCCTCGTCGCCCAGCAGGGTTTGCAGGGAGAGACGCATGTTTTTTTCGTCGTCCACGACGAGCAACGGTGGCAGCGAATCGCTCATGGCCCGGGTTTCATCAAAGTTTTGGCGGGGAACAATAAAACAAATTTGGCGCCGCGGCCAAGTGCGGATTCCAGTCGCACCGTGCCGCTGTAAAGTTCCGCATTGTGTTTGACCATCGCCAGGCCGAGGCCCGTGCCGCGTTCCTTGGTCGAGTAATAGGCTTCAAAGACTCGCTCGTGTTTTTCCGGCGGCACGCCCGGGCCATCGTCGCGCACGGAAATCTCAACGGAATCATCCGGATGACAAATGGCGGAGACGAACACGTTGCCTTTGCCGGCGAGGGCTTCGCGGGCGTTTTGCAGCAGGTTGACCACCGATTCGTCGAGATGCCGGCGCTGCATGAGCAAATGTGGCAAACCTGCGGAATATTCGCGATGGACCAGGATTTCGGTTGGGACGCCGGGTGGAAAAACCTGTTCGATCGCCCGATTCAATTCCTCGATCACGTCGAGCTTTTCAACGCGGCCCTCGCTCAATTGCGCGTAGCCCATGATCTGGGTGACAATCTGGTCAGCGCGCGCGACCTCCTCCTGAATGATCCGCAGCGGCTGGGCGGTTTCATTGGGGCCACCCTTCAGCGCACGTTGGAGCGAAAAAGCGGCGTTGTTGATGATGGCGAGAGGGTTTTTGATTTGATGCGCGACCTCCGCCGCCAGCCGGCCAGCGGAGCGGAGTTGCTCGGTGCGAACGAGAAATTCCTGATATTCCTCCGCCACCCGTTGCTGGCTGGCCGCCAGCACTTGCACGCCGTAGCAACACAGTGTGAACAGCACCAGCACCGTCACTCGGAGCACGTAGGGGCCGGCGGCCGTCTCCGGAGGTTCAGGACTGGCCGCATGTAACGAAACGTAGTTGGGTTTGGGATTGAAGACGCGGTTCAAATCCTCACTCAGGGAGTTGCGCAAGGCGGCCTCGGCCTCTTTCGTGGCCGCATCGGCAGAGATTTGTTCCCGGGTCCGCTTGGAAAGGGCTTCCCAGACGAGCGAGGTCACCGGGGGCGGCGATTGCTTGAGCCAGGCGGCCACCGCTCGCGGATCGGAGATGTCTTCCGCTGCGATTCTTGAGCCCGATTCGTGGCGCAGTGGTTGCAAGCGCAGACTCGTCACCGTCAGTTCAATTTGGGCGTTGGATTCCAGCAGGCCGGCGCCCATGAAAAAAATGCTGAGCACGAGGTTCAACACGATTTGGGGAGTGGCGACGGGAATGGAAATGGCATTGAGAACCATCAGCGCCGGGAACACCCAGTAGAGAATACTTTCAAATCCGCCGGTCAACACCGTCAGCCCGCCGAGAAAAACACCGTCACCCAATCCGACGGCGAAGACCACCCACTGCACCGCCCCGGGCGGAAACCGGCGCACGACATAGAACAGCACTGTGGCCCCCAGAACCACCAGTGCGTATCCAGCAAAGACATTTTGCAGGGTTTCAAACATCACCCCGTACGTGTTCACCACTGTGATGACCCAGGGTGAGTTATTGAGGTGGTAAAGAACAATGGCCACCACGAGCAGGCGGGCCGGCAGAATGATGTTGCGCTGGAGGCCGATGATGCGATGGGTGTACTCCGCCGCCTCGGGGCGCGGAACTGCCAGCATCGCCGGCAGCCGTTGCAACCAATGCCATGCGCCGAATTTCATAGACGGGCCTTGCGGTGGAAGTTTGCTTCAACCAAGAAGTTTGCCGACGTGTTTGGCAATGTCATCCACCGGCCAGAGCCGGCCGAGGCCCTCGTAACCGCAAGACAACATCCCCGCTTCCGGCCCGATGAACTCGACGCCACGCGCTTTGAGCGTAGCCACGTTTTGTTGCGTGGCGGCGTGCAGCCACATTTTGCCGTTCATGGCCGGGGCGACGAGGATTTTTGCCATGGGGTTCAATGCCAGTGCGATGCAGGAAAGCGAATCATTGGCGAGACCCTGGGCGAGTTTGGCCAGCACGTTTGCCGTGGCTGGCGCGATGAGCAGGAGATCCGCCTCGTCCGCGAGCCGGATGTGCAACGGTTGCCAGCCTTCCTCCTCGTCGTAGAGATCGGTTACGACCGGTTGACGTGAAAGAGTCTTGAAAGGCAGCGGCGTGATGAAGCGCTGCGCGTCTGCCGTCATGACCACATGGACGCGATGGCCTTGCTTGGTGAGGAGGCTCGTCAGATCGGCGGCTTTGTAGGCGGCAATG
>JANXWY010000167.1 GCA_025350905.1 Verrucomicrobiota bacterium
TTCTCCTCGCCCGGCGGCAGCGGATCAAACTCGAGTACTTCCAGTCCAAACAAATCGGTCAGGTCGTGGGGATAGCCGGTGTCCGGTGCCATCTGGTGTTCATCCACCAGGCCGGTGTTGAAAGTGCCGACCAGCGTCCCGCCATTTTGGACGTAAAGCTTGAGCCGGTCGGAATCCCCGGCGGAGAGCAGATGCAGCGACGGAGCGAAGACGAGGCGATATTTCGAAAGGTCGTCGGATGGGCGGGCGAAATCCACCTGGATGTTGCGGTCGTGCAAGGAGGTATAGATGAGTTGCAAATGTTCGCGCAGATTAAAAAAACGATTGGGTTGCATCGGTTGCTGCAAGACCCAGTCGTTGTCGTGGCTGTAGAGGATGCAGACTTCGGCCTGGACGGTCGTGCCCTGTAGCACCGGGGCCAGGAGTTTTAATTCTTCACCGACCTGGCAGATTTCCTTGAAGGTGCGGTCATTACCCTCGAGGTGATGCGGGAGCACCGCGCCGTAGAATTTTTCATTGCCGATGCGCGGCTGACGCCAGTGGTAAAATAGTACACCGCTCGCGCCGCGGGAAATCAACTGGTAGGTGAAGAGCCGCACAATACCGGGCCGCACCAGCGAATTCACCTCCTGCCAGTTCACCTGGCCGGCCTTTTGCTCGATGACCCAAAAGCCGCCGTCACCGTCGGGTGTGCGGATGTTCTCCTTCTTCAGAGAACGCAGCATGTCAATCTCGCCCGCGAGCTCGGCGGACTTGGCCTTGATGGCCGCGTTGCTTTCCACCGACACGAAGTCCACAACCTCCGCCATGTCAAAATGATCGAATTTGCGCTGGAGGGCGCGGAGGTTGGTGGTGACGGGCACGTCGGGACAAAGCTCGTGGAGAATTTCCGCCTGCATGCGGATGAATTGCACGATCGTATCGCTGGAAAAACGATTCCAATCCAGCAACAGCGCCGGATTGTGCATCGTCGGTGCATGCTGCGGCATGGGCACTTCATCCCAACTGGAAACGATCTGCCCCCAATAACGCAAGCCGAGCTGCTCGTTGAGGCGCTCGACGGTCGTGTATTTTTGCTTGAGCCAGAACTGCCATTCTTCGCGGGTGGCGGCGTTGAAGGAAAACTCCGTCTGATGCCCGCCGATGCCGCTGTCAATCTGCCAGGCGATGACCTGCGGATGTCGGCCCAGCGCATTCGCCATGGCAGTGACGATCTTCTTCGCGTAGTCCCAATAGACGTCGCTGGCGAGACAGATCGCGCGACGCGTGCCCTCGTGTTTGACATGGCCTTGTTCGTCAATCGGCAGAATCTCGGGGTGTTTCTTCGCCAGCCAGATGGGCGGCGCGGCGGTCGGGGTGCCGAGCACGACTTTGATGCCGTGTTTGGCCATGATGTTCATCACGCGCCCGAGCCAGGCGAAATCGTAATTGCCCTCCTGTCGCTCGCAAAGTCCCCACGTAAAATCACCGATGCGGACGACATTGATGCCCGCTTTGGCCATCAACTGCGCGTCAGTTTCCCACTGCGCTTCGGGGTTTTCGTCCGTCCCTCCGTACGGAAAGACCCATTGCTCCGGATAGTAATCAACGCCGAAATACATAGTCGTATGGTTGGTTGGCGCTTTCTGGCTGACTCTAGTCCCGTTGGCGGCAAGGCTGCAATGGAAAAGTCAAAATTGTGAAAAACTTCTGGCCTGCCCAAAACTGCCTGGCGTCGCCCATGAGCCTGCCTGCGCCAAAAGTTCGAACCTCAAAGCGCCAGTTCAGGGCCTGGCTGGCTTCGCCGGCTCGGGGCTGTAGCCACTGTTCGGATTGCCGCCCGGTTTGGTCAAGCCACGCTGCGCCGCCAGTTCGGGAGGTTCGAGCGCGTCCCCCTGGTCGCGCGTGTCGGTGATCCATTTCTCCAGCACCCGGCGCAGCCGTTTGACCACGGTTTGATGCGTCGGCGAACCAGCGAGGTTCTGGATTTCGTATGGGTCGGCCTTGATATCATAAAGCTCCTCCGCCGGCATGGTAGGTGCGCAGAGAAATTCCTGGGCCGGCGGGAGCGGGCCGGTGGTGTGAAGCTGCTTCAGCAGATTCCAGACTGGGTAGGACCGCTCTTTGTAATCGTTGGGCTGGAGGAAAGGGCGTTCTGGAGTGAAGTTCCGGATGTAGCGATAACGCTCGTCGCGCACCGTCCGGAAGCGAAAGACCGTCTCATCACAACGATCGCGCGCGCCGAAGACATAGCGCTTGGGTTTCGCTCCAAGGGGGCCAAGGAAAGTCTCCCCCTGCATCCTCGCGGGCTTCTTGACGCCGGCGAGTTCGAGCATGGTGGGCGCGAGGTCAATGGCTTCCAGCAAACGTGCGTCCACCTTGCCGGGCTGGATTTGGTTTGGCGCGGTAAAATTCTTCGGCCAGCGGATGATGAGCGGCACGAGCAGGCCTTCGTCATGGCAAAACTGTTTGCCGCGGACGTGCGCCTGTCCGTTGTCGCCGAAGAATACGACCAACGTATCCTCTGCCAACCCGTCCGCTTCCAGTTGTTTCAATACCAAACCAACCTTGCGGTCCAGCTCGGTGGCGGCATCAAGGTATTCAGCCCAATCCGCCCGCGCGACTGGATGGTCCGGCGTCCAGGGTGGGAGTTCAACTTTCGCGGGGTCAGCGCGCTTGGGTGCGCGAAAGGCGCGATGGGTTTCCTGAAAATTAATCTGCGCGTAGAAAGGCTGGTGCGATTTCAAATCATCCCAATGGTCGGAGTCAAACGGCTTGCCGTGATACGTAAAATTCCAATCCGTCTTGCCTGTGCCTTTGAAGCCAAATGCGGGTGGCAATTCGCGGAGGTTGGCCGTGAAGTAGCCCGCGTCGCGCAACCAGTCTGTCAGCACGCGTACCCCCTTGGGCAATTCGTAGCCATCGTCGCGATGCGAGCGATGATTGTGCGCTCCGATTGTCGTCTGGTACATCCCGGTCATAAATGCCGAGCGGCTCGGCGAACACACCGGCGCGGTGGTGAAGAATCGCGTGTAGCGAACGCCCTCGACGGCGAGCCGGTCGAGGTTAGGCGTCCACACTTCCTTCGTGCCAAAACAGCCGAGGTGCTGGCCAAAATCCTCGGCGATCAGCCAGAGGATGTTGGGCCGGGGACTTTTAAGAAGCCCGTTGTGCAACTCGCCGTCCGTTACGATAGCGAAAGTTGAAAG
>JANXWY010000427.1 GCA_025350905.1 Verrucomicrobiota bacterium
CGCCGCCGGGCGCGACGCTCGCACTGAATTTCCGCGGCCCGGACGAAGCCACGCGCGGCGTCACAGTCACCGTTCATCACGAACTTTACGACGGCCTGCCCGTATTGGGAAAGTGGCTCACGGTCAGCAACGGCACTGCCCGCACGATCACCCTCGACCGCTTCACGAGCGAGCGCCTTGCCATCGTGGAAGCCGAGTCCGCAGTGGATGAGCGGACGGATATCGCCTGGCGCACGCCCACGATTACGGCGCTCAGTGATTACATGTTTAAAGGCATGGATGTCGTGACCGGAAATCAAATCGCGTCGTGGCGCCGCGACCCGGAGTTCAAGACTCAGGTCAGCTATCCGCTGAAGACGCCGTGCCTGCTGGTTTGCGAACCACCCATCGGCCCGGGCGTACGGTTGGCGCCCGGCGAGACGTTCACCAGTTTCCGCACCTGGCTGGTCGTGCATGACTCGACCGACCGCGAGCGCCAGGGCTTGTTCATTCGCCACGCCCATCGCGCGCTCGCTCCGTGGTCCACGGAAAACCCGGTGATGATGCACGTTCGAAATGCTGACACGAAATCCTTCCGCACCGCCGTGGATCAATGCGCCGAAGTCGGTTTCGAAATGATCATCTACACGTTCGGCAGCGGGCTGGATGTGGAAAAGGAAGATTCCGCCTACATCGCCAAGGTGAAGGCCGACGTGGACTACGCGCACAGCAAGGGCATCGAGGTCGGCGCTTACTCGCTCTTCAGCAGCCGACGAATTGACGATGCGAACGACGTGATCAATCCAAAGACGGGTAAACCCGGCGGCGCGACCTTCGGCAACGCGCCGTGCTTCGGCAGCGTCTGGGGCACGAACTATTTGCGGAAGCTCACCAATTTCCTCGCCCAGACCGGCCTCGATCTGCTCGAACACGACGGTCCGTATCCCGGCGACATCTGCGCCTCGACCAACCATCCGGGCCATCGCGGCGAGGCGGATTCGCAGTGGGTGAACTGGCGGATGAGCGCCGACCTGTACACCTGGTGTCGCGAGCGCGGGATTTACATCAACCAACCCGATTACTATTTCTTCGCCGGCGGCAACAAGACCGCCATGGGTTATCGCGAAGACAACTGGTCACTGCCCCGCGCGCAGCAACTCATCCACGCGCGGCAAAATATTTTTGACGGCACATGGACCAAACCGCAGACTGCCGGCTGGATGTTTGTCCCGCTGACGGAGTATCAAGGCGGCGGAGCGGCGGCAACGATCGAGCCGCTACGCGAACACCTGGACGCTTACGAGGGTCATCTCGCGAACAATCTCGGCGCCGGCGTGCAAGCCTGCTGGCGCGGTCCACGGCTCTACGATTCCGACGAAACCAAGGCGCTGGTAAAGCAGTGGGTGACCTGGTTTAAGGAACGGCGGGAGATCCTGGAGAGCGACATTATTCATTGCCGCCGAGCGGACGGTCGCGATATTGATTACATGCTGCAGGTCAACCCGCACCTCAAGCAACGCGCCCAAGTGATGATCCACAACCCCCTCCCCGTCGCGGCCGAACGCGAAGTCACGCTGCCGCTTTACTACACGGGGTTGACCAACGTCGCACTGGTCCGCGAACAGAACGGGAAGTCAAAGCGCTTCAAGCTGGATCGGGCGTTCAGCGTGCACGTGCGGGTGAAAGTTCCCGCCAATGGCCGGACCTGGCTGACAGTTGAGTCCCCTTGACCTCGAGGGCCCGTTCCCGGGGCCGGCTGGCGGGAGAGTCGTCTAGCGCGACTCAGGGTTACTCTGGTTCCCAGCATTGGACCGCGACGATCGGGTTAGCGTTGAATCTTCAGTTCAACGCTGGCACCGGCGGTTCGCAACTGGGACTGCAGGTAACCCGCACTGGGCACGTCCACCTGAACCTGGAGGAATCGGCGGCTTCCCTCTTTTTCCACTCCAAAACCAACCAGTCGTGATTTCAAAGGTTTGGCACTACCGGTGACATGGATGACCTCCACGCTTTGCACGGTCTCCCATCCGTCGGGTAGCTGGCAACGGATCAACGCGCGGTCGTTGAAGAGATTTGGGTCCGAAGCAAGATCCGCGTGATAGGTATCCGTGAACGTGGACTTCAGGTTGACGTTGCTCAAGACGGCGGTCACCCGCAACGCATCCGGCCCCGCCTCACGAAGGCTGACCGCAAAGGGCGGGGCCGTGAATGACGGGGTGAGGACCAACGCGGGATCGCCGAACAGCACGCGGGAAGCCGTGCCCTTCAGCATGACCTCGGCGGGAGTCCATTGCGGATTTGGCATGCCGTTGGTGAGAGATTCGAGGCTGGGGAGCCGGCCGCCGGCCGCCAGGATGACTCCGTCATGGGTGTGCTTCATCACCTCCCCGAGCGAGGCCCCGTCGGTGGCAAGGAATTCCAGCTCTTGGTAAACCGGGAGGCCGTGATCCGGATGGAGCGCGGCCAGATAGCCCAGGACGTTGTTGGCGAGCACACCCAGGCAGAAGGATCGCTCGGGCGCGATGCGCTGCTCGCTGACGGTGGCTCCCATTTCGAACCAACGGCCGGTCACACCAGTGTAACAGGCGCCATTGAAAACGACGCACGGCGACAGTTTCAAGTCGGGCGTCAGATCGCCGCTCAGGCCATCCACGATGCGATCCGGGTAGCCGTGCCCGCCCAAATGCACCAAGGCGGCTCCGTTCAGGCTGGCCAACCGCTCCCGATTGAAGGCCTCCACGCCATGCGAAATGGTGCTTAATCCCACGCGCTCCCCCAGCACCGGGACCATGAAGTTGCCGGGGGTTTGCAGGAAGGCATTTTTGGGGGCCATCGAATTCGGTCCGAGGTCATCGACCGCGAGGCCGGAGAGCGGCGTCCGCTGCTCAACGGCGGTACGAATCCGGTGAAGAAAATTTGCCGCGGCGGAGGGAGTTGCGCCGGTGATGAATCCGGTTCGGACGTCCACGAACGGATCGTCATCCACCGCGGTAGTGAGCCGGAGCCATCGCCAGGCGAAATTGACATCCAGTTCCTCCGGCAACAGGAGGACCAGGGCATAGCGAGGCTGAAGCCGCCTGAAGGCTTCCGCAACGGAGCGAAGGTCGGCCAGCGGGAAAACCAATTCGATCGCGCCCGGATGGAGCTGCCTCGCTTCGGCCAACGCTTCGCCATATTCGTGCGCGGCGTCCTCGCTCGAAGCCAGGACATAAGGTCCATTCGGGTCGAGCCCGGCCCCGAACGGCGCCCGCGCCGGCGGCCGGGAAAGATTCTTGACGCACGCGAGCAGCCCGACCCCAACGCCGACGACCGCGCCGGCAACTCCGAGGACCAAACCGAGATGTTGTCGTTTCATCGCCCGTCCTTCGGTCGATAATTTTTCTTTCTTAAACCGCGCCCGCCGAGGCCAGTGCTCCTCACCGCAACGCTTCGTAAAGCTAAAATCGCGGCGGAGTCAGACGCAAAACAATCCGGGTGCGGCCGCAGGAAAAACTTTTGGCGGAAAACGGCGACCCATCCATTTGTCCCACGACCCGTAGTTGTCCCGGAGGGCAGAACCGAAGCGTTTCGCGAGCAGTTCGCGGCCCCGGCGCCACGAAGTAATGAATTTTCCAGGCTCCATGGCAGAGCGACCATTCTGCTGGGTGGCGCGATTTCGGGGATCCTATGCGGCGGGATGGTTTTGTCAACGCCGTGAGCAATCGAAATCTGACCCTCGGATTATATTTTCATTTGCCCCAGGTTAAAGTAAGACTCAGCTGTGACTGCTGATGATTTCATTCCGGCGCGCGGCGCGCGGCCGGACGGATACAAGATCGCGAATCAGGAATTCCCATCAGGATACTGTTTAGGTTTAATTCGTCACTTCCGTGCCACGCTTGGCGTAGCTTTCTCCGCACTGCTTGCTGTCACCGCGACGGCGGCCGCAATTTCCTACCCGCTCGAAGTTCTCCCGCCGGAACACCGGCGCCTGACCGATCCCAAAACCGGGGCCGAATTGTTATTCCTAACCACGGCCCCGGGGAAGGACGCGAACCTCTACTTTCACGAATACTCCTGGCTGGCCGACGAGTCCGTGATTCTGTTCACTTCGTCCCGCACCAATGGCGGTCTGATGGGTTACGTGACCGCAACGGGCGAGTTGATCCGGCTCCAAACGCCAACAGGCCCGCTCGGGGGCGCCACCGCAGCCGCCAAAGGCAACGCCTTTTACGCTGTACGAGGACGTTCCATTGTGGAAATCCAGCTGGCCATCGCGGCTTCTGATGTGCCGGCAACGCGACCCTCGCGGGTGACCGCCACCGAACGGTTGCTATGCACTCTGACGGATGGCAGCCCCAGCACTTCGCTCAATCCCAGCTGCGACGGGAAATACCTGGCCCTCGGCGTTACGGGCTTTGGGGACCCGACACGCGGACCCGCCATCTGCAAGATCAAGATCACTACCGGAAAACTGAGCGATGTTTGCCGCCTACCGCAGCAACCCAGTTTTGGCGGCCACGTCCAGTGGAGCCGCACCAATCCCAACCTGCTCAGTTTCGCCGGTGGCCGCGGCGCGACGGGCGACGTCGCCGGACCAATGCGCCATTCGTCCGGCCCGGAGGATTATGCGGGCCGCGGACAACGCCTGTGGGTGGTGGATATTCGCGATGGCATTCCGCGCAATGTTTATGTCGCCGACGAAGGGGAACTGGTCACGCACGAATCCTGGTGGACGCACGACCAGCTTCTGTTTTGCGGCGGCAAAAGTCCCAAGCCCGCCGAATTATCGCACGTAAAGGTTTTAAATATTTACACGGGCGAGGTGCGGATCGCCGGGGCCGGCGCGTGGTGGCCCGAAGCCACGGCGGCGGAAGCCGCACGCTGGAACTGGTGGCATGCGGCGGGCACCACGGACGGGCGCTGGATCGCGGCGGATAACTGGCACGGCGACATCATGCTTTTCGAAGGTAAAACGACCCGACCACATTTGCTGAGCGCCGGCCACCGCACTTACGGCCATGGCGAGCATCCCCACGTCGGCTGGGATCGCAACGGCGAGAAAGTCATCTTCACCTCAACCTTGCTGGGTGACCCCAACGTTTGCGTCGCCACCATTCCGAAGGCGTGGCAGAACGTGGTCACCGCCAACGAGGATGGTTTGAGATGGAAGGGCCACTAGTGTGACCACCCTGTCGGGAGCAAATTTATGCGGTTGATATTTATCATCACAGTTCTGAGTTTGGTTCCCGCCAGCCGCAGCCTGGCCGCCGAACCGGTCAGTTTTGAGACGTTGCAACGTCAGGCCAAAGCGGCATTCGAAAATAACCAACGCGAGGAAGCCGTCCGGCTGGTGACCCAAGCCATCGCCCTCGACCCGAAGAATGTGCGCGGGTATTTCATCCGCGCCCGCTTTCACGAAGAAAACCAGGCGCCGGCCGCGGCCATCGCTGATTACGATCAGGCCATCAAGCTGGACCCGCGCCTGGCGGATGCCTGGCAGCATCGCGGCAGCGAACATTTCAAACTCGGCCAGTTCCAGGAATCCATCGCGGACTTCGATCAGTTCATCCAATTGGTGCCGCAACAGGCGGCGCAGCACTGGCAACGCGGCATTTCGCTCTACTACGCCGGGCGCTTTGAAGCGAGCCGGAAACAGTTCGCGTTGCACCAGACGGTAAATCCCAACGACGTGGAAAATGCGGTCTGGCATTTCCTTTGTGTCGCCCGCCTGGAAGGCGTTGAAAAAGCGCGGGCCACGCTCCTCCCGATCACCGGCGACGTCCGGGTGCCGATGATGGAAATTTACGGGCTATTTGCCGGCAAGCTAAAGCCGGAGGCGGTTTTGAAGGCGGCTAAAACCAAAGGACCGCCGACGCGCCATCTCAATCACCAGTTATTCTACGCCCACCTGTACCTCGGTTTGTATTTTGACGTGATCGGCGATGAATCACGGGCCCGCGAACACATCCTCCTGGCCGCCGAACAGTACCAAACCGACGATTACATGGGGGACGTGGCACGGGTGCACCGGCAGTTGCGGTGGCCTAAATGAGCAAAGCGGGGCGGGCCGACAGCTCGCAGCCAGACAGACTAACGGCTTGCACAACTAAGCGGCGAAGTCATCTTGAGCAAACCAAGGCGCGGCAGCGACTTGGTGGCGGTGAACGAACCGATTTCCGCGGTACCGCCGGCACCTTGCCGTCACCCGCAAGGCAGTTACACCGACTGGCTTCCACTTGGGTCTGAGAACCCCCCCGAAGATTTGAGACTTGTCACCTCGTCTCCTACCATACCCAGAGTTTTTCAATGGCCGACTAAATCAACAACGGCTGCACCACTTTCCCCTCCACATCGGTAAGCCGATAGTCGCGGCCCTGGAACCGGAAGGTTAACCGTTCGTGATTGAATCCGAGCTGGTGCAAAATGGTGGCTTGGAGATCGTGCACATGGACTTTGTCCTGCGTCACGCTGAAGCCGAGTTCGTCCGACTCCCCATAGGTGAATCCGCCCTTCACGCCGCCCCCGGCCATGACCATGGTGTAACAATCTGGATAGTGGTCGCGCCCGAGCACGTCGCCCTTGGCGGTGCGGCCTTCCCGGAAGGGCGTGCGGCCAAATTCCCCACCCAGGATGATCAAGGTCTCATCCAACAGCCCGCGTTGGCGGAGATCCTGGATCAGGGCGGCCACCGGCTGATCCATGGTGGCGCATTTTTTTGTCAAGCCGGCGCGGATGTCCTCGGCGGGATTGGTGCCATGAAAGTCCCAACCCCAATCGAACAACTGCACGTAACGAACGCCTTGTTCGACCAGACGGCGGGCGAGCAGGCAATTGTTGGCGAAACTGGACTCGCCCGGTTTGGCCCCATAGGCCGCGATGGTCGCGGGGGCTTCCCGCGTGATGTCCATGACTTCGGGAACGGACATCTGCATGCGATAGGCCAGTTCGTATTGGGCGATGCGCGTCAGCGTCTCCGGGTGACCCAGCTCTTTGGCCTGGATCTGGTTCAACTCACTCAGAGTGTCGAGACTCATCCGCCGAACTTCGCGGTCCAGACCTTCGGGATCGGAGGCGTAAAGGACTGGGTCGCCTTTCGATCGACACTGCACGCCTTGGTAAACCGACGGCAAAAAGCCACAGCCGAAGGAATTCTTTCCGCCATTGGGCTGAACTCCACTCGAGATCAACACGACGAAGCCCGGCAGGTTTTCGTTTTCCGTGCCCAGACCATAAGTGACCCACGCGCCGAGCGAAGGTCGACCGGAACGCGGTGATCCGGTATAAACCAACAACTCGGCCGGCGCGTGATTGAACTGGTCTGTGTACATCGAGCGGACGACGCACAATTCGTCGGCCACCGCGTGCAGATGCGGAATCGCATCGGACAGCCAGACGCCGCCCTTGCCGTACTGCGCGAACTGCCGCGGCGTGCCCAACAACTTTGGTGTGCCGGAGGTGAAAGCGAAGCGTTTGCCTTTCAGAAACGCGTCCGGACATTCTTGACCATCGCGTTTCACCAGCTCGGGTTTGTAATCGAACAAATCGAGATGCGGCGGCGAGCCAGTGAGGTGCAGGTAGATGACATGTTTGGCTTTCGGGGCGAAATGCGGCAGCCGAGGCGCCAAGGGATCCGCGGTCTTGGTGAGGGCGGCCACCACATCGTGTTTCAACAGCGTCGAGAGAGCCATCGCCCCGAGACCGGTGGCAGAGCGTTGGAGAAAATGACGCCGGGTCAAGTGCTGGAGCCGTTCCAAATTTGGATTCATGATCGATCGACTTTCAGACTAACGCTTCATCAGGGTCTCGTCGAGGTTCAGCAGCACGTTGCCAATAACCGTCCAGGCCGCGAGCTCCGCGACGTTGACCCCTTCCGGAACCCCGCCTCTCGGTTTGGTGGCGAGGTTCAGCGCCTTGTCGGGCTCGCTCACAAAACGTTCCCGGGTTTTTTCATAGAGCCCGAGCATCTTGGAAAGTTCGACCTTGCTGGGTGGGCGGCAGAGGCAGAGGAGAAAGCCCTGACGCATTTTTTCAGCCGGCGTCATTCCAACCTCGTTCATCCGGCGGGCCAACCCCTGGGCGGCCTCGATGTAAACGGGGTCGTTCAACGTCACCAGTGCCTGCAACGGCGTGTTGGAACGCTCACGCCGAACGGTGCAGACCTCCCGATTGGGCGCGTCGAAAGTCGCCATCGACGGGTAGGGATTCGATCGCCGCCACGTGGTGTAGAGCGCCCGCCGGAAGCGATCCTCTCCAGGGCTCGTCTCCCAGTCCGTTCCACTGCCAAAGGCCGCGCTCAAGCCGAGCTTGGGCTGCAGGGGCTTGACCGGCGGTCCGTACATCTTGTCGCTCAGCAAACCACTGATAAACATCGCCTGATCCCGGATCATTTCGGCCGAGAGGCGAAAGCGCGGACCGCGTGCCAGCCAACGATTTTCCGGATCCCGGGTTTCCAGCTCGGGCGTGACACGCGACGATTGACGGTACGCCGCCGAGGTGACCATCAACTTAAGCAGATGTTTGGTGTCCCACTGCTGTTGCATGAACTCCGTCGCCAACCAGTCGAGTAATTCGGGATGCGACGGCGCTTCACCCTGCACCCCAAAATCTTCACTGGTGCGAACGATCCCAATGCCAAAGATCGCTTCCCACAAGCGATTGACGGCTACCCGCGCCGTCAACGGATTATTCGTACTCACCAGCCAACGGGCCAACGCCAGCCGGTCCGGCGTTGCGGCCTCCGGCAACGGCTGAAAAGCCGGCGGCAAACCCGCGGTAACTTCCGGGCCCAAATCCAGATAATTACCCCGGTGCTGCAGGAAAGTTTTGCGCCGCTTGTCCCCGGCCAACTCACGGAGAATCGGCACGGTGGTGTAGGGCTTCATTTCCTCAAACTGCTTTTTCAATCCGGCCAACTCTCCGCGCACGCCGGCCAAAGCCGGAGCCACCGTGAGATAATACCGCGTAAGTTCGCGGCGGGCGGATTCCGGGCGTTGCGCGGCGGGCGACTTAAGAATCGCCAGGATTGGGGCTGGTGTCCGACCGAATTCAGCGGCACGCGGATCGGCAGTGGTGGCCAAACGAAACCGCCCCACCGTAGCGTATTCCTGTTTGGAAAGCTGTTCGATGCTCAGCGTCAGGGTTGAACTTGGTGGGAGTTCCACCGGCTCCTTGGTGACCAGCGTCAACGAGTGGGCAACGCCGAACTGCGGGGCAATGGCCCAGCCTTTTTCGTTCACGTCTTTGTTATCCAAAACGCTGGCGGCCTCGAACTTTTCCTGCGCATGGTCGGCATAGGCTGCGGCGAAAGTGATCGTTCGCGCCCCGCTCACGGCGAACTCGGCGCTGGGATGCGGGGCCTCCTTCACTTCCTGCTGCCAGAGGGTCGCCCGCTTTTCATCCAGCAGGGCCAGGGTGAACCGGCTCAGGCGGACCGCGGTATCGCCATCGGTGCGATTCCACAATACCACCCGATCCACGGACCGCGCCGATTTAAGATCCAGCTCCCACCACGGATCGGTTGAACTTTCCGTGTGCGTCGTGGACTTGGCGTCCGCAAAGTTGCCGTTCGTGTTGCCGTCAATCGCCAGTTTGGCAGGCCCATCGAAGGCCGTGCTGCTTTGCGTCGCGTCCCCTCCCAGCGCGATGTTGGTCGTGCCTTGGAAAACCTGAACTTCGGCCAGTGAGAGAATTTTTTCCTTACCGGGAATCTGGATGCGGAGATAGCGCCCGGATAACTGCGGTCCCGCCGGGGGAACGACGGTGGCGAGGATTTGGGAGATCACGAAATTCCCCTCGGCGTGACCCGGGCCTTGGGCAGGCAAGGCGTCATCTGGCAAGGTTTCCAGCCGCAGTGAAGTCAGCGTTGTGTTGGTGACCGCCAGCACTTCAATACTGTAGACATCCGTCTTGCCGCCGCGCGCAACACGAATATCGCCGTCTGCCGTCCGGGTCACGACGGCCGCAGATTTGGATTTCACCTCGGTCGGAATGACGACCTCCCATTTTAACTCCGGGGCAAATCCCTTCTCCCATTCCACCTGGGATTCCAGCAACTGCGGCGTGGCCATCTGAGCTATCTGTTCGAGCCGGGCCATCTGCGTTTGCCACTGGTGTCGCTGCGCTTTTTGCTCCGCCGTGTAGAGGCCAAGGAAGGGACTTTCGTCCGTCCGATCCGCGTCTTCGGTGTTGTTCAGGATGGCGAACAGCCGGAAATAATCTTGCTGCGTGATCGGATCGTACTTGTGCGTATGACACTGCGCGCAACCCATCGTGGTGCCCATCCAGACGGCCATCGTGGTATTCACGCGATCGACGACCGCCACATTGCGATACTCCTCATCGTTGGTGCCGCCTTCGTTGTTCGTGAGGGTATTGCGGTGAAATCCGGTGGCGATAAGTTCCTCCTCCGTCGGCTCCGGCAAAAGGTCGCCGGCGATTTGTTCGAGGGTGAACTGATCGAAGGGCTTGTTCCGGTTCAGTGCCCGCACCACGTAATCACGGTAACCCCAGATCGTCCGCGCCGGGTCGTCGGCGTAGCCCGCCGAATCGGCGTAGCGCGCCTGGTCGAGCCACGGTCGCGCCCAATGTTCGCCGAACGCTGCTTTCGCCAGCAACCGGTCCACCAATCTTTCATAGGCCCCGGACTTGCGGTCGTTCAAAAACTGCTCGCGTTCGGCCAGCGAGGGCGGCAGACCGGTCAGGTCGAGCGACACGCGGCGCAGGAGCGTGGCCCGATCCGCCTCCGGCGAAGGTTTGAGTTGCTCGCGTTGCAGTCGGTCCAGAATGAAGAAATCAATTTCGTTCCGCGGCCACGCTTTGTTCTGCACACGCGGCAAAGCCGGACGAACCGGTTTGACGTAAGACCAGTGCCGGGAATAAACGGCCCCTTGTTTGATCCAGGCTTGCAGCAAGGAAATCTCGACCTGGGTGAGCTTTTTACCAGATTTCGGTGGCGGCATTTGGTCGTCGAGATTGCTGGTCGTGATGCGCCGTACGAGTTCACTTTTGCCGGGTTGCCCCGGCACAATGGCGCGATACCCGCCGAGGTCCAGCTCCGCCCCTTCCAGAGAGTCGAGCCGCAGGCCGTGCGCTCCTCCTTTGCGCTCCTTGGCGTCCGGTCCGTGACACTTGAAACAGTTGTCGGCCAGGATGTGGCGGATGTCGCGGTTGAAATCGACGGTTGCACTTGCGCTACCGGCGGAAAGGACGGACCCCACCAGCCACAGGAGAACGCCGAACGACGTCAAAGCGTGATGCCCTGACCGCTGCCGGAACGTGGAGGTACTGCCGGTGTTCACGCGTAATGCATAGCGTAATGGCCGCGGGATTGCAAGAATCCGACCGGGCGTGCCACGGGCACAAACTTCCGCTGACGACGGACTTCGGCCGCACTTCGGTAGTGAAAATTCAACGAGCAATGAAAAGCCAGTCCTTTCGACCAAGATATCGGCGAGGCCTTGGGCGTTGTTTCGAGAAGCGCTTGAATTGAAGCGCAGTCCAAATTCGACAACTGGCCCAATCTCATAGCTTAGCCCCGCCTCACGCCAAACTAAATTATGCGCCGCAGAAGTGATTTTACTCCGCGACGGGCCGGCTCGACTTCATTCATCCACCAACTAAAACGTTGCTCCGAAATGTCCGCCCTCCTAACGTCAACGCGTGGCTGTGAAACTCACGATTCTGGGCAGCGGCTCGGCCGGCAACGCATCCTACGTCGAAACCGACGAGGCGCGCGTACTGGTGGACTGCGGCTTCAGCCCGCGCCAGATCCGCCAGCGGCTCGCGGGCATCGGGCGCGCGCCGGAAAATCTCACCGCCATCCTCATCACGCACGAACACGGTGACCATATCGGCGGCCTTGTGGGTATCGCCGAAAAACTCCGGCTGCCGGTTTATTGCAATCGCGCCACCCAGGAGGAAATCGTACGCACGTTGAAGGTGCAGCTGGACTTCCGCCTCTTCACCACCGGCGGCAGCTTCGACGTGGGCGACATCGCCGTCGAATCGTTCTCCATCCCGCACGACGCCCAGGATCCCGTCGGTTACCTGCTCCGCACCCGCAGCGGCAACCTGGGATTCGCCACGGATCTCGGCCACGTCACCAAGCTCGTCCTCGAACGGATCCGCCCGGCCAACGTCCTGTTGCTCGAAGCCAACCACGACGTGAAAATGTTGCAGGATTGCCGGCATCGCCCATGGAGTTTGAAGCAGCGCATCCTCAGCCGGCACGGTCATCTCTCCAACGAAGCGGCCGCGGATTGCAGCGCCGAAATCATGTCCGGCGACCTGCGCCATTTATTTCTGGGCCACTTGAGCAGCGATTGCAACAAGCCGGAGCTCGCGTTCGGGGTGGTGCAAAAGCGCCTATCGACCATCGGCGCAACGCACGTGCAGCTGGCTCTAACCACCCAGACCGCGCCCTGCCCTACGCTGTGTTTGTAGCCGCCAATGTTCGACGTTCGCCGTATTGATTCCCTCGACCTGCCGGAGCTGGCCCCCTATCGCACGTTGAAGCGGAGCGGTGAACACGAAGCGCAGGGCATTTTTGTGGCCGAGGGCGACAAGGTTGTGCGGCGGCTGCTGGAAAGTTGTTTCGAAGTCGTCTCCGTGCTGCTGCCGGTGGCCCGATTGGCCGAGTTTGAACCGTTGTTGCACGCCCGACCGGAAACCAACATTCCGGTTCATGTGGTGGCCCGGAAAGAAATCCTCGAACGGCTGGTGGGATTCGATCTGTTCCAAGGCGTGCTGGCGGTGGGCAAGATTCCATCGCCTCCCTCGCTGATCGACTTGATCGCGGCGTGCCAACCGCCCCGCCTGTTCGTGGCCGTGGATGGCTTGACGAACGCGGAAAACATCGGCGTCCTCGTGCGCAACTGCGTGGCCTTCGACGTGCAAGCGTTGCTGGTCGGTGAAACCTGTGCCAGTCCCTATCTCCGCCGCGCGGTGCGGAACTCCATGGGAACGATTTTTCAACTACCGGCCATCGCGTCGACCGATCTCGTCCAGAGCCTAAGCGAGCTGCGCGGTCACGGCCTCCGCTGCATCGCCGCGCACCCGCATACGGAGCGCAAATTCTTGTCCGCGGCAAATTTCCGCGACGATTGCTGCCTGGTTTTCGGCAGCGAAGGGAAGGGAATTTCCCCGCCGGTGCTGGCGGCGTGCAGCGAAGCGGTGGCGATTGGGATGCCGCCCACGGTGGATTCACTCAACGTGGGCAGCGCGGCCGCGGTGTTTCTTTATGAAGCGAGCCGGCAGCGAGGAAAAAGTTAATGCCGTCCGCGCCAATTTTCCGGCCTCGCTTCCGCGTTGGTCTGGATAGTCGCCGCCGTGGCAGCCTAAGACTGCCGAAAAATTTGAGCACTCCTTTGCCAGCGGCTAGGACCAAGCCACCGTCTCCAGTTTCACGGTTACATTCGCCCTTTCGCCCGGGGGCTTCATTCGCGTAAACAACCCGATCCAGAAACCGAGTCCGTACAGTACGTGCGTCAGCACGATGAAAGGCAGCGCGCTCAACGCGCGCAGCGCTCCCGCCCGCGGCAGCAGTGCGCCTCCTTGCACTACAACCGCGACCGTGTAGCAAGCCAGCGGGAAACACCAAAGTTCCGGGAGATGCTGGGAACGGGTAGTAAACGCTAAACTCAAGACAATGGGCACCGTGAGCAGATAAAGCAGGAACAACGGCGGCACGAAATTCAGCGCCGAGCCGATCGTTGGTGTCGCGCGAAACTGCTCGGCCCGGCCGCGGCCGTAAGTGCGGAGCATTTTTGCAAACGCCCGCAAGGTGCGCCGCGGTCGGCGGTAAACAAACAGCTCCGGATCGTAGAGCAATTTGCCGCCGGTGCGCTGGATTTCGTCCATGAGGGCGTTTTCCTCGTTGGGATATAGCGCCTCGTTGAACCCGCCATGCTTGAGCAACGCCTCGCGCCGCGCGATCAGGTTGCAAAGGATCAGCTCCTTCTCGCTCGTCTCGCGGAGCGACCCGACTTTGGCGTAGCGCGCCCGGCTGGGGCCAAAGGCCAGCCAACTCGACAGCACCAGCGCAAAGACCTGTTCCAACGCCGGCGCCTCCGGCGGACAGAGGTTCGGCCCGCCGACCATCTGCACTTGGGGATCGCGAAAATATTCCACGGCCCGCCGCAGATTCCCGGGGAGCGCAAGCGAGTCGTCATCGAGAAAGTAGACCAGTGCCCCAGTCGCCGCCCGCAACGCCAGGTTGCGCTGAACCGAGGGCTGCTGGCCCCGGGCCAGAATGATTTCCCGTTTGGTGGTAGGATAGTCCAATTGCCGCGCCGCCGTCACCGCCTTGACATCGGGTTCGTCGGGCCGCGCCGGAATGATGACGGTCACGCTCGGCAATTCATCGCTCACCGCGACAGGTTAGAGTTCCGTCCGCGAAGTTCAAAGTGGAAACTGTGGTTGCGGACCAGCGGCGACAAGCGAAGGCTGGGCGGTCGAATCGTGGCGTATTTCCCGAAGCACTTTTCTCTGCACGAACTTCCAACTCGCATTGTCCGTCGGGGTAGGCTAGCTTGCGTCCACTTTGTCGCCGAAGGCGCGGTGCCGCTTTCACTCTGGTCCCTTACGACAATCCACATTTTTTTGATTTGGCATTACTATTTTTGAATTGATGATGACCTCGACCCAGATCCGCCAGTCGTTCCTCGACTTCTTCAAGTCGCGGCAGCACACCATTGTCCCGTCCGCCTCGCTCCTGCCCGATTCGCCGAACCTGCTGTTCACGAACGCGGGCATGAACCAGTTTGTCCCCATCTTCCTCGGTCAGACGCCCTGCCCTTACACACCCGGTCGCGCCGCCGACACCCAGAAATGCATCCGCGCCGGCGGCAAACACAACGACCTCGACGACGTCGGCCTTGACACCTATCACCACACATTTTTTGAGATGCTCGGCAACTGGTCTTTCGGTGATTACTTCAAGCCGGAAGCCATTGAGAGTGCCTGGGCTTTGGTGGTCGGCACCTGGCATTTTCCGCCGCAACGCCTCTACGCCACCGTGTTCTGCCCGTACCACGGGCAACCCGACTGGGAAACCAAATGGCAACAGGAACTCGAACAGGTTCTGGTCCTGGCGATGACTTCGCCGACGTATATTCCGCCCAACGAAGAAGGCTCGCCGTTCGAAATTGCGGATCAGGAAGCCGCCATGTACTGGGCGAAGAAATTTTCGGCCGCCGGCTGTGATCCGAAAGTTCACATCGTCCCCGGCAATAAAAAGGATAATTTCTGGATGATGGGCGAAACCGGCCCGTGCGGCCCGTGCAGCGAACTCCATGTGGACCTGACGCCACAAGGCGACACCCGGGGCCACCTGGTTAACCAAGGCAGTGCCGAGTGCATCGAGATTTGGAATCTCGTCTTCATCCAGTTCAACGCCAACCCCGATGGCAGCTTCGCGCCCCTGCCGGCGCAGCACGTGGATACCGGCATGGGCTTCGAGCGCGTCACCAGCATCATTCAAAACACGCAGGGCTTCACCGACTTTACCCGCACCATTTCCAATTACGAGACGGACATCTTCCGCCCCATTTTCGATGCGTTGGAAAAGTTGTGCGGCAAGCAATACGGCAGCACGCTTCCCGGGAGCGCTGGCATCCTGCCAGCGAGTTCCCTTCCGGACGCGGCAACCAGCCGCCCCCCGGATGGCGACGCTCCCGCGGCGGGACAAATCGCCCTCGACATTGCGTTCCGTGTCATCGCCGACCATATACGCACGTTAAGCTTTGCGATTGCCGACGGCATCCAGCCCGGCAACACGGACCGCAACTACGTCCTGCGGCGCATTCTCCGCCGCGCCGTTCGTTACGGCCGCACCCTCGGCTTTCACGAACCGTTCTTCTACAAGCTCGTGGACGTGTTGGCCGAAACTATGGGCGATGTGTTTCCTGAACTCCGCGCCAAACGGCAACACATCAAAGACGTGCTGGAGATCGAAGAGGAGGCGTTTAACAAGACGTTAGATAAGGGCATCGCTTTGTTTGAAAACGAAGTATCAATGGCAAAATTGTTGGGTGGAACACCAGGACAAGGATTCCGCGGCGCCCTCACTCCTCGCGATAAACCGACCATAGAATTCAACATTTCTGGTGAATTTGCGTTCCGGCTTTACGACGAACAGGGATTTCCGCTCGACCTCACCGAGTTGATGGCGCGCGAACGCGGTTTAACCGTGGACAAACCTGGCTTTAACAAGTTGATGGATGAGCAGCGCAAGCGTTCCCAAGAGGCGCAGCGGAAGGAAGTCATCAAGCTCGCGGACGCAAATCCGCCTTGGGAAGGAACCAAGTTCATTGGCTTCGACACGCTGACTGCGGAGGGGGGCCAAACGATGATCGTCGGCGACAAGCTGTTCGTTGAAACCACCCCCTTTTATGCGGAGATGGGCGGTCAAGTGGGGGACACAGGCTACGTCGAAACTACGGGCGGAAACCGGGTCAAGATACTAAATACCATCCGGACGCCGGCGGGGGTTCATGTGCTCAAACTGGAAGACCCACTGGGCATTGACGCGCCTCCCGAATCCCCGCTCCGTTACGTCGTAGACGCGCCGCGCCGCGCCGCCATCCAGCGCCACCACACCGTCACGCATTTGCTGCACTGGGCGTTGCACGAGATTGCGAGCCCGGAAGCATCCCAAAAAGGCTCCTTCGTCGGTCCGGACAAGTTAACCTTCGACTTCAACAGCGCGCCGCTCACGCCCGTCCAGCTCGCTGACATCGAAAAGCTCGTCAATGAACGCATCCTCGAGAACGCCGGCGTTTCGTGGACCGAAGTCCCCTACCCCGCGGTAAAATCGCGCGCGGACGTGATGCAATTCTTCGGGGACAAGTACGGCGATACCGTCCGCGTCGTCCAAATCGGAGGCACGGCCGGAAAACTCGATGGTTACTCCATGGAACTTTGCGGGGGCACGCACGCCCGCGCCACCGGCGAGATCGGTTTGTTCCGCATCCTGGGCGAAAGCGCGATTGCCGCCGGCGTCCGTCGGATCGAGGCCGTCGCGGGTTTGACGGCGTACGACGCAATGAAACTCGACCGCGAGTTGATCAGGACCATCGCCGGCCGGGTGAATTCCCCCGTCCACGAACTGGAAAAGAAAATCGAGAACCTGCTCGCGCAGCAGAAAGCGCTCGAGAAAGAAGTGGAAATCGCGATGTTGCGCAATGCCTCGAATGCCGCCAGTGAATTACTGGGCTCGGCCCAGAGCGTGAACGAGATTCCGCTCATCACCCACAACCTCGGGGATGCCACTGGCGATTTCCTCCAGGCCATTGCCGACACGCTCAAGGGCAGATTTAAGGGCGTGGTCGTGTTGGGCGGCGGTTCCGACACGGCGGTCACCTTGATTGCCACGGTCTCCCCCGAATTCACCTCCAAAGTTCAGGCCGGGAAGATTATCCAGCAGATCGCGCCGATCGTCGGTGGCAAAGGCGGCGGCAAACCCGAGAACGCCCGCGGCGGCGGCAAGGATGCGAGCAAACTGGATGAAGCGTTGGCCAAGGTGCGGAGTCTGCTCGGCCCGTAGCCGCGGGGGTGAGCCGGCGCTGATGAAATTCCGGAATTCCGAAGGCCGAAAACCGATATCATCGAGCTCCGTCACTTCGGCGTTTCTGAAGAAATTCAAGTTCAAGATTTATGCCTGAATCAAAGCTGAGAGTTCTGGCCGTGGTCGGTAGCATGCATATTGACTCCGTCACGCGGGTGGTGGTGAACCACGCGGCGGCGCAGTTGCGCGCGGCGGGTTGTGAGGTGGACATGCTGGACCTGAATCAGGAATCGCTGTCGCTCTACAATCCGGACACAGCTTACCACCACCCCGGATTCGCCGCGCTGCAGGCGCGGGTGGCCGGCGCCGACGTTTTCCTCCTCGGCACGCCGGACTATCACGGTTGCATGAGCGGGGCGCTGAAAAATTTTCTTGATCATTTCTGGCACGAATTTGCCGGCAAATTGTTCACCACGCTCGTCGCCTCGCACGAAAAAGGGCTGACGGTCACGGACCAGTTGCGGACGGTGGCGCGGCAATGTTATGCGTGGTCGCTCCCATATGGTGTGGCGTTTGCGGATAAAACCGACGTGAAAGAGGGCCAGATCGTGAGCGAGGGACTGCGCCAGCGACTGGCGATGCTGGTACGCGACGTGAGGATTTACGGTGAGTTGCTCGCCACCCAACGGCGTACGGACCTCGCCGGAACGGACGCCAGTTTTATGGCCCGGCTGCGAAAGTAGCTCCGAACGCGGCCACCCATGACTGGCTTCGACTTCCGCATCCGAAAAGCTTGCCCGACCCGTGGCATCCGCCATCTTGGCGACATGATTACCTATCGTTCCGGCAACGATCTCAACCTGGACGCGGCCATTGAGTTGTATCGCGCTTCGACGCTAGGGGAGCGGAGACCGGTGGAAGATCGCGAACGGATGGCGCTCATGCTTCGCAATGCCAACCTCGTCGTGACCGGTTGGGACGGCGAATTACTAGTCGGCATCGCCCGGAGCGTGAGCGACTTTAGTTTTTGCACTTACTTGTCGGACCTTGCGGTACGACAGTCGCACCAGCGACGTGGCATCGGACGGGAACTGATTCGACGCACCCGTGAGCTGGGCGGTTCATCCACCGTCATCCTGTTGTCCGCGCCCAAGGCGGTGGACTATTATCCGCGCGTCGGCTTCAGCCACCACGCACAAGCCTGGACCCTGGCCCCAAGCGCGAAGATACTTTGACAATTTGAGGGCGGGACTTTCACCGAACAAATTTCGGCGCTGAACGACAACGACCTTACTCGCGAGCAACGGCGAAGAGCTTGCCTGATGGCATCGCCCCGCGCAGAATTACAACATGTCAGCGGATGCTACTCCGCCCCCAAAATCGCACCGCCACCGGGCAACCGCGCTTGCTTTCCCCCAGCTGGTTCTAATCGCGGGCTGGCTGATGGTCGCCGCCGGGTGGGCGACGGAGCGGGCCCCGTGCGGCTTGGCCGTGGGACTCCACGGCGAGTTGTGGTTGAACGGAAAAGCATTTCGCGGCATTGGCGTGAATTACTACGATGCCTTCGTTCGGTTGCTCGGCGACGGGAAGCTGCGAGAGGTCGAGGCCGGATTCCGAGTGCTGGCTTCCAACCAGATTCCATTCGTGCGCTTCTCGGCGGGCGGCTATTGGCCCATCGAATGGGGGCTTTATCAGACGAATCGAGCGGAGTATTTCGCCCGCCTCGACGGAATCGTCAAGCTGGCGGAACACGAAGGGATCGGCTTGATCCCATCGCTATTCTGGCATCAACCGACGATCTCCGATCTGGCGGGCGAACCGGTGGCGCAATGGGGCAATGCCGCGAGCCGTACCCACGCCTTCATGCGCACCTACGTGCGGGAAGTGGTGACCCGTTATCGCGACTCGCCCGCCATTTGGGCCTGGGAGTTCGGCAACGAATTTAACCTGGCGGCGGATTTGCCGAACGCCGCCGAACATCGGGCCCCGGTGCAACCCATGCTGGGGACCGC